>CAUJIY010000024.1 GCA_963205295.1 Pseudomonadota bacterium
GGGGACGACGTGGCCGTGCTGCTGGTGGCCGACGCGGATGCGCTGGCCCCCTTGCGCGAAGGCGGCTGGACCGTCCTGCCGGGGATGATCCGGCGGGGCCGCCTGTCGCCGTATATTCTGAAAACCATGGGCGAACTCGAGGCCGCCGGGCTGGCCGAGTTCGTCGAGGACCTCGAACTGGCGGTTCCAAGGCATTGAGATGAGCGTCGTGGCAGAAAGCACCTTCGGCGAACTGGCAGACTGGCAGGCCATGCTGGACCGGCATGGCGAACTGTTCGCCGAGATGGTGCCCGGCTCGAGCGTGGCCATCGTGCCGCGCGAGGGTTCCGGCATCCAGCCCGGCAAGCACGTCGCCGGGCTGAAGGCCGCAGGCGGCAGCGGCGACATGCTGCGCTGGGAAGTCACGGCGGACGGCATGCGCGCCTCGGTCGTGCCTTATCTCGGCTTCCAGGACGCCAAGGTGGACCTGCTCTTCGTCGCCGAGGCCGAGGCGCTGGACAAACTGCGCGCCGACATCGGCGAGGCGACGCTGCCGCTGATGAAGCGGCAGATCCGCGCCGGCAGCATCATGTTCTTCGTCATGCGCACCAAGTACGAGCTGCAGGACGCCGGCTACGAGGAGTTCCTCGACTCGCTCGGCCTCGCCTTCCTGGGAGCCTGCCGATGATCTTCACCAACCCGGCCGGCGCGCCGGAACTGGCCTGCGACCACTGCGGCTGCCGCTGGTACGACCGCATGACCAATGCCTGCTACGAGTGCGGCGAGGCAGTGACGCCGCAGATGGAGGCGGAATTCAAACAGGCGCTGGCGGATTTCGCCGCGCGACAGAACGAAAAGGGGAAACCGGCATGAGCACGACGGAAAAGGGCGGCGCCGACCTGGAGAAGGCGCTGGCGCGCAAGGAGCGCGACTGGCAGTCGATGATCCGCATCACCCATGATTTCTTCCACGCCTGGCGCAAGTCGGTGAAGGACAAACAGGGGGAAGCGGCGGCGAAGGAAATGGAGCTCGCCTTCTGGGAGAACGTCGGCGTCGGCACCGGAGAAATGTATTTGAAGCGCGGCGGCAAGCCGGAGGATCTGGAACAGATCGCCTTCACCATGCAGCGCGCCAGCGACGTGATGGGCGAGACGGCGCACATGAAGAAGGACGGCCAGGACGTGCTGGTGGTGCACACCGCCTGCCCGTGGATGGATTCCTTCCGCGCCGCCGGCCTGCCGAACCAGTGCGGCGAAGGCTGCGACCGCTGGTTCCAGGTGGCGGCGCAGACCATCTCGCCGAAGGTGCGCGTGGTCACGGAAAGTCAGCTTCCGCGGGGCGGCGACACCTGCACGCGGCGCTTCACGCTGATCGGTTGAGCGGAGAGAGATAACCAGGGAGGTCGGGCATCACATGTTTCTGAAAGACAAGGTTGCAATCGTCACCGGCGCCGGACAGGGCATCGGCGCCGCCATCGCGCAGGCCTATGCCCACGAAGGGGCGAAGGTCGCGGTGGTCGACATGAACGCCAAGGCGGCCGACGAGGTCGCCGCCGACATCCGCCTCGCCGGCGGCGAGGCCCGCGGCTTCGCCTGCAACGTCGCCGAGCGCGAATCGGTCAACAAGATGGCCGCCGACGTCGCGGCGGAGTGGGGCCGCGTCGACATCCTGGTGAACAACGCCGGCATCACGCGCACCGCCATGCTGCACAAGATGACGCCGGAGCAGTGGCAGCAGGTGATCGACGTGCACATGAACGGCAGCTTCTACTGCCTGCAGGCGGTGGTGAACGGCATGATCGAGCGCAAGTCGGGCCGCATCATCAACGTCACCTCGACGGCGGGCCTGCTCGGCACCATCGGCCAGATCAACTACAGCGCCGCCAAGGCCGCCATCGCCGGCATGACCAAGTCGGCGGCGAAGGAACTCGGCCGCCACGGCATCACGGTGAACGCCATCGCCCCCGGCGCGGCGACGCCGATGACCGAGGTGATCCGCACTGACGACCGCTTCAAGGACAAGTATATCGAGCGCATCCCGCTCGGCCGCTGGGCCGAGCCGAACGAGGTGGCGCCCGCCTTCGTCTTCCTCGCCTCCGACTGGGCGAGCTACATCACCGGACAGATCCTCGCCGTCGACGGCGGGCTGACCATTCGCTAATTTCTAACTGGAAACGACCATGACCAAAGCCAAAGCCTCCTTCAAGTGGGACGACCCCCTCCTCCTCGACCTGCAGCTCTCCGAGGAAGAGCGCATGGTGCGCGACACCGCCCAGCAGTACTGCCAGGACAAGCTGCTGCAGCGCATCCAGGAAGCCTTCCGCAACGAGAAAACCGATCCGGCCATCTTCCGCGAGATGGGCGAACTGGGCCTGCTCGGGCCGACCATCCCCGCCGAGTACGGCGGCGCCGGCCTCAACTACGTCTGCTACGGCCTCATCGCGCGTGAAGTCGAGCGCGTCGACTCCGGCTACCGTTCGATGATGAGCGTGCAGTCCTCGCTGGTGATGGTGCCGATCAACGAGTTCGGCACGGAAGCGCAGAAGAAGAAGTACCTGCCGAAGCTCGCCACCGGCGAATGGATCGGCTGCTTCGGCCTGACCGAGCCGAACCACGGCTCCGACCCCGGCAGCATGGTCACCCGCGCGAAACAGGTGAAGGGCGGCTATTCGCTCTCCGGCTCGAAGATGTGGATCTCCAACTCGCCCATCGCCGACGTCTTCGTGGTGTGGGCGAAGACCGAGGACGGCATCATCCGCGGCTTCATCCTCGAGAAAGGCTGGAAGGGCCTCTCCGCCCCTGCCATCCACGGCAAGGTGGGCCTGCGCGCCTCGATCACCGGCGAGATCGTCATGGACGAGGTGTTCGTGCCGGAAGAGAACCTGATGCCCGGCGTGCAGGGCCTGAAGGGCCCGTTCACCTGCCTCAACTCGGCGCGCTACGGCATCGCCTGGGGCGCGCTCGGCGCGGCGGAA
>CAUJIY010000025.1 GCA_963205295.1 Pseudomonadota bacterium
GGTGGCGTCCCCGGACGTGGTGTACGAGTGATGGGCTGAGCCGGCGGCGGTCGTCGCCGGAGTTCAGGCCGGTCGGGCCGCCGGGCAGGCGGCCATCGTGGGTCCTGGTTTAAGGTTGGGTTACCAGACCTATCCCTGAACCGGAGAACACCACGATGACCAAGTCCAGCATTGCACTTGTCGACCTTCTCGAAAAGGGGGCGGATACCGATCTGCTGCGGGAAATGATCACCCACGTCGTCGAGCGGGTGATGCAGTTCGACGTCGAGAATCTCTGCGCTGCCGGCTACGGCGAGCGCACGCCGCAGCGGCAGAACAGCCGCAACGGCTACCGCGAGCGGCTGTGGGAGACGCGTGCCGGCTCGATCGCGGTGAAGATCCCGAAGCTGCGCTCGGGGAGCTACTTCCCGCCGTTCCTGGAGCCCCGCCGGACCGCGGAGAAAGCCCTGGCTGCGGTGATCCAGGAGGCCTACGTGCAGGGCGTGTCCACCCGCTCGGTGGACGAGCTGGTGAAGGCGATGGGCATGAGCGGCATCTCCAGGAGCCAGGTGTCACGGCTGTGCGCGGAGATTGACGAGCGGGTCAACGCCTTTCTCAGCCGGCCGCTCGAAGGCGACTGGCCGTACCTGTGGATCGATGCGACCTACGTGAAGGGCCGGGAGGCCGGCCGGATCGTCTCCAAGGCGGTAATAATCGCCGTCGCCGTGAACGCCGAGGGCGTGCGCGAACTCCTCGGCATGGCGATCGGCCCCTCGGAGGCCGAGCCCTTCTGGACGGACTTCCTGCGCTCGCTGACGCGCCGCGGGCTGCGCGGTGTGAAGCTGGTGATCTCCGATGCGCACGAGGGGCTGAAGGCCGCCGCCGCCAAGGTGCTCGCCGCCACCTGGCGGCGCTGCAAGGTGCACTTCCTCAGGAACGCACTCGCCCACGCCGGCAAGGGCCAGCGGCAGATGGTGCTCGCGGCGATCAACACCGCATTCGCCCAGGAGTCGTTCGATACCGCGAGCGCGCAGTGGCGCCTGGTCGCCGATCAGCTGCGTGGCAAGTTCCCGAAGCTCGCCGAGCTGATGGACGGCGCAGAGACCGACGTGCTCGCGTACATGACCTTCCCCAAGGCGCATCGCACGCAGATCCACTCCACCAACCCGCTGGAGCGGCTCAACGCCGAGATCAAGCGGCGCACCGACGCGGTCGGCATCTTCCCGAACGAGGCCTCGATCACGCGGCTCGTCGGCGCGCTGCTGCTCGAGCAGAACGACGAGTGGCAACTGCAACGGCGCTACATGTCGCTTGAGGCGCTGCGGACCCTGAGCGACAATCAACCCGCTCGGCTGTCCGCCGTGGTCAACTGAGCACGAGTCCAGCCAGACCAGGACTCACGACTCGTACACCACTCCGCGGGACGCGACCGACAAACTCGATGTCATGTTCGCAGCGTTCATCTGCTTTGCCTTGGTCATCGAGGCGCTACGCTAGTGTTAACAGGCCCTAGGCGGCATTACTACCCGCCCGGGACCGTGAGGCGCGAGACCTGTGCTGTGAGGCCGACGATCCGCACGCCTGGCACCCCTGGATCTGGCGGAGAGGGTGGGATTCGAACCCACGTTACGGGGTTACCGTAAACACGCTTTCCAAGCGTGCGCCTTCAGCCGCTCGGCCACCTCTCCGCTGCTATCCATCCGCGACGGGGCCGCAGCGTAACCGACCACGCGATGCCCATCAATCGTCCGCTGGTACGGCGAGCGGCTTGTCGAAAAAACTGGGTGGTTGCTGCAGGCAGGCTACCTGTGCCGACAGCGGCTTGTCCGACAGTGGTCCGGCCGGGATCGCCAGCCTGGTGCTCTCGTCGGGCTGGTCGAGCCCTGGGGGAATCGTGATCGCCGCGACACCCCGTGCCTGCTGGTACTCCTCCTCGGACTGACACTCCACGGCCGGGTCTTCCTCTCCCCACAGAGAACAGCCGCCGATGGCCAGCATCGCGACCAGGCAAGCCGCGCGGCATGCTGTCCGCCACATCACCGGACACCAGCCCGGTGCAGGGCAGCCTCGACCCGCGGCCGGGCAGCCGCCGAGAGCGGCGTCAGCGGCAGGCGTATGCCAGCCGGAATCCGGCCCATGCGCTCGAGCGCCCACTTCACCGGGATTGGATTGGCCTCGAGGAACAGGTCGCGATGCAGGTCGGCGAGCGTGGCATCGAGCCGCGCTGCTTCGTCCGCATTTCCGGCAAGCGCCGCACGACACATCTGCGCCATCGCGGCGGGTACCACGTTGGCAGTAACCGATACGACGCCGTGCCCACCGAGATTGATGAACTCGCGGGCCGAAGCATCGTCGCCGCTGTACAGGCGGAATTCCGTACCACAGAGCCGGCGAATCGATGCGACTCGGTCGAGCTCGCCGGTGGCTTCCTTGATGCCGAAGATCCGCGGATGTCGCGCGAGGCGTGCGACCGTCTCCGGCTGCAGATCGGCCACCGTGCGCCCGGGCACGTTGTAGAGCATGACCGGCTGCTCGACAGCATCGGCCACCGCCCAGAAATGCCGGTACAGGCCCTCCTGGGTCGGTTTGTTGTAGTACGGCACGACGACGAGGTAGCCGGCAATCGGCAGCCGGGCAACGGCGCGGGAGAGATCGATCGTCTGCGCGGTCGAATTCGAGCCGGTGCCGGCTATCACCGGAATCCGCCCGGCGGCCCGCGCTGCGGCAACGCGCACGACCTCGATGTGCTCGTCACGTCCGAGCGTGGGCGACTCCCCGGTCGTGCCGGCGATCACCAGCGCATCGGTACCCTCGCCCACGTGCCAGTCGACGAGCCGCTCGAGGCAGGCGAAATCGACTGCTCCATCCGGGGTCATGGGTGTGACGAGGGCGACCAGGCTGCCGCGGAACATGGTGGAACGACCGGTGGTGTCGGAGCGGGGAACGGGATGGTACGTTTGAGCCGCACCTGGCCGCAAGAGCGGCTTGATGCCCGGGGTTTTCCCGGTACACTGCCGACCTTTCCTCACCCATGGTAGCGTCGATGGACAAGCTGCTGGCGATCACCGCAATCGGGCCGGATCGCGCCGGCCTGATCCGCGACCTGAGCCAGGCGGTTACCGCCTCCGGTGGCAGCATCCGCGAGAGCCGGATGATTGCGCTCGGCTCGGAGTTCGCCGTGCTGATGCTCGTGGCTGGCAACTGGCACACGGTCGCCAAGATCCGGGACCGCCTGGCGCAGATCGAGCGCGAGGCAAACCTGACCCTGACCGTACGGGACACCGAGCCACGCGTCCTCGAGCCACTGGCTCCGTACAGCATCGATGTCGTGGCGCTCGACCAGGAGGGCATTGTCCTGCGGCTGTCGAGCTTCTTCGCGAACCGCAGCCTGGAGATCGCCGAACTCAACACGCGCCGCTACAACGCTCCACACACCGGCGCCACGATGTTTTCCGTGCAATTGACGGTCAACCTGCCGGCGCACATCCACGTGGCGACCCTGCGGGAAGAGTTTCTCGACTTCTGCGACGAGCACAACCTCGACGCCATCATGGAACCCGCCCAGCGCTAGGGAAGCGCTGGTGCTGTCGCGATCCTGATGCCAGGAAGACCATCGCCATGAGCCGCATCGCCCTTGGCAAGACCGTGCCCGATTTCAGCCTGCCGGCCACCGGTGGACGCGAAATCAGCCTGAAGTCCCTGCGGGGCAGCCCGGTCGTCCTGTACTTCTATCCGAAGGACCACACTGCGGGATGCACGGCCGAGGGCTGCGATTTTCGCGATCACAGTGCCGCATTCCGCAAGGCTGGGGTGACGATCCTCGGCGTCTCGCGTGACACCATCGCGTCCCATGAGAAGTTCAGGGCCAGGCACGAGTTTCCGTTCGACCTGGTCGCAGACGGCGACGAAATTCTCTGTCGGATGTTCGACGTGATCCGTCCGAAGACCATGTATGGCAGGAAAGTCCGCGGGATCGAGCGCAGCACATTCCTGATCGATGGCCGTGGCGTGTTGCGCAACGAATGGCGCAAGGTCCGGGTTCCCGGCCACGTCGAGGAAGTGCTCGCAGCGGCCAGGATGCTGTAACGCCATGGCGAGACCGCCCTCGATACTTCGTCAGGTCGTAGCCAGCGCCTGCATGGCCGGGTTGGTGGCCGGGCCGGCGCCGGCCGCAACCGAGGACCTGCCCGACATGGGCAGCCCGTCGGACACGGTCCTGTCGCGCGACCGTGAGATGCAGATCGGGCGGGCGATCTACGCGAGCCTGCGCGACACCGGCCACCTGATCACCGACCCGGAGACGCAGGAGTACATCCAGGACATCGGCCAGAAGCTCGCGGCCCACGCGACGGACACCGGGCAGAAGTTCCGCTTCTTCGTGGTCGACGACCCGGCCATCAACGCATTTGCCCTTCCCGGCGGCTTCATTGGCGTGCACTCCGGCCTCATTCTCGCCACGGCCAGCGAGAGCGAACTCGCGGGCGTTCTCGCCCACGAAATATCCCACGTCACGCAGCGACACATCTCGCGCGCCATCTATGCCAACCAGCGGGCCAGCATCCTCACCATGGCCGCCATGCTCGGCGCAATCCTGCTCGGTGCCGCCACCGGATCCGGCGATGCGATCCAGGGCGCGGTGGTAGCCGCGCAAGGCGCCGCGGCCCAGCAGCAGATCAATTTCACCCGCAGCAACGAGTACGAAGCCGACCGCGTCGGCATCGGCCTGCTGGCCTCCGCCGGGTTCGATCCAGCGGCCATGTCGAGTTTCTTCGAAACACTCGCGCGCCAGACCGGCCCCCTGGCGAGCCAGGCCCCCGAGTTCCTGCGTACACACCCGGTGACGGTAAACCGCGTCGCCGAAAGCCGGGCTCGCTCAGCCCAGCTGGCGCGACCCGAAGGGATCGTCGACACGGCCGGTTACAGCCTGACCCGGGCGCGGTTGCGACTGCTCACCAGCCCGGACCAGGAGGTTGCCATCGCGCGCTTTCGTGCCGAACTCGCCGATCCGGCGCATGCCGCCGAGATCGGTGCCGCCTACGGCATGGCGCTGGCGCAACTGCAACGCGGCGAATTTCGCGATGCGCGGGAACGGTTCAGCGAACTGCTGCAGTCGAGCACGAGTACCATTCCGTTTTACACCGGGCTCGCCCAGGCGGAGATGGGGCTCGGTCGCACGGCTGAGGCTTTCCAGACCTACGAACACGCGATGCGCCTTTTTCCGCGCAACGTGCCGTTGACGGTGCACTACGCCGAAGCGCTGATGCAGCACGACCGGCCCAAGGAAGCCCACCGGGTGCTGCTCGACCTGCTCAACGCCGTGCCACCGACACCCGAGCAGGTACGCCTGATCGCACTCGCCGCGAGCGCCGCCGGTGATACCGCCGACGCCCACTACTACATGGCGGAGTACCACCTGATGAGTGGCGATCTCAAGCTCGCTGCCGACGAACTGCGCATTGCCATGGGCATACCTGGGCTCGACAACGTGCAACGTGCACGCTTCAACTCGCGGCTGGCCGAAATCCAGGAAGTGCTGGACCGGCTGCAGGCGGAGCGCCGCCGCGACGTGTCCGCCAGCAACGCGGGGAAACGACCATGAAGGCCCGGTGGCCGTTGTGGCGCGTCACCTGCGCCGTCATTGGCATAGCGCTGCTTGGTGGCTGCGCGGCCAGTGGCCCGCAGCGCGCTGAGGGACCGAATCCGGATCCGCTGGAGCCGATGAACCGTGCGATCTACCGTTTCAACGACGTCGTCGACCGCTACGTCGGCAAACCCGTCGCCCGCGCGTACGGCAAGACTCCGGTGCCCGTACGTACCGGCATCGGAAATTTCCTCGACAACCTGCGCTACCCCATTACCATCGTCAACGACTTCCTGCAGGGCAAGGTCCGGCAGGGCGGCGCTGATCTCCTGCGCTTCACCGTCAACAGCACCATAGGACTGCTGGGCGTGCTCGACCCGGCAGCCAAGGCCGGGCTACGCGAAAATGACGAGGACTTCGGCCAGACCTTTGCCGTCTGGGGGCTTGGTGACGGCCCGTACCTCGTGATTCCGATATTCGGTCCCTATACTGCAGGTTCCGTGATAGGCGATCTGGCCGGCACGCAAATTTCACTGCTGACGCAGGGACCGAAAGGCAAGACTGCCATTGCGCTGTGGGCCCTGTACCTCGTCGACAAGCGCCACGGTGTGCTCGACTTCGACGAGCAGATCCAGCAGGCCTTCGACCCGTATCTCTTTATCCGCGACGCCTACCTGCAGAATCGCCGCTACAAGATCTACGATGGCAATGTGCCCGACGACGAACTCTATCCGGAGGATGACTTCGCGGACGAGGCCGACGCCGAACCGGCGCCGTGAGAGCGACCTGAGTCGCCCGTCGCGGATCCGGCTTCGAGGAAGGACTCGACTTCGCTGATCCGCGCCAGATCGAACAGTTTGGCGGGAGCCCGCAGCAGTTCGAGCTTGCGTCCTGCGGCACGTGCCAGCGCCGACCACTCCAGCACCAGCGCCAGGCCAGCGCTGTCGATGTGCGTGACGCCGCCCAGATCGATGTGCAGATCGGGGGCTGCAGCCAGAGCAGCACGACTCGAGGCCCAGATCTCGTGCACGGTCTCGAAGTCGAGCGGACCGCTCACCTGGTAACCGCCCGTCGCAGCAGGTTCGAAGCGCAGCGCTGTCACGAGCCGGTCCGGCCTGCCGGCGCGAGCCGCTCCGGATCCTTGCGTCCGGCATCGATGTCGGCCGTGTCCCGTTCGAGCCGTCCGATCAGCGCATCGAGCCCCCTGGCGGCAACTTCGGCATTGAACTGGTTGCGATAGTTCTGCACGTAGGACACGCCCTCGATACGAACGTCATAGGCCTTCCAGCCGTCCGGCGTGGTGTGCATCGCGTATATCACCGGGACCGTGCTGCCGTCCTTCATGCGCATCTCGGTCTCCACGACCGTCCGCCCGTCCTTCGGCGGGACGCGCGCGGGGAGAAATCGCACCTGATCCTCATCGAACTTGAGGATCGCCGTCGAGTAACTGCGCAGCAGGAAATTGTAGAAGGCGTCGACGAACCGCTTGCGCTGCTCGGGCGTCGCGTTCCGCCAGCTCTTGCCGAGAACGAGGCGTCCGGCGTAGTCGGTATCGAACTTCGGCAACAGCTCGCGGTCGATCAGCGTGTAAAGCTCCCGCCTGTCTGCCGTCAGTTCCGGCCGTCGCTCGGCGATCTGCCGGGAAATATGCCTGACCGTGGTCTCGACAACCGCTTGGGCCGTGTCCTGCGCCACTGCGGTGGCTGACAGCAGAACGAGGGACAGGCTACTCAGAAGGGCCTGCATCGGTCGACGATGTCGCATGATCACTTTCCGTTCCGAACCTGAACAATAATTTACCAATAATATTTTCGAGCACGATCGCAGATTGTGTCAGCTCGATTCGACTGTTGGCGGCCAGATAGGTTTCCGAGCCCCCAGGTCCAATGCCAACGTACTTGCTGCCGAGCAGACCCGCCGTGAGGATGCTTGCATCGGAGTCGTCGGGAATACGATTGAACTTCGGTCCGATGCGCATCGTCACCACGGCATTCAGGCCATCGGGATCGAACTCGATCTTTTCGACACGCCCGATCGTCACCCCCGCCATAGTGACCGGGGCACGCTCCTTGAGGCCAGCCACGTCCTCGAACGTGGCCGTGACGAGGTAACCGTCCTCGTTGATGTAGCTCTCGATGTTCGTGGTCTGTGTCGCCAGGAAGAAGAGTGCTGCAAAGCCAAGCAGGACAAACATTCCTGCGCCGAGTTCCCTTGCCGGTGTACTTTCCATCGTCGCCTCTGTCGCTGTTAGAGCAGGAACGCCGTGATCATGTAATCGAGGATCAGCACGAGGACCGAGGTGATGACCACCGTGCGCGTGGTAGCCAGCCCGACGCCTTCGGCGGTCCGCTCCGAGGTGTAACCCTCGAACACGGCCACGAGGCTGGCGGCCACACCGAACACGGCACTTTTCAGGACCCCTTCCCAGACATCTTCCGATTCCACGTATTCCTGCATCTGGGACCAGAAGGCGCCATTGTCCACGCCCATGAGCTGAACGCCAACGAAGTAGGCGCCGAGGATGCCGATGCTGCTGAACACGGCAGTCAGCAGCGGCACGGAAATGACGCCACCGAGAAAGCGCGGTACCGCGATCCGCCCCATGGGATCGACCGCCATCACCTCCATCGCCGAGAGCTGATCCGTGGCGCGCATCAGGCCGATCTCGGCGGTCAGGGCCGTACCGGCACGTCCGGCGAACAGGAGTGCCGTCACCACCGGGCCGAGTTCCTTGAGCAGCGTCAGGGCGGCACCGGCACCGAGCAGGTCCTCCTGGCGCAGGCGGGAAAATGCGTCATAGCCCTGCAGCCCGATCACCATGCCGACGAAGAAACCCGAGGTCATGATGATGACGAGCGAGAGCACGCCGGCATTGTGGACCTGGCGCCACACGAGCGCCGGGCGGCGCATGGCGTAGGGCAATGCGCGAAGCATGGCCATGAGAAAGAACGCGACGGCGCCGAGCTTGCGCACGGCCGCACCGAGCCGGCGGCCGGCCTGGCCGATAGTGCCGGCTTCAGGCGCCGCCATCGAACAACTCCTCCTGGTAATCCCGCGCCGGATAGTGGAACGGCACGGGTCCATCCGCCTCCCCGCTCATGAACTGGCGGATGAGCGGGGAAGCCGAGTCCTGCAACTCAGCCGGGGTGCCAGCCCCGATGACCCGGCCGCCCGACACCACGTAGCAGTAATCCGCGATGGTGTTGATCTGCTCGACGTCGTGGGACACCACCACACTGGTAACACCGAGAACATCATTGTTGGCCCGGATCAGACGTAGCACCATGCCCATCGAGATCGGGTCAAGGCCCGCGAACGGCTCGTCATAGAGCAGCAGCTCCGGATCGAGCACCATGGCACGCGCCAGCGCCACGCGCCGCGCCATGCCACCGGAGAGCTCAGCCGGCATCAACGCCGCCGCCCCGCGCAACCCGACCGCGTGCAGCTTGGTCAGCACCACAGTACGAACCAGCGGCTCCGGCAACCGGGTGTGCTCGCGCAACGGAAAAGCGACGTTCTCGAAAACCGAGTAGTCGGTCAGCAGGGCCGAGTTCTGGAACAGCATGCCCATGCGGCGACGCAGGGCGTAGAGCCCCGCCCGGTCGAGGGCGGCGACGTCCTCGCCGTCGACCAGCAGCCGGCCGGCTGCCGGCCTGATCTGGCCCGTGATCATGCGCAGCAGTGTGGTCTTGCCGGTGCCGCTCGGGCCCATGATGGCAGTCACGCCACCGCGCGGCACCGTCAGCGACAGGCCATCGAAAATCACCCGGCCCGTGCCCGTTGCGTAACGCAGGCCATCGACGGCGATCATGGGTTGTAACGACCCGGCTGTCATGCGCACCAACCGCTGAGACTCCGGCTCAGGAGACCGCCATCGTGGACCGGCTGCCCGTCGGCGGTCCGTTCCGGACGATACACGCAGCCCAACCAGCCCAATGCCCAGCCTGCATGGCTGAATTCTCCAGCGACAAGCGGTGATCGCAGGTCACCATGTGGTGGCGCCTGACGGGAAGCGCGCAGGATACCAGATTGAATGAGCCCGCTCCCCTGCCAGGCGAGCGGCTTGCCCGGTCCTTCAATTCGGACTAATATGGTCCCATATCAACGGCAGGCATCCGCCAATGCTGCGCATCAGCCGCATCACGGACTACGGCACCATGATCCTCGTGCACCTCGCTGCACGCGACGGACGGGTGTGCTCGGCCAGCGACGTAGCCGCCGGGACCCACGTGGCGCTGCCGACGGTGCAGAAAATTCTCAAGCTGCTGACCCGCTCCGGGCTCGTCGTGTCGAGTCGCGGGGCCGACGGCGGCTATTCGCTGGGGCGCCGTGCCGAAGCGATCAGTGCAGCCGAAATTCTCGACGTCCTCGACGGCCCGGTCGCAATCACCGAGTGCAGCCACAGCAACAGCCAGTGCGAACTCGAGTCGCTGTGCCAGGTCGGTGGCGCCTGGCAGAAGATCAACAAGGCGATCCACGCCGCTCTCGATGACATTACGCTGGCGGATCTGGCGCGCCCGGCACGCGACCTGCCGGTGCACGCACTCACCCATGGCATCACCCGCACCGTGCACCGCCACGATCGCAACCGATGAGCAACATCGACCAGATCGAAGAACTGGTAGGCCGCCGATACCGGCACGGCTTCGTGACCGACATCGAGTCCGATACGGTACCCCCCGGGCTCGACGAGGATGTGATCCGGCTGATTTCACGAAAAAAGCACGAGCCGCAGTTTCTGCTCGACTGGCGCCTGAAGTCGTTCCGTCACTGGCTCACGCTACGCGAACCGGTCTGGTCCAGGGTCCACTACCCGCCCATCGACTTCCAGGCGATTTCGTACTACTCGGCCCCAAAGGCGCCCAGCAACACCCTGAAAAAAAGCATCGACGAAGTCGATCCAAAGCTGCTCGAAACCTACGAAAAGCTCGGTATTCCGCTGCACGAACGCGCCCGTCTGGCCGGCGTCGCGGTCGACGCCGTGTTCGACAGCGTCTCGGTGGTGACGACATTCAAGGAAAAGCTGGCTGCGGCTGGTGTGATCTTCTGCCCGTTTTCCGAAGCGGTGCGCGAGCATCCGCAACTGGTCGAACAGTACCTTGGCACGGTAGTGCCCCATCGCGACAACTTTTATGCAGCGCTCAACTCGGCAGTCTTCAGTGACGGTTCCTTCGTCTACGTGCCGAAGGGAGTGCGCTGTCCGATGGAGCTGTCGACCTATTTCCGCATCAATGCGGCAAAAACCGGCCAGTTCGAGCGCACGCTGATCATCGCCGACGAGGGCTCCTACGTGAGCTATCTCGAAGGCTGCACGGCACCGCAACGGGACGAAAACCAGCTGCACGCCGCGGTCGTCGAACTGGTGGCCATGCGCGATGCGGAGATCAAGTATTCCACGGTCCAGAACTGGTACCCGGGCGACGAACACGGCGTCGGCGGCATCTACAACTTCGTGACCAAGCGCGGCGATTGCCGCGGCGCCAACTCGAAGATCTCCTGGACCCAGGTGGAGGCAGGTTCCGCAATCACCTGGAAGTATCCGAGCTGCATCCTGCGCGGCGAAAACTCCGTCGGCGAGTTCTATTCGGTGGCGGTCACCAACAACCTGCAGCAGGCCGACACCGGCACCAAGATGATCCACATCGGCCGCAACACCCGCAGCACGATCGTTTCCAAGGGTATCGCGGCGGGACGTGCCCAGCAGTCCTACCGGGGCCTCGTCAAGGTATTCCCGACAGCGGATGGCGCCCGCAACTTCACGCAGTGCGACTCGCTGCTGATCGGCACGCACTGCAGCGCGCATACCTATCCGTATATGGAGGTGCGCCATCCCTCGGCAGTGGTGGAACACGAGGCCACGACGTCGCGGATCTCGGACGACCAGCTGTTCTACTGCCGCCAGCGCGGCCTGTCGGCGGAGGACGCCGTCAACGTCATCGTCAACGGCTTCTGCAAGGCGGTGTTCCGCGAGCTGCCCATGGAATTCGCAGTGGAAGCACAGAACCTGCTCAACGTCAGCCTCGAGGGAGCCGTCGGCTGAAACCCGGCCCGGAACAAGCCATGCTGCTCATCATCGACAACCTGCACGTCAGCGTGGGTGGCAACGCCATCCTCAAGGGCCTGTCGCTGGAGGTCGGGGCCGGCGAAGTGCACGCCATCATGGGGCCGAACGGTTCCGGCAAGAGCACGCTCGCTCATGTGCTCGCCGGACGCGACGGCTACGAAGTCACGGCCGGCACCGTGACGTATCGCGACCGTGACCTGCTGACGATGCCCCCCGAGGAACGGGCCCGCGAGGGCGTGTTCCTGGGATTCCAGTACCCGGTGGAAATCCCCGGGGTCAACAATCTCTACCTGCTGCGTGCCGCGCTCAATGCCCGTCGCCGCCATCGCGGCGAACAGGAAATCGACGCGATCGCCTTCATGAAGCTCGCCCGCGAGAAGGCGAAACTGATGCAGATGGGCGAGCAATTCATGAGCCGCGGCGTGAACGAGGGTTTCTCCGGCGGCGAAAAGAAGCGCAACGAGATCTTCCAGATGACGATGCTCGAGCCTGAGCTCGCCGTCCTCGACGAGACCGATTCCGGGCTTGACATCGACGCGCTGAAGGTCGTCGCCAACGGCGTGAACAGCCTGCGGAACAGCCAGCACGGATTCCTCCTGGTGACCCACTACCAGCGTCTGCTCGACCATATCGCCCCGGACGTCGTGCATGTCCTTGCCGACGGCCGCATCGTGCGCAGCGGCGACAAGGGCCTGGCGACCGAACTCGAATCGCGCGGCTACGACTGGCTGCGCGCCGGCGCCCCGGCCTGATGAGTGAACGTATGGATCCCGGTGCCTTGAACCGTGCCGTCCGCGACCTCGCAGCGCGTGCTGGTGGTCCGGCCTGGCTGGCGGCCCAGCGGGCGACGGCCCTGCATGAGTTCGAGCAATACGGCCTGCCGGGTACCGCGACGGAAGACTGGCGCTACACGAACCTCGGCCCCGTAGCGCAGCGCATCGTCGCCGCCAGCAGTGCAGCGGCTGGCCCCGCCGACAGCAGCAACGCGGTTCGCGCCCAGATCCCGGCCATAGCAGACGGTGACCTGGCCGTTTTTGTCGATGGCCAGTTCCGCTCCGATCTTTCAAGACTCGGCCGGGTAGCGGGAGCGGCCTGGGCCGAGGCAGGGACCGCACTGACCGGTCTTCTGGCACCGCCCCCGCAGGACGTTGCAACAGCGGATTCCGGACGCGGGGTGACGGCTCTCAAGACCGCCCTGCTGCGCGATGGTCTGGTCGTGGATATCGCCGAAAGCGTCGTTCTCGATGCGCCATTGCACCTCGTCTTCCTGCACTCCCGAAGTACCGCAGCCCATGCGGGCGTGGTCGTGAGGCTCGGCGCGAACAGCATCGCGACCGTGATCGAACATCATCTGGGCTCGGCGTCGGCGGTCGGCATGTCGACGACGAAGCTCGCCTGCGCCGCCAGGTCCCGCCTGGCGTTCGTCAAGCTGCAGACCCTTGGCGAGGCGGCCTGCCACCTCGGGACCCAACAGCTCACCGTCGGCGCCGAGGCCGCCGTCGATCTGCTCCACCTGGATCTCGGCGGACGCCTGGCACGCAACGACCTGACGGTCGAACTGGCAGGTCCCGGCGCCACGGTGGTGAGCCACGGACTGTTTTTCGCCGACGGAGCCCGCCACCTCGACAACCACACACGTATCGACCACCGCGCCCCCCGGACCCGCAGCCTCGAGGTCTATCGCGGTATCGCCGACGACTCCGGCCGCGGTGTCTTCAACGGCCGGATCGTGGTTCACCCCGGCGCCAACCAGACCGACGCCAGGCTGACCAACCAGAACCTGCTGCTGTCGAACCTCGCCGAGATCGACACCAAACCGGAGCTGGAGATCTATGCGGACGACGTGCGCTGCAGCCACGGCGCCACCACCGGCCAACTCGACCGTAACGCCGTGTTTTACCTGCGCTCGCGCGGCATCGGCGCCGAGGAGGCCCGACAGCTGCTGATCGCGTCGTTCGCGCGCGAGATCGTGCGCCATCTGCCACCCGGCGGCCTCGAAGCACAGGTCATCGGGATCCTCGAATCGCGACTGCCGGGACTGGCAGCTGCCGGGGCCCGTCCGTGAACCAGCCCAGCGCGCACGAGCGAGGTGCAGCACCGGTGTTCGATGTCGGGCGTATCCGCGCCGACTTCCCGATCCTGCACGAGGCCATCAACGGTCACCCGCTCGCCTATCTCGACAATGCCGCCTCGTACCAGCACCCCCGCACGGTGATCGAGGCGATCAGCCGCTACTACGAGCACGATCACGCCAACGTGCATCGCGGCGTGCACACGCTCAGCCACCGCGCCACCGAAGCCCAGGAACGCGGCCGCGAGGCGGCCCGACGACTGCTCAACGCCCGCAGCGTACGCGAGATCGTCTTTACCCGTGGCACCACCGAAGCCATCAACCTCGTTGCAGCCACCCTCGGCCAGTCACTGCGCCCCGGTGACGAGATCCTCATCTCGCACATGGAGCACCACTCCAACATCGTGCCGTGGCAACTCGTCTGCGAGCGCAGCAGCGCACGTCTCGTGGTCGTACCAATCAACGACCGTGGCGAGATCCTGCTCGATGAGTACCACCGCCTGCTCAGTGAGCGCACGCGCCTGGTGGCGATGGCGCACGTATCCAATGCGCTGGGCACCGTCAACCCGGTGGCCGCGATCGTCGCTGCCGCCCGTCAGCGCAACATCCCCGTGCTCCTCGACGGCGCCCAGGCCGTAGCCCACCAGCGCGTGGACGTGCGTGCACTCGACTGCGATTTCTACGCTTTTTCCGGACACAAGATGTGCGGCCCGACCGGAATCGGTGTCCTCTACGGACGCGAGGAATGGCTGCAGCGACTGCCGCCGTACCAGGGCGGCGGTGACATGATCCTGAGCGTCAGTTTCAGCGGCACGGTCTACAACGAGCTGCCGTACCGGTTCGAGGCCGGCACCCCGCACGTCGCCGGCGCCGTCGGGCTCGGCGCTGCCATCGAGTACCTGGAGGCAGTCGGACTCGAGCGGATCGAGCACTACGAGGCCGGCCTGCTGGCCTATGCCACGGAGGCGATCGGCGCCGTTTCCGGTGTGCGGATCATCGGTCAGGCGGCCCACAAGGCCGGTGTCGTATCGTTCACGGTCGACGGCATCCATCCACACGATCTCGGCACAGTACTCGATCACCAGGGTGTGGCGATCCGTACCGGACACCACTGCGCCATGCCGGTCATGGAACGTTTCGGCCTCGCCGGCACGGCGCGCGCTTCGTTTGCGTTCTACAACACCACGGCCGAGATCGACCGGCTGGTGGCCGCCCTGGCAGTCGCCAGACGGATGCTGCAACCGTGACGACGGATGCGCAGCTCAGCCGGCTGTATCAGGACATCGTCCTGCGCCACAGCCGCAACCCGCACAACCAGCGCCGCATAGAGGCGGCACAGGCGCACGCCGACGGTCACAACCCGCTGTGCGGCGACCGGATAACCGTCTATCTGCAACTGGAGCACGGGCACATCCGCGAAGCCGCATTCGAAGCCGTCGGCTGCGCCATCTCGCTGGCGTCAGCTTCGATGCTGACGGATGCGATCACCGGGTGCAGCACTGCCGAGGCGCTGAACCTCGCCGGCGAAGTCGAGGCACGGCTGGCCGGACAGCCGGCAACGCGGGATCTCGGCGAGATCGAGGCCCTGTCGGGCGTGCGCGCCTACCCGGCGCGGGTGCGCTGCGCCACGCTGCCCTGGCGGACGCTGCAGGCGGCACTGACCGGCGCGGCACAGACGGTCAGCACCGAGGCGGAAACGCGATGATGTTCGGCCCCATGAACGAACCGGTGACGCTCAGGCGCGATCTGGATGCACTGACCGTACCTGCGGGGATCCCGGAGCGGCTCGAACGCAGCTCCCTCGTCTACATCACGCAGGCCATGGGAGGCAGTTTCACCATTTACTTCGAGGGCAATCTCTATCGGGTCGCCGGTAAGGATGCCGATGCACTCGGTCGCGAAGTACCGCCGGTACCGGTGCTGCAACCGGGTGCCACGGATGATGATTTCCGCACGCTGGTCTGGGACCAGATGCGCACGGTCTATGATCCGGAGATCCCGATCAATATCGTCGACCTCGGGCTGGTTTACGATTGCCACATCGTCAAGGACCCCCAGTCGGGCTCGCGCGCCGTCGACGTCCAGATGACCGTCACGGCACCCGGCTGCGGCATGGGCGAGATTCTCGTCGAGGAGGTGCGCGAGAAGATCAGCCTGTTGCCGACGGTCACCGCGGTGGCCGTCGAACTGGTCTACGACCCACCCTGGAACCAGAGCATGATGTCGGAAGCTGCCCGGCTCGAAGCCGGCCTGCTCTGACCGCGATCATGGCGGCAGCCAGGCGACTCACGCTCCTGCGGCACGCCAGCGCCGCGCCAGCCGACTCCGGCACTCCGGACCAGCAGCGCCCGCTCGACGAATCAGGCGAGCGCGACGCGCCGCTGATGGGACAACGCCTGCGTGACAGTGGGGCACGGCCGTCGCTGCTGCTGACGAGTCCGGCACGGCGCGCGCTGCAGACGGCGTACTTCGTGGCGCAGGAACTCGCTTATCCCCGCGAGTTCCTCCAGCGGGAAGCCGAACTGTACCTGGCGCCACCGAAGCTGATCCTCGAGGTGCTGGCGCGCCAGGACGAAGCGTTCCACGATATCCTGGTCTGCGGCCACAACCCGGGCCTCACGGACCTTGCCAACCGGCTGACGGGCGCCGGTATCGGCAACATTCCGCCCTGCGGGCTGGTCGTGATCGAAGCGCCGATCACGCAGTGGTGCGACCTCGATACCGGCGCACGCCTGGTCCTGTTCGACTATCCGGGGCGTATCCCGACACCATGAACCCCCGCCACGTCGCCCACCATCACGGCGTCGCGCAGTTGCACAGGTAATACAGGCCACGCGGATCGTTCAACGCCGCCAGTTCCTGCCAGCCATCCCCGGCGGCCCGCAGCAGTTCCTGCGCCGGCGAGGACTCCGCCGACCACCGCAGCCCGAGGCGTGCGAAGTTGCCAAGGATGCGCACTCCGTACTGGCGCACCAGCTGCTCGAACAGCGAGAGTTCCGGCTCGACGTACTCGATGGTGTAACTGCCCTCAGCCAGGCTGGCCCGCTGCGCTGCCGCCGCGAGCGCTGCCGGCAGGTCGCCGAGCGCATCCACCAGGCCGAGTTCCCTGGCGTCGGTCCCGATCCAGACCCGGCCGCGTGCGATCTCGTCAACCCGCGCCGGATCCATGTCGCGCGCTTCGGCCACGTGGCCGATGAAGATGCGGTAGGCGTCCTGCACGCTCTGCTCGAGGATGTTGCGCGCCTCGGCACCGAGCGGCCGATCGAGCCGCGCCTGGCCGGCCAGCGCGGTCGTGCCGATGCCGTCGACGTGGATGCCGAGTGCAGCAAGCCCGCGATCCACGGTCGGCACCAGCGCGCCAACGCCGATCGATCCCGTGATGGTCGCCTCGCTCGCCCAGATCTCGTCGGCCGGCATCGAGATGTAATAGCCACCCGAGGCCGCCAGGCTACCCATGGACACAACCAGCGGCTTGCCGGTGGCCTTCAGGCTGTCGATTTCGGCGCGCACGACCTCCGAGGCGAACATGCTCCCACCGGGGCTGTCCACCCGCAGCACGACCGCGCGAATGCCCTCGTCGAGCGCCGCCTGGCGCAGCAGTGCGGCGAGCGTATCGCCACCGATCTCGCCGGGTGCCGCTTCACCGTCGACGATCTGCCCGGCGGCGACGATCACCCCTACCCTGTCGCCACCCATGGTCGGCGACTTCGTGCGCTGCACCACCGCGAGGTAGGAGCGCCAGTCGATGGCGTTGTACCCGGCATCGGTCTGGCCATCGTCTTCGCCCACCAGTTCCGTCATGTGCTCACGAAACTGCTGGCGGCTCATCAGCTCGTCCACCAGGCCGCGATTGACGGCGACCCGGGCGGCGGAGCCTCCCGCGGCCTGCAGGTGCTGCGGAAAATTGTTGGCGTAGTCGTCCAGGCTGCCGGCCGGCAGCTCGCGGGCAGCGACCACATCGCGCTGGTAGACCTGCCACATGCCCTGCAGCCACTGCCGGCTGGCGGTCTTGTCCTCCTCGGACATGTCGTCGCGGATGAAGGGCTCGACAAAGGACTTGTACTCCCCCACGCGAAAGACGTTCAGGTCCACGCGCAGCTTGTCGAGGGCACCCTTGAGGAACGTGCGGTAATACCCGAAGCCGTCGATGAATACCGCCCCGAGGTCGTTCAGGTAAACCTCGTCCGCATGCGCCGCGATGTAGTACTGGGCCTGATCGTAGGAGTCGCCCAGTGCCACCACCTTCTTGCCGGCTGCCCGCGCGCGCTGCAGGGCCGTGGCGATCGCCTGCAGTTTCGGCACCCCGTTTGCCTCGAGCAACTCAAGGCGCAGCACGATTGCGGCAATCCGCTCGTCCGCCGCTGCCGCATCGATGGCGTCGACCAGGTCCCGCACCAGGACCTGGTGGACGCCGTCGCCGCGCAACTCGCCCAGAGCCCGCGTCAGCGGATCGCCAGCCAGTTGCTCGACGAGTTCCCCTTCGGGATCGACGAGCAGGGCGGCACCATCCGGCACCGACAGCGGCGGCTCGCCGAGGCCGATGAGCAGGACGGCAAAGATCGCCAGCAGCAGCACGAGGTGCAGCACGCGGCGCAGGGCATTGAGACCCCGCCAGAACCAGCTCAGCATGCGGAAGAAAGGATTGGATGATTTCATGTAAACCTCAGGCAATGCCGTCAATGCGGAGCACGATAGCTGATGCGGTAGACGGCCCCGGCCTTGTCGTCGCTCACCAGCAGCGCACCATCCGGTGCGACCAGCAGGTCCACGGGGCGGCCGAGCGCCTCGTCACCGTCGAGAAAACCGTCCATGAAGGTCTCGTAGGCGACGGCCCGCTGGCCTTCCAGCCGGACCAGGGAGATCCGGTGGCCGGTCTTCCCGGCCCCCTTGCTGCGGTTCCAGGAGCCGTGCTCGGCGATGAACACCTGGTTGCGATACGGTGCGGGAAACATCTGTCCCGTGTAGAAGCGTACGCCGAGCGGTGCCACATGCGGCCCGAGCGCCTGCACCGGAGCCACGGCATTCTCGCAACGGCCGAGCTTGCCGAATTCCGGATCGGCCATCACACCACCGTGGCAAAAGGGAAAGCCGAAGTTCAGCCCGGCGCGTGGTGCCCGGTTCAGTTCGCAGGGTGGCGTATCGTCGCCGAGCAGGTCGCGCCCGTTGTCGGTGAACCAGAACTCTCCGGTCTGCGGATGCCAGGTGAACCCGACGGAATTGCGCACGCCGCTGGCAAAGACCTCGCGCCCGGACCCGTCTGGATTCATGCGCAGGATGACACCGAACCCCGGCTCATCGCAGATGTTGCAGGGTGCGCCTACCGGCACGTAGAGACGGCCGTCGGGACCGAAGCCGAGATATTTCCACGCGTGCTGCATGCCCTTGAACGGCAGGTCGGCCACGGCCACCACCGGCGCCGGCGGATCATCGAGCCGTTGCTCGATCCCGTCGAAGCGCAGGATGCGCTGCGGCTCGGCCACGTACAGGGCACCGCCACGGAACGCGACGCCGTTCGGCATCCTGAGGCCCTTCGCAATGGACCTGACCACCGGTGCGCCCCCCGCGGGAGTCTGTACGGCAAACACCTCGCCCGCACCACGCATCGTGCCGACGAACAGCGTGCCACCGTCGCCGAGGGCGAGTGAACGCGCGCCCGGCACCTGTACGAGCCGTTGCACCGAGAATCCGGGAGGCACCCGCAGGTGCTCCACCACGTCGGGCGCGGCCGCATGCGCCTGCCAGAAGGACGCCAGGCCAACGAATACCAGGGACAATCGACTCAGCATGGCAGGAACTCCTCCCGGCGTTGCAGCTTCAGCGGCCGAGCAGTGCGAGGGACAGCTGCGGCACGAACGTGATGATGACGACGGTCACCAGCAGCACCAGCACGAACGGCAGGGTCGCGCGGTAGACGCTCAGGATGGGGCGATCGAACCGGTAGCTGGCGACGACCAGGTTACGGCCCATGGGCGGTGCCAGATAGCCCAGCTCCATGTTGGCGACGAACAGGATGCCGAGATGCACGGGATCGAGCTGATAGCGACCCGCCACCGTCACGATCAGGGGCACGACGAGGACGAGCGCCGAAAAGATGTCCAGCACCGCGCCGAGGACCAGCAGGAACGCAAACAGCAATGCCAGGAATGCCAGCTGGCCACCGACGAAATCACTGACCACTGCCACCAGCCGGTCCGGCACCTGCGCGTCAATCATGACATTGGTCGAGGCGAGCGACACGCCGAGGATCAACAGGATGGCGCCCACCAGCACCATCGACTGGCGAACGATGTGCGGCAGGCGGCCGAACGGGATATCACGATGCACGAGCAGTTCGGTTACCAGCACGTACACGACGGTCACGGCTGCTGCCTCGGAGACCGCAAAAACTCCACCGTAGATACCGCCGAGCACGAGCACGGGCAGCGGGATGTCCAGCCAGGACGCGCGCAGCGCCGCACCGACCTCATGCCAGGAGAACCGGCTGAAGGGCACCCGCAGGTGGCGATTGGCCCAGACCGCGTACGCAGCGAGTGCCACCAACATGATCATGCCGGGAACGATGCCGGCGAGAAACATGTCGTCGATCGAGGTCTCGGTGATCACGCCATAGAGGATCAGCGGTAACGACGGCGCAAAGAGCAGTCCGAGGCAGCCCGCCGAGGTAATCAGGCCGAGACTGAAACTTTCGTCGTAACCGGCGCTGATCAGGGCCGGGTACAGCGCTGCGCCAAGGGCGATGATCGTCACCCCGGAGCCGCCGGTGAACGCCGTAAAGATCGCACACGCGCCGATCGCCACGATCGCCACGCCCCCGGGGAGCCATCCGACCAGCGCCGTTGTCAGTCGTACCAGCCTGTTGGGTGCCTTGCTCTCGGCCAGCACGTAGCCGGCAAATGTGAACAGAGGAATCGCGAGGAGTATCGGCGTCTCCGCGATACCGAAGATCTCGATGCCAATCGCCGACAGTGGAATCTCGGCGCTCTGGTAGCCAGCCATGGCGCCCACCGCGATCACGGCGAACAGCGGCGTACCGAGCAGGATCAGCAGCGCCAGGATGGCCGTGGTGATCAATGCGCTGCTCCCGGGCCAGCCGGCGGCTGCCGGCTGCGAAGGCAGGTCACCAGGTAGCGGTAGCCGAGCAGCCCAAAGGCCACCGGCAGGATCGACTGTACCGACCACGCCGGCACCACACCACCGAGTACGCGGTCGTCGGCAGCGAGTGAGTCCGCCACGAACAGCCACGAGTACCAGCCCAGTACGAAGCAGACAGCTGCGACAAACGCGTCGAGCGCCCGCCCGACCCCGCGTCGCCAGCGATGCGGCACGTAGCGCGACAGCGCATCGATGCTCACGTGGCGCTGGTCACGACCGGCTGCAACGGCACCGAGCATGGTCAGCCACAGCACCATGATGCGCAGCGCTTCGTCCGCCCAGGCCAATCCGCCGCCCCAGACATTGCGCAGGGCGATCTGCGCAGCGGCAAGCACGATCATTGCCGCCAGCACCAGTGCCATCAGCGCGGTCTCGACGACGCGACCCAGGCGCTCGGCGCGATCACCCACCGACAACCGCATCGCGGCGCTCACTGCCGCGCGGCGGCGTCGGCCGCCGGATGCTGCCGGCGATAGTCCTGCAAATGCCCCTGCAACTCCTCGAGCAGCCGCGGGCTGTAGACGCCCTGCGCGCCCAGATCACGATTGACGGTCACCATGGCGTCCTGCCACGCCGTGACGTCAGCCACATTCGCCTCGACCACGCGGATGCCGGCCGCCTGGATCGCATCGCGCGCCGCCTTGTCGTCGGCGATGCTCTGCTGGTCGAAGCGACGATATACCGCGCTCATGACCTCCCGGAATACAGCCTGGTCGGCAGGCGACAAGCGTTTGAAGGCCTTGGCGTCCACGGCCATGAGGCCACAGCTGTACATCATCGGCTGGGTCGTCATGTACCTGACACGCGTGTGCCACTGCAGGGCAATCACCCCCACCGGCGGTGCAGCGATGATGTCGAGCAGGCCGGTCTGCAGTCCGGTCAGCACATCGGTGATCGGCAGTGCCACCGGCGACAGGTGCAAGGCCTGCATTGCCGCGGCGCTGATGAGATCCCCGTCGGGAACCCAGACCTTGCGCCCGCGCAGGCTCTCGGTCCCCGTGACCGGCTCATTGCCGAAGATGCGCGCGAAACCGCCACCGGCTATACCGAAGGAAACGAAGCCGGCCGCCTCCAGCCCGCGTGCGAGCTCGCCATCCATGCGCTCGCGCACGAAGGTCACCTCGGCCGGCGAGCGGAAGACCAGTGGCAGGCCATAGATGACGATGTCCGGGTACGTCTGCGCGAGACCACCGGCGGTAAAGGCGCCGCCGTGCAGCTGTCCGACACGGATCTTGCGCAGGACCTGCTTCTCATTGCCCATGACGCCGCCGCCATAGAGCTTGATCGTCACGCGGCTCTGGGTCCGGTCGCGGATCTCGCCAGCGGCTGCGCGGATGTCCTGCATCCACTGCGATCCTTCCGGCGCAACGGTGGCGATCTTGAACTCGGCCGCCATCGCGCTCCCGGCTGCAAGGACGCCGCCGAGCACGATCCCCACGAGCAGGCGGGCAACAGCGGCCAGACGCATTGGCGCATCCTTATTCATGACCTGTTCCTCAGAAATAATCGTTGGCCGAAGCGAGCAGGTTCGCAGCCTCACGCCTGGCGATCGCATTGAACAGCGTGTGGCCTTCGCTGCGTACCGGGGCTGCCAGTACCTCGTTCAGGAGCCGGTCGTGGAGTTCACGATCATAGACCAGCCGCGCATAGCCGCGGGCGAACTCGACTTTGGCGGTCAGGTCCTGCCCGTCGCTGAGTTCGATTGCCTTCTCGAAAAACGCCCGTCCCTCTTCGGGCCGTCCGCCGAGAGCCGGAGGCCGCAACGTATTGAGGATCCCGAGATACATGTTCACGCTCGCCAGGTTGCCTGCGGCCGGCAGATCGAGCAGATGACGCAATGCGTGCTCGGCCTGTGGCAGACCGGCTATGGCGCTCCACTCGCCACTGTGGCCGCGGATGTACGCGAGTGAACCGACCGCATAGCTGAACAGCGCGTCGGCATCGCTGCTGCCAATGCCATCCACCACGGCTGCGAAGGCGTCGAAGTCGAGCGCATCGAGCCCGCAGGCATGCGCTTCGGCACTGCAGAGCGCACGCCGGCCGTAGTCCCGTGCCTGCCGGGTGAGCAATCCGGCGCGCTGCGGATCCGTCGTGAAGGCGATTCCATAGGCCGCGTACAACTGGGCCGCTGCGCCCAGATTCCGCGGATTATCCGGATCGGACCGGACCAGCGCATCGAGCAGGATCAGGTAGGCGGGCAGTCCCTCGCGCACGAGGTCGGGATCCTCCTGATCGAGGATTGCCGCGGAGAGGTTGTCGGCAAAGCCGCTGGCAGCCGAGCCCGCGAGCGCAGCGCAGCCAGCCGACAGCAGCGCCATGGCGCCAAGCCCGGCGAGTGCAACTCCCCGCAGCCACGCGCACCGGTGACGCGGACCCTGGTCCTGCCCGGAGGGTGCTGCGTGGCTCACGACGCGTAGCCGGCTCAGACCTTCTCTTTAATGCGGGCAGACTTGCCGCTGCGATCGCGCAGGTAGTACAGCTTGCCGCGACGCACGTCGCCGCGCCGCTTCACCTTGATCTCGGCAACAGTCGGGCTGTGGATCGGAAAAACGCGCTCCACACCCTCGCCATGCGAGATCTTGCGGACCGTAAACGAAGAACTCGCCCCGCGATTGCGCCTGGCGATGACTACGCCCTCGAAGGCCTGCAGGCGCTCGCGGTCACCTTCCTTGATGCGGACCTGCACCACCACTGTATCGCCGGGGCCGAATTCCGGGACATCCTTGCGGATCATCTCCGCTTCCAGCTGCTGAATGATCTTGCTCATCGTCGTTCACCCTCAAGTTACACCGGCGTGCGCGTACGTCCCGCACACATTGTCGTCACCTGCCCGGCAAGTCCTTGCCGGGCCTCTCCTGCCCGGCGAGGTAATCACCGAGCAGCTTGCGTTCTTCTGCCACCAGCCCGCGTCGTTCCAGCAGGTCCGGCCGCCGGGTCAGCGTGCGGCCAAGGGACTGCTGCAGCCGCCACCGGCGGATCGCCGCGTGGTCGCCGCCGAGCAGGACCGCCGGCACGACACGTCCATCGACCTCCTCCGGGCGCGTGTACTGCGGGCAGTCGAGCAGGCCATCGGTAAACGAGTCCTGGTCTGCCGACGCCTCGTCACCCAGCGCTCCGGGCAGCAACCTCACCACGGCGTCGATCACTGCGAGCGCCGCGAACTCCCCACCGCTCAGCACGAAGTCGCCGAGCGACAGCTCCACATCGGCATCGGCTTCGACGTTGCGCTCATCAAAGCCCTCGTAGCGGCCCGCCACCAGGACGAAACCGGACCAGTCCCGCATCTCGCGCGCCATGGCCTGGTCGAACTTTCGCCCCTGCGGGCTCAGAAATACCACCCGGGCCCCGGCCGGCAAGGCCCGCCGCGCCGCGAGAATGGCGTCCCGCAGCGGCGCGTACTTGAGCACCATTCCCGGCCCGCCGCCATAGGGCCGATCGTCGACGGTGCGATGGATGTCGGTCGCAAAATCGCGCGGATTGACGACACCGACCTGCGCCAACCCTCGCGCGAACGCCCGCCCGCACACGCCGACCGCGAGCGATCCCGTGATCAGGTCCGGAAACAGCGACACCACCTGGATCTGCATGACCCATTTCCCGCCGGACTCAGAACTCGGGGTCCCAATCGACCGTGATGCGTCCGGCATCGAGGTCGACAGCCCGGATGATGGTGTCGGGCACGAAAGGCACCAGACGGCGTCGATCACCCTGCAGGACGAGCACGTCGTTGGCGCCTGTCGCAAACATTTCCTGCACGCGCCCCATGCCTGCCCCTGCCAGGTTCACCACCTCCAGACCCACGAGATCCGACCAGTAGTACTCGCCTGCGCCTGCCGGTCCGAACCGGTCGCGTCGCGCGCGGACAGTGCTGCCGATCAGCAGCCTTGCCGCGTCGCGATCATCGACGCCGGCCAGATGTGCCACCACACCACGACCATGCACGGCACCGTCCGTGATGTCATAACACCGCATGCCTGAATCCTCGCCAACCTGCCACGGCCCGTAGCGGAGGATGTTCGCCGGCGGATCCGTATACGAGAACACGCGCACCCAGCCCCGCACCCCGAACACACCGGAAATCCGGCCGACGACGATGGCACGCTCCCCGGATTGGACCGTGGGTGACATGCCGTGTCTCCGGTCACCGGCTGCCGGCGCCGGCAGCGGGTCAGGCAGCGGCCTGGCCCGTCGCTGCGCCAGCCGCTGCCCGATACGAATCGACCAGGTCGGCCACGCGGGTCGACAACTGGGCGCCGTTGCCGACCCAGTAGTCCACCCGACCGAGGTCAATCTGCAGGGCGGCATCCTTCCCGGTGGCGATGGGATTGAAGAATCCCAGGCGCTCCAGGTATCGGCCATCCCGCCGGTTGCGGCTGTCGGTCGCGACGATGTGGTAGAAGGGCCGCTTGATCGTCCCACCGCGGCTCAGTCGAATCGTTACCATGCTTGGTCTTTTCCTCTGACAGTCGGCGCGCCGCCCGTCGGGCCGGCAGGCCCCGGTGACGCAAACGGCGGATTTTACGGGAAACTTGCCCCGTCTGCCCAGCCCCCGATAGCGGTATCAGCGCCCCGGGAAGCGCGGCCCGCCGGCGGGCATCTGGCGCAGGGCGCGCTGCAATCCGCCCTTCGAAAAACGCTTCATCATCTTCTGCATCTGCTCGTGCTGCTTGAGCAGCCGGTTCACGTCCGGCACGCCGACTCCGGCACCGGCCGCGATGCGTTGCCGACGTGAGCCGTTGATCGTCTTGGGAAAACGACGCTCCGAGGGCGTCATCGAGTTGATGATGCCGATTTGCCGTCGGATCGCCCTGGGATCGACCTGCCCGGCAAGCTTGTCGGGGGATACCCCCCCTGGCAGCGGCAGCTTGGCGAGCAGGCTCTCCAGCCCGCCCAGCCCGAGCATCTGCTGGAGCTGCTCGCGCAGATCGCCAAGATCGAAGCCCTGTCCCTTGCCGACCTTGCGTGCGAGCCGCTCGGCCTGCTCGCGATCGACCTTCTGGCCAAGCTCTTCGACGAGTCCGACGACGTCCCCCATGCCGAGGATCCGCGAGGCCATGCGCTCGGGAACGAAAGGCTCGAGGGCGACCAGCTTCTCGCCGGTGCCGAGGAACTTGATCGGCTGGCCGGTAACGGCACGCGCCGACAACGCAGCGCCACCGCGCGCATCGCCGTCGGTCTTGGTCAGGACGATGCCGGTCAGCGGCAGCGCCTCGGCAAATGCCCGGGCAGCATTGACCGCGTCCTGGCCTGCCATGCTGTCGAGCACATAGAGGGTCTCTGCCGGCGACAGCAGCCCGGAAAGCATGCGCAGCTCATCCAGCAGCTCGTCTTCGAGGCGCGTGCGGCCGGCGGTGTCGACGATGAGCACCTCAGCCTGCTCGCGCCGCGCCTGGTCGAGCGCCTGGCGGGCGATGTCGGCAGGCGCCTGCTCGGGTGACGCAGGCGCGCAGTCGACACCGATCTGTCCGGCTATCCGCGCAAGTTGCAGCATCGCTGCCGGACGGCGGGTATCCAAGCTGACCAGCAGCGGTTTGCGTCGCAGCTGATCCTTCAGGTGCAGTGCCAGCTTGCCCGATGTCGTCGTCTTGCCGCCGCCCTGCAGGCCGACCATCAGGATGACGACTGGCGGCTGCTGACGCAGGTTGAGCGGCGCTGCATCACCACCGAGCGCGGCCACCAGTTCCTGGTGGAGCATGCCGATGAAGGCCTGACCAGGTGTCAGGCTGCGATTCAGCTCGGTGCCGACGGCACGCTGTTGCACACGGCTGACGAAATCGCGAACCACGGGTACCGCGACGTCGGCCTCGATCAGAGCCCGGCGCACGTCGCGCACGGCCTCCTCGATGTTTTCGTCCGTCAGCCGGCCGCGGCCGCGGACACGGTCCGCCACGCCTTTCAGGCGGTCAGTCAGATTCGCAAACAATCAGTCGCTCCTGTCAATGCGGGCACGGCATGAAATGCCGACATTTTCCGGAGATTTTACCGTCAATTCGCGCCAACTTGATGGTTTTCCGCACGCTTTCGGCGGGACGGCGCCTTGACATGCCACAGAGCCATTCGCAAACATGACGGCCGGGCAGCGCGTGGAGACAGCAGTCTTTGAGTGAAGATATTTCCCTGGCATCCCTGCTGGGTCTGTTTATCCTCCTGCTGCTCTGCTCCGCCTTCTTCTCGGGTACGGAAACTGCGCTGATGACGCTGAACCGGTATCGGTTGCGGCATCTCGCCAGCCAGGGGCATCGCGGTGCCCGATTGACCGAGGCGCTGCTCAAGCGCCCGGATCGGCTGATCGGCATCATTCTCTTCGGCAATAACCTGGTAAACAGTGCCGCGGCAGCGCTGGCCACGCTGGTTGCGCTACGCCTCGGCGGCCCGGCCGCGGTCGCCTTCGGAACGGTCGCAGTGACCGTCCTGCTTCTGTTGTTCGGCGAAGTCACGCCGAAAACCCTGGGGGCGATCCGGCCGGAGCGCCTGGCGTACCCCGGCGCCTATGTCTACGCTTTCGTGCTGCGCTTCCTGCCCCCGGTCAGCTGGTCGGTACAGCTGATCACGCTGTTCTCCAACGGACTGCTGCGACTCGCCGGGATAAATCCGTCGCAGGCCGCAGCACACAATCTGACGATCGAGGAGCTGCGGACCATCCTCGCCGAGTCCGGCGCACTGCTGCCGCGCAAACGCCACGAAATCATGATGCGCGTGCTGGAACTCGGCGAAATCACCGTCGACGACATCATGATCCCGCAGAACGAGGTCGTCGGCATCGACCTGGACGGCGACTGGGAACAGGCCCTCGAAGTCATCCGGGCCAGCGGCTACACGCGGCTGCCGGTGTATCGGGAATCCATCGACAATGTCGTCGGTATTCTGCACGTCAAGCGCCTGGTCCAGCAGGCGGCCGTCCAGGAACTGACGCCGGCGACCCTCGAGGCGTTGCTCGAGGAGCCGTACTTCGTCCCCGAAAGCACGCCCCTCAACAAGCAGCTGGTGCAGTTCCAGCGTGCCAAACAACGCACGGCCTTCGTGGTCGACGAGTACGGCGACATCCAGGGGATCGTTACCCTCGAGGACCTGCTGGAAGAAATCGTCGGCGAATTCACGAGTGAACCGGATGCCGGGGGCAGTGACCTGCAGCGCGACGAGGTGGCCGGCGGTTTCATCGTCGACGCCAGCACGAACGTGCGGGTCCTCAACCGGACCATGAACTGGAAGCTGCCGACCGACGGTCCGAAGACGCTCAACGGGCTGATCCTCGAACAGCTCGAAACGATTCCACGCAAGGGCACCGGACTGATGCTCAACGATTACGCCGTGGAGATCCTCCAGACCAGCGGTAACGTCGTCGAGAAGGTCCGCATCCGGGAACCAGGCAGCGCACCGACCCGCAGCGCTGCCGGCGGCTGAGCTTTCAGTCGCTCCCGCTGCCAGACTGGCGGCGCAACGCCTCCGACACGCTGGCTACGCCGACGACCTCGATGCCACCGATCGGGCGGCGCGGCACGTTCGCGGACGCGACGATGGCGTGCCCGAAGCCGAGCTTCGCCGCCTCGCGTATGCGCTCCTCGCCATAGGCCACCGGGCGGATCTCGCCGCCGAGGCCAACCTCGCCGAACACCACGGTCTGCCGGGCCACTGGCCGCGACAGGCGGCTCGAGACCACGGCGAGCAGCAGGGCCAGGTCGGCTGCGGTCTCGGCGACACGAATGCCGCCAACGACGTTCACGAAGACGTCATCCTCGTGCACGGCGATGCCGGCGTGCCGATGCAGCACCGCGAGCAGCATCGCGAGCCTGTTCGGATCCGCGCCGACGGCCAGGCGCCGCGCCGGACCATTGCCACCGCTGTCGGTCAGCGCCTGCACCTCGACCAGCAGCGGTCGTGTCCCCTGGTGCAGGACGGTGACGACGCTGCCGGGTGTTTCCGCAACCGGCCGCGACAGGAATATCGCCGAGGGATTGCGCACCTCGCGCAGACCGCTCTCACCCATGGCGAAGATGCCGAGTTCATTGGCAGCACCGAAACGGTTCTTCACCGAGCGCAGCAACCGGTAGCGGCTCCCCGCCTCGTCCTCGAAATAAAGCACCACGTCGACCATGTGCTCCAGCAGCCGCGGTCCGGCGATGAGCCCCTCCTTGGTGACGTGGCCGACCAGCACCACGGCAGTACCGGTCGCCTTGGCGAACTGCACGAGCCGCCCGGCACACTCCCGCAGCTGGTTGGGCGAACCCGGCACCGAAGGCACCGAACCTGCCATCATCGTCTGGATCGAATCGACGATGAGGCAACGACAGCGCATCACCTGCGCCGACTCGATCACCTCGTCGACATCTGTCGTCGCGACCAGGCTGATCGCTGTGGGTGCGAGGCCGAGCCGCTGCACGCGCAATGCGATCTGCTCCGCCGATTCCTCGCCACTCGCGTACAGCGTACCCGCCTCTTCTGCTCCGGCCGCGGCAACCTGCAGCAACAGCGTCGATTTGCCGATTCCAGGTGGCCCGCCAACGAGCACCACCGAACCGGCGACGAGGCCGCCGCCGAGCACGCGATCGAGTTCGCCAAGTCCGGTGGAACGCCGCCCGGCTGGCGTGGTGCGCAGTTCGGCCAGCCGCACCACGCCCGCAGCCCCCCGTCGGGCACGCCCGGCCGGAGTTTCACCCGTAGCCGCCGTGGCCTCGAGCGTATTCCACTCGCCACAGGCCACACACTGACCCTGCCACTTCAGACTCACGCCGCCGCAGCGCGAGCACACGTAAGCCACCTGGGATTTCGCCATGACAGACAGCCGCCCGCTCCGGGGATAATGTGACTCTGCTCTCAATGCCGCGGCCGTCCTTGGCTGCGGATCGGGTATCTCGCCCCGGAACCTCTACGCGGTTCTCACCACGTGCCGGAGGCCACCGATACTATGTCGAAATGCGTGCGTGGGACAGCGTCACACAGGGTGATTCGCTGCGGCCGGGTCCGGCTGCGCTGACCATTTTGCTCATTGGTCTGCTGCTGTCGCTCGCCCCGGTGTCACACAGGCTCGAGACCACCTACTACGACTTCCTGGCTACGGCGCGCGATCGCGCCGGCAGCAGCGAGGTCGTGATCGTCGACACGCACGATCTGGCAACGGATGGTCGCAGCGCCTGGGAAGCGAGCGCGTTCCCCGAACTCCTGCAGGCGTTGCGACAGGCCGGTGCACGCCTGGTCGTGGCGGCCGAACCCCCCCCGCTCGGCGTAGCCCTGCCGGATGCGGCCCAGCTGGCGACGCTGGCCACGATCGAGGAGCGACGCGGCGCTGCCGGCCACAGCGGCAATGCCAGTACATTCGCGACCCAGCTGGCGGCCCTGCGGACCCGCTCCGAGTTGCATCAGCGCACCATCGCGGCCATCGCCGGCATGCGCAACCTGGTGGTCGCCGTGCCGACGTTCGACGGCAGCAGAGCCTCGGCCGACACCGGAATCTGCAGCAAACAGGTCCTCGCCTCCGGGACTGGAGAGGACCCAGGCGTACATGCCGACATGCGCCGTGTGCGTGCCATTGCCGCACCGCCTGACAGCCTGTGCGCTGCCGTGCTGGCCGCCGGTCACAACGGGTTCTGGCCGGATGACGACGGTGTCGTGCGCCGCGTCGACCTGCTGGTCGACGCGGCCGGAAAAACCGTCCCGGCGGCGGCCCTGCGCGCCGTGATGGCGCTCAGCTACCCCGATACCCAGTCACTCACCGTCACTGCCGGCAGCATCTCCTGGGACAACCGCCGGATCCGCACGACTGACGGCCCTCACGGCCTGCTGCGGTTCTACCCCGGCGAGCGGCCCGCAGCCGCCTTCACCACCGTGCGGGCAAGGGACCTGCTGGCCGACCCGGCTGCCGCACCACGGGTGTCCGGCCGAATCGTGGTACTCGGACCTGCCGAGGTCCGTGACGGCGAACCGGGTTACGTCTCCCCGCTTGGCGACCATACGTCGACCACCGAGCTGACGGCGACTGCCATTTCCAACCTGCTGCAGCAGAACTTCGTGGTGCGGCCCGCGTGGCTGGCCTGGGCGGAAACGGGCCTGCTGATTGCCATGGGCGTGGCTGCGCTCCTGTGGGGTACGCGACTGGTACCGGCGCTGGCACTGACATCCGGCCTGGGAGCCGCTGTGGCTCTGCTGGGAGCGGAAGCCTGGCTCGTTATCGGCGCAGGGATCTGGGCCGAGCTCGCCACACCAGCCGCCTTCGTCATCCTGGCCCTGGCCGCGACCTGGTTCGTCCAGGCACAGCGGCCGGCCCTGCCGGCCCTTCAGCCCGCCCTGGCTGGTGCCGCCCCATCAGCACCTGTCGGCGGCAGCGTACGACCCGAGGACGAGCTGGATCTGGCGTTTTCCATGCTGCGCCATCAGCCGCCAAGCGAACAGGTCAAGCAACGCCTGTATGACCTCGCCGTCGAGCATGCGCGCCAGCGCGATCTGGCCAAGGCCGAGCGCGTACTGCGGCACCTGGCAGGCGTCGATCCCGATTTCCGCAGTGCCGGCGACAAGCTCCAGAAACTCGCCGGTCTGCGCCGCGGTGCCACCCCGGAACCCGCCCCGCGACGGCAAGCGCCCCCCGTCGTGACGCCCATGCCGCAGGTCGAGGGCCTGGCCGGGCAGACGATTGGCCGTTACCAGATCGAGCAGCCGATCGGCCGCGGCGCCATGGCGACCGTCTACCTGGGACGGGATCCGAAGATCAACCGCCGTGTCGCGATCAAGACCATCGCTCTCGCCGAGGAATTCACCGATTCCGATCTGGTCAACGCCAGGACCCAGTTCCTGCGCGAAGCCGAATCGGCGGGTCGCCTGAACCACCCGAACATCATCAGCATCTACGACGCTGGCGAAGACGGTGCCGTCGCGTACCTCGCGATGGAGTACTTCCCCGGCAAGCCGCTCAGCCACTATGCGCAACACGGACAACTCCTGCCGCCGGCGCAGGCGCTGGAACTGATGGCCCGTGCCGCGGAAGCCCTGCACTACGCCCACGCCCAGCATGTGGTGCACCGTGACGTGAAGCCTGCCAACCTGATGTACGACATCGATACGGACACGCTCAAGATCACCGACTTCGGGATTGCGCGCCTCACGGACTCGAGCCGGACCAAGACGGGCATCATCCTCGGTACGCCGTCGTACATGTCGCCGGAGCAGCTGGCCGGCACCACGGTCTCCGGGCAGTCCGACCTGTTCTCTCTCGGGATCACGCTCTACCAGCTCCTCGCCGGTGCGCCACCGTTTCGCGCCGACTCGATCCCGCAGCTGATGCAGAAGATCGCCCACGAGCGGCACCCGCCGATCCGCGCGCTGCGCCCCGACCTCCCGGTCTGCGTCGACGAACTCCTCGATCGCGCCCTGGCCAAGGACCCGGCCGACCGCTTCGAGAGCGGGCGGGCCATGGCATTGGCGCTGCGTGACTGTTGTAGTAGCTTGGAGTCTTCACCGGCAGTCGTGGCGCGATGAGCCTGCGTAGCAAGATCAGTGCGGTTCAGCTGACCGACGTCGGCCGGGTGCGCGAGCACAACGAGGACGCCATCGGCACCAACCTCGACATCGGCCTGCTGGTGCTCGCCGACGGCATGGGCGGTTACAACGCCGGCGAGGTTGCCAGCGGTATCGCCGTCAAGACCGTCCTGGAATTCGTGGGCGAGGGCTGCCTGCGCGAGGACCGGCGGGCCCTCGACCCGGAAACGCACCTGATGCGCCAGACCATCGTCCTGCGTGACGCGGTGGCCCGCGCGAACAAGATCATTCATCAGACGGCGCGCAGCCAGCCGCAGTGCGAGGGCATGGGGACGACCATCGCCGCCTGCCTGTTCTACGACAACCGGGTTTCCCTGGCCCACGTGGGAGATTCACGGATCTACCGGCTGCGGCGCAACCGGTTCGAGCAGCTGACCATGGATCACTCCCTGCTCCAGGAGCTGGTCGACCGGGGCTACTACTCCCAGGAGGAGGCCGCCCGGTCGACCAATCGCAACTACGTCACCAGGGCACTGGGGGTCGAGGCCGCGGTCCAGGTCGAACTGCAGGAAGACGAGGCCCTTCCGGGCGACGTCTACCTGATGTGCTCCGACGGCCTCTGCGATATGGTCGAGGACGAAGACATTCACTTAACCATCAGCACTTTTAATGCTAATCTTGACGTTGTTGGTCAGCAGCTGATCCAGCTCAGCAACGACCATGGGGGCAAGGATAACGTCTCGGTCATCCTGGCACAGGTTCTGGAAGCCTTCCCGGCGCGCCGGAGCCTGACCAGCAGGGTCAAGGACATTTTCAGGTAGCTCACGCTATGGCACGTCTCATCCTCAGTCTCGACGGCCAGGTCCTCGCCGAATACAACATGATGAAGGAGCGGTACACCGTCGGCCGCCTCCAGGACAACGACGTCCGGATCGACAACCCGACGGTGAGCGGCCATCACTCGCTGATCATCAACATCCTCAATGACTCGTTCCTCGAGGATCTGAACAGCACCAACGGCACGTACGTCAACGGCAAGCTGATCAAGAAGCATGCCCTGCAGAACGGCGATGTCATCACCGTCGGCCGCCACCAGCTGCGCTTCGTCGACAGCGCAAGCGACGAAGAACAGGATGAGTTCGCCCAGACCATGGTCCTGTCGAAGTCGGATATGGCCGCGAGTGGGGTACACCCGACCCCGCCAGCTCCGGTCAATGGTGGTCGCCCTGGGACCTCCCCGGCGGCGCCGCCGGCGGCTGCGGCCAAGATCCAGGTCCTCAACGGTACCTTTGCCGGCCGCGAAGTGGCGTTGAACAAGGCACTGACGACCATGGGGCAGCCCGGCGTCCAGGTGATCGCGATCACCCGGCGGGCGGACGGCTATCACCTGGTCCAGGTCGAGAATGCGCCCAACCGCGAGCCACCAAAGGTCAATGGCCAGCCTGTCGGCAGCCAGGCCCGACGGCTCAACGACAACGACGTCATCGAGCTGGTGGGCATCAAGATGGGATTCTTCCTCGACTGACGGATGCCCGGGCCCTGGACGGCCCGACGCGCCGTTCAGGCTTCGAGCTGGCGCACCACGCGCGGGCTCATCCCTGCCAGCAGCTCGTAGGGAATCGTCCCGGCCCTGGCAGCCACCTCCTCCACCGGCAGCCGCTCGCCCCACAGCACGACCCGGTCCCCGGGACGCGGCCGGGGCAGGTCCGTGAGGTCGATACTCAGCATGTCCATGGACACCCGCCCTACTACCGGGGCCCGCTGTCCATTGACGAGTACCTCGGTCTGCGCCGGCACGTGCCACGGATAGCCGTCGGCATAGCCGGCTGCGGCGACCCCAATCACGCTGTCGCGGGCCGCCCGCCAGGCGCCACCGTAGCCGACGCAACGGCCCGCGGGCAGGTTCCTCACCGCAATCAGGCGGGTCTCGAAACTCATGGCCGGCTGCAGGCCGAGGGTGGCAGCGAACCGCCCGGGCAACGGCGACACACCGTAGAGCATCAGTCCCGGCCGCACCCAGTCGCAGTGCCCCGATGTGCCGGCGGCGCAGAGCCGCGACGCCGGCCATTGCAGGATGGCTGCCGAGTTGGCGACGCTGACGTCATCGCGCCAGTCGCGCCCCAGCAGGGCAAACCGGGCCAGTTGCCCGGCAGTCGCCGCATCATCCGCCACGTCGGCCGAGGCGAGGTGTGTCATCAGCCGCAACCGGCCCCGCCCGGCAAGCCAGCGCCCGAGGCGGTCACGGGCTGCGCCGAGTGCACCTGGCTCGATACCGAGACGACCCATGCCGGTGTCGACCTTGAGCCAGAGATCGGGCGGTGCAGGCGACGGATTGGCCTCCAGCAGCGACACCTGGTCGAGGTCGTGAATCACCAGGTCGAGCCCCAGCCGGTCCGCCTCGGCGACTTCGTCGGCGTCGACGCAGCCGCCGAGCAGGACGATCCGTCGCGAGATGCCGGCATCGCGCAGCTGCCGTGCCTCCTCGAGGCGCGCCACGGCGTAGCCGTCGGCATCGGCGAGAATCTGCGCCACGGCGACGAGGCCGTGTCCGTAGGCATTGGCCTTGACGACCGCCAGCACCCGGCAGCCAGGGGCGGCATGACGGACCACCTCGAGATTGTTGCGCAGCGCTGCCGGACGGATGACGGCGATCGCCGCCGGGGTCACGAAAACACCTCGACCTCGGGCGCGTAGTTCTCGAAGCGGGTGTACTTGCCGAGGAAGGTGAGCGGGAACTCGCCGGTAGGCCCATTGCGCTGCTTCGCAATAGTGATGTCGGCGATGCCCTTGCGCGGGGTGTTCTGGTTGTACACCTCCTCGCGATAGATGAACACGATCATGTCGGCATCCTGCTCGATGGCGCCGGATTCGCGCAGGTCGGACATCACCGGCTTCTTGTCCTGGCGTTGCTCGACGCTGCGGTTGAGCTGGGACAACGCGATCACCGGCACCTTCAGTTCGCGTGCCAGGGCTTTCAGCGAGCGGGAAATCTCCGAGATCTCCGTGGCACGGTTCTCGGTGTTCCCGGCAACCCGCATGAGTTGCAGGTAATCGAGCACGATCAGCTCGAGCCCATGCTCGCGCTGCAGGCGCCGCGCCCGCGAGCGGACCTCGGTCGGCGTCATGGCGGGCGTATCGTCGATGAAGATACGCGCCTCGGCCATCTGCCGGATGGCGCCGTTGATGCGCGGCCACTCGTCGTCGGCGAAGCGGCCATTGCGCAGATGCGCCTGGTCGACCCGACCGAGCGAGGAGATCATCCGGAACGCCAGCTGCTCGACCGACATTTCCATGCTGAACACGGCCACCGGCAGGCGCGCCCCGAGTGCGGCATTTTCCGCGATGTTCAGTGCCAGCGTCGTCTTGCCCATCGACGGACGCCCCGCAATCACGATCAGGTCGCCCTTCTGCAGACCGGCCGTGAAATCGTCGAAGCGGTTGAACCCGGTCGACACTCCGGTGATGGCGCCGCCGGCCTGGTGCAACGCATCGATGCGGTCGATCGTCTGGCCGAGGATGTCACGCAGGTAAACGAAGCCGGAACCCTGTCGCTGACCGCGTTGCGCGATCTCGAGGATGCGCCGTTCGGCCTCGTCGACCAACTCGGTGGCCGGTCGCCCTTCGGTGTGGAAGGCGCTGCGCACGATGTCGTTGCCCGTCTCGATGAGCTCGCGCAGCAGCGCACGGTCACGGATGATGCGTCCGTAGTCGGCCACGTTGGCCGCGCTTGGCGTATCGCGCACCAACGTACCGAGGTAGCCGAGCCCACCGGCATCGGCCGCCTCGCCGCGGCTCTCCAGGTACTCGGAGATGGTGACGGCATCGAATGGCTGGCGCCGCTCGGACAACGTGCGGATGGCCGCGAATATGAGGCGGTGATCGGGGCGGTAGAAATCCACCTCGGTCACCAGGTCGGCAACCTTGTCCCAGGCGCTGTTGTCCAGCATCAGCCCGCCGAGCAGGGCCTGCTCGGCCTGTACCGACCCCGGCGGCAGGTTCAGCCGGTCGAAACTGGACGGGGCAGGCTCAGTTGCGGGCAGGGCGCTCGGCATGGCGGCTGGCGCCGCGTCGTCAGGTCGCAGCCGCGTCTTCGGCCACGACTTCGATCGTCACCGAGGCGGTCACATCAGCATGCAGATGCAGCTCCACGTGGTGCTCGCCGAGCATGCGGATCGGCCCGCCTGGCAGGCGCACTTCGCTGCGCGCCACGGGCACCCCGGCGGCCGTGCAGGCTTCGGCGATGTCGACCGTACCGAGGGAGCCGAACAGCTTGCCCTCGCTCCCGGCCTTGGCAGGGAGGCGCAACCGCAGCTGTTCGATGCGCACGACACGCTCGCGTGCCCCGGCGAGTTCGGCAGCCTGTTTCTGTTCGAGCTCCGCGCGGCGGGCCTCGAACAGCGCGATGTTGGCAGCCGTGGCGAGGGTCGCCTTGCCCTGCGGCAGCAGGAAATTGCGCCCGTAGCCCGGTTTGACCTTGACGCGATCGCCGATGTTGCCGAGGTTGGCGATCTTCTCCATGAGAATCACTTCCATGACACGTCTCTCTCGTCGTTCTGTTTGGCCCGTTGCCGGGACCTGTTCACATTACACCACGTTGTTGCCGTAGCGGCGCAACCGGTAGCCGTTGTCCGCAAGGCCAAGCAGGGCCAGGGCCAGCAGTTCCAGCGCCGCCAGGGCCGGGACCAGTGCCAGCGGCAGGTATACCGCGACCGGCCACAGCCGCGGCCAGCCGCGACGGGCCCCGTGCCAGTGCAGGACGGCGAGCCCCTGCACCACGAAGCCCAGCCCCAGAACGAGCAACAGGTCGTCCACCAGCGGGCGCAGGCCCGTCAGCAGCAACAGACCCACCACGCCGGCAATGCCGCCGAGCACCCGACCCATGCGCAGGGCCTGGAACTCGTCGGCGAAGCGCCGTCCATCCCGGGCCCCGGCCCACCAGCTGCCGAGGAACAATGCCCCCAGGGCGCTGCCTACGGCGCTGGCCGACATCATCCCCGTCATCAGCTGCGCCGCTTCCGGCACCAGATCGTCAGCTCCCAGCTCCAGTCCGAGCGCGCGGGCGCGATCGACGAGATCCACCAGCACGCTTTCCCAGTAGGCCTGTGGATCCCGGCTCCAGGCCGTGAAAGCCACCACGGCAACGAAGCCGAGCAACACCGCCGACTGCACCGCCAGGTCGAGAGAACCGACCCGGCGCAGCTGTCCGAGCATTGCCGCCAGACCCCAGGTCAGGGCTGCACCCAGACCAATCTGCATCCAGAATCCGCCGCTGGCAGCAGTCAGGATCGCAAGCAGGGCGGCGGCCGCGATGCCGTCCGTGATGGCCACGCGGAATCCCTGCGTGGTCGCCGTCGACACGGCAATCGCCGCACTCACGATAGCCAGCAGCGGCAGCGGGAACAGCAGCGCCATCAGCGCTATACGTGGCCCACGCCGGTCCAGCAACCAAGCGTTCGCGCCCGCCATGACTCCCCGTGGACCCTGGACAGGCCGGATGGTCCGCCTGCCCGCTGCGGCCCGTCAGTGCTTGTCCGTGTAGGGCAGCAACGCGAGGTAGCGGGCCCGCTTCACCGCCAGCGTCAGCTGGCGCTGGTAGCCGGCTCCGGTGCCGGTGATCCGGCTCGGGACGATCTTGCCGGTCTCGGTCACGTACTGGCGCAGCGTCTCGAGATCCTTGTAATCGATCTCCTTGACGCCTTCGGCGGAAAACTTGCAGAACTTGCGACGCCTGAAAAAACGACTCATCTGGAATAACTCCCCGCAGGTCCGGCGCGGCCGCTAAGCGGCGCCAGCTGCCGACTCCTCGATTGGTTCCTGCTCGGCCGGGCGCACCGGCTCGGCGGTGGCCTTGCCGGCGGACTCGCGCGAGTCGTCCTCGGCGCCGCGGGCAAGGAACGAAGGCTCCGTGATCGCCTCGTCACGACGCATGACGAGATGGCGAAGCACGGCATCACTGAACCGGAACGCGTCGATCAGCTCATCGAGCGTGGCCTTGCCGCATTCGACATTGAGCAGGACGTAGTGGGCCTTGTGGACCTTGGCGATGGTATGGGCAAGCTGGCGTCGGCCCCAGTCCTCCAGTCGATGGACGGTGCCACCGCCTGCCGCGACGAGGCTCTTGTAGCGCTCGATCATGGCAGGCACCTGCTCGCTCTGGTCCGGATGAACCAGAAACACGATCTCGTAGTGCCTCATTGTTGCTCCCTGTGGGTTACAGCCACCCGCATGCGGTGTGGCAAGGAGTTTTCGGCAGCAGCGTCTGACGCCGCTCCCGACAGGACGCGGCATCCTACCGGACACCCACCCCGGCTGCAAGGCGCTGGCGGGCCGCCTCGAACAGGCAGACACCAGCAGCAACCGCCACGTTCAGGCTCTCGACGGCACCGGCCATTGGGATACGGACCAGCTGGTCACAGCGCTCCCGGGTCAGGCGGCGCATGCCCTCGCCCTCGGCACCGAGGATGAGGGCCACCGGCCCGGCCAGGTTGCATTCGAATATGGTCGTCGGGGCAGCTTCGTCCGTACCGACCAGGTGCACTCCGGCGCCGGCGAGGAATTCGAGGAATCGCGCCAGATTACCCACCTCGGCCAGCGGCTGACTCTCCACCGCCCCGCAGGCTACCTTGCTCACCACCGGCGTTATGCCCACGTTGCGGTTGCGGGCCGTTACGACGAGATCGACGCCGGCGGCATCGGCCGTCCGCAGCAGTGCGCCGAAATTGCGCGGGTCCTGGATACCGTCGAGCACAAGCAGCAACGGTCGCTCGAGCCCCAGGACCGCATCGTGCGCCTCGCGCTCGGACAGGCTCGCACTGCCGCTGACACGCGCCGCGACCCCCTGGTGCTTTTCGGTTCCGGTCAGGCGGTGCAGTTCTGCCGCCGGGCAGCGCTCGATCGGCACGGTGCTGCGTTCGAGTTCGGCCGCCAGGCGTCCGAGCCGTTTCGGGCCAAGGTCATCCTGCAGGTACACGCGAGCGGCCCGGCCGCGCAGCAGAGCCTGGCGGACGGCCTGCATGCCGTAGGCGATGCGCGCCGGTGCGGCCACCATCACCGCCGCCGCCGGTTGCGGGACTCGCGGGCAGCACCGCGCGCCTGTGGCCGCACTGCACCCGGCTGCGGCTCGAGTGCGAGATCGATCTTCGCGTTGTCGACATCGACCCGCACGATCCGGACGCGCAGCCGATCACCGAGGCCGAAACTGTGCCCGGTGCGCTCCCCTTCGAGCCGCAGGCCGCCATGGCGCAGGTGGAAGTAGTCGTGCCCGAGGCCCGTGATGTGGACCAGGCCATCGAGGTTCATGTCCGCCAGGGTCACGAACAGGCCGAAGTGCGTGACACCGGTCACCACACCGTCGAACAGGTCGCCGACGTGGTCGCGCGCATAGATGCACTTATAGCGCGCTTCCACGTGCCGCGCAGCTTCCTCGGCGCGCCGCTCCCGGGTCGATGACACCTTGCCCAGGTGCTCCATGGTGGCAGCATCGTAGGCAAAACCACCCGGCTTGCCCCGGTCGAGCACGTGGCCGATGCCGCGGTGGACCAGCAGGTCCGGGTAACGGCGTATCGGTGACGTGAAATGGGTGTACACCGGCAGCGCGAGACCGAAGTGCCCGATGTTCCCGGGTTGATACACGGCTTGTGCCATCGTACGCAGGACACTGGTGGCGAGCATCGGATAGTCAGGCCGGTCCTGCAGCGCGACGAGAATCTGGTTGAGGTCGCGCGTGCGCTGGCGTGCCTGTGCCGTCACCTTCACGCCAAGCGCCTGGAGCATGAGCCGCAGGATCTCGAACTTCTCCTCGTCCGGGCCGTCATGCACCCGGTAGAGCGTCGGCAGGCGGTGGCGACGCAGGAACCGGCCCGCCTGGACATTGGCGGCGATCATGCATTCCTCGATCAGCCGGTGCGCATCATTGCGCCGGCGCAAGCCGATGCGCTCGATGTGCCCGTTGCTGCCGAGTTCGATCTTCGTTTCCGGCAGTTCCATGTCGAGCGCGCCGCGCCTGGCACGCGCGCGTGCCAGTCCGGTGTAAACCCCGTAGAGGTTGGCGATCACCGGCAGGACCTGCTGCAACCGCGCGCGTGATTCCGCATGACCGTCACGCGCTGCCTGGACGTCGTCGTAGACCAGGCGCTGGCGCGAGCGCATCACGCCACGATAGAACGTGGCGTCGCGCACCTCGCCGTCACGTCCGACCTGCATGTCGCAGACCATGCACAGCCGGTCGACCTGCGGATTGAGCGAGCACAGCCCGTTCGACAACTGCTCGGGCAGCATCGGCACCACGCGGTCGGGGAAATAGGCCGAGGTGCCGCGGTTTGCCGCTTCCTCGTCCAGGGCGTCGCCACGCCGGACGTAGTGCGATACGTCGGCGATCGCCACCACCAGCCGCCAGCCGCTGCCGACCGGCTCGGCGAAGACAGCATCGTCGAAGTCGCGCGCGTCCGCGCCGTCGATCGTGACCAGCGGCATATCGCGCAGGTCACGCCGGCCGGCCTTGTCGGACTCGCGCACCTCACTACCCCACGCGGCCGCGGCCTGTCGGGTCTGCGCGGGCCACGTTGCGGGCAGTCCGAATATCTCCAGGGCCGCATCCGTCGCGACCGCCGGATCCTCTTCGGGGTTGCCAAGCAGCCGCAGCACCTTGCCCTGGGCCTCGCGCGTGGCGCTCGGCCAGGTGATGATCTCGATCTTCACGAACTGACCGGGCTCGGCTGCAGCCCGGTAATGGTCGGGAATGATGTAGTGGCGGGCCGACTTCCCCGCTTCGACGACATAACCGACGCCATGCTCGCGCACGTAGCGGCCCACCACCGCCTGCTTGCCACGCGCAAGGATCTCGACGACCGCGCCTGCGCGACGCCCACGCGGTCCGCCGCCCACCAGACGCACGGCGACGCGATCGCCATCGAGCAGCGGGCGCATTTCGGGGGCTGACAGGTAGACGTCCTCGCCGCCGGCATCGGGCACGAGGAAACCGAAGCCGTCCCGGTGCGCTGACACCACGCCGATGACCACGGCATCGAGCTTCTCGACGAGGCAGTACTCATCGCGCCTGTTGCACAACAGCCGGCCGGCGGCGGTCAGCTGCTGCAGGCGGCGGGCGAGTTCCTGACGACGCCGGGCATCGCGCAGGGTCAGTCGCGCGGCCAGATCGTCGAGCGTCGCGGGGACGCCGAGCGCCCTCAGCGCCGCGATGATGCTCTCGTGGTCGGGTACCGGGTGGCGGTAGGTGGCGGGCGCCTTCGGCCGCCGGGCGCCATGGGCAGGTCGCTTGCGCTCAGGCAATGCAGTTCATCGTGGCACGGGACATTTCATTGACAAGCATACAGGCTGCCATTAAATTCCCGCCACTCTCGAGACCGGCCCCCTGTGCCCAGGTGGCGGAATTGGTAGACGCGCTGGTTTCAGGTACCAGTGGAGCGATCCGTGGAGGTTCGAGTCCTCTCCTGGGCACCATCCGGACGGCGCGTCTGCCTCAACGCTCCGCCTCGTCGACCTCGACCTGTCCGCTCGCGCGGCGCTTCCATACGCCCCAGGACATGCCGACGGCAAGCAGCACAGCCACGCACACCAGCACGATCCACTGCAGCGCACCCGCCGAAGCGACATCCACGACGTTGAATTCCACCAGCACCCACACCAGGGTGCCGAGAAATATGCTGCCGAGCACGAGACCGAGCACGCCCAGCGATGCCCATGCCGTGCGCAGGAACACGATCCAGCCGATGAGCAGCGCCACGCCCGCAAGCGCATGGAGCGCACCGGCCTGATCAGTCTCGAGCGCACGCCGCAGCCAGTGTACGAAAGACAGCCCGGTGGGATTGTAGGTAAGCAGCACGAGCAGCAGCGCCGCCGCAAACCGGAGCAGGAATCCAGGCAGAAAAGCCCCGTCACCGCTGTCGTTTCGATCCACCATGCTGCCTCCCTTCCCGCACGCCCCGATACCGTCGCGGCATGTTATCCGACCTCACCCAGCTGCTGCAGGTCGCGTGCGTACTCACGGAACTTGTCGCGCAGCCGCACACGCTGTTTCCCGCCAAAGCCAGCGCTCAGCCCGGCAAGCGTACCCAGGACCACGGCACGGTTGTCCGTGACCTGCCGCCGGTAGTCGGGCGGATCGAACTGGTTCGGGTCGAGCGCCAGGTCGAGAAGTGCCGCGGCCATGACCGGCCCGGACGGTGGGGCTGCCAGCAGGCCGAGGAAACGTTCCTGCCAGAGTCTGCGGCGGTCGAGCCACGACACGGCCACATCGTGCATCGGCGCCAGGCCGGCAGCGACAAATGCCCGCTGACCGGCGTCGAGCCGGCCGACAAACCGCTGCAGCACCCGCAGTGCCGCCTTCGTGCGGCGCGTGGCGCGCCGTTCGGCTGTTTCGCCCGCATACTCTTCCCAGAGTTCGTCGTTGCCTTCCGCCAGCCCCTCACGCAGCTGCGCCACCTGCCCGGGCGACAGGGAAAGCAGCAGCGGTACCGCAGCCGGAACAACCTGGCGCAGGACGTCGTCGAACAACTCAACCGAGCGCTGGTAGTACCGCTCGAGGTCGACCGCTGTCACCGGCTCATCGGCCGCGGCAGCGAATTCCTCCAGCAACGCGACGTACCGGGGCAATTGGGTCTGGCGGTGCCAGTGCAACGATTGCCGTACGAGCCGGCGCAACTCCGCTTCCTGCTGCTCGTCGAGGGTCACCAGCCCGCCGACATACCAGGACACGACCCAGTCGATGCGATCGTAGACGAACCCGGCCATGCAGCCGGTGAGTACCGCCAGCGCCACCAGCGCGATGAGCGCACCGCGCCAGCCGCGCTGCGCGCCGCAAGCGGGACCCGGACGGCGGGACGCAGCGCGGGACATCCGGGTGTCAGTCGAACGGGTGGCGCCGAACGATGGTCTGGGTGCGATCAGCTCCGGTCGAGACCAGGTCGACCGGCACGCCGAGAATTTCCTCGATCCGCCGCAGATACGCCCGCGCCGCATCGGGCAGGGCCGCGTGGTCGGTAATCCCCACCGTCGAGGCACGCCAGCCCGGCAGTTCCTCGTAGACCGGCTCGCAGTCGGCGTACTGGTCCACCAGCACGGGCGTCGAGTCGACGACTTCCCCGCTGAGGCGATAGCCCACGCAGATCTTCAGGCGCTCGAGGCCATCGAGCACGTCGAGCTTGGTGACACACAACCCGGTGACCCCGTTGTGCAGGATTGCACGGCGCGCCGCGATCGCATCGAACCAGCCGCAGCGTCGCGGCCGGCCGGTGGTCGACCCGAACTCGGCACCCACGCTCGCCAGGTGCCGCCCCATGTCGTCGAACAGCTCTGTCGGAAACGGCCCGGCGCCGACACGCGTGGTATAGGCCTTGACGATGCCGAGCACGTAGTCGAAGGCACCGAGGCCAAGGCCGGTACCGGTAGCAGCGAAGGCCGCCGTGGTATTCGAGGACGTCACGTACGGGTAGGTGCCGTGATCGACGTCGAGCAGCGTACCCTGCGCCCCCTCGAACAACAGGCTCGCACCACGCCGGCGCTGTGCATCGAGCCAGCGTGCAGTGTCGGCGGCAATCGGCCTGATGCGTGCTCCCAGCGCCAGCCACTCGTCGAGCGTACGCTGGAAATCGACAGGTGCGACGTGGTGGTAGCGCTCGAGCACGAAGTTGTGCAGATCCATCGCTGCCTCGAGCCGTTCGGCGAAGCGCGTCGGATTGAACAGGTCCGATACGCGCAGCGAGCGCCGTGCGGCCTTGTCCTCGTAGGCCGGACCGATGCCGCGCCCCGTGGTGCCGATCGCCCGGCTGCCACCAGCACGCTCGCGCGCACGGTCAAGATCGATGTGGCTCGGCAGGATCAGCGGGCAGGCTGCACTGATCATCAGGCGCCCCATGACATCGACGCCACGCGCCTGCAGCCGATCGACCTCCTGCAGCAGCGACGGCAGGTGCACCACCACGCCATTGCCGATGACGCAGGCCACCCCCTCGCGCAGGATGCCCGAGGGGATCAGGTGCAGCACCGTCTTCTCGCCGCCGATGATCAGGGTATGTCCGGCGTTGTGGCCACCCTGGAACCGGACCACCGCGGCAACACGGTCCGTCAGCAGGTCGACGATCTTGCCCTTGCCTTCGTCGCCCCACTGGATGCCGACGACGACGACGCTGCGACCCTTTGATGCCACGCGCAAAGACTCCGTCAACGGCAGGCGGGCACGCTGCCCTCAGGCCGCGCTGCGCACCGCCAGCAGCAGGGTGAGCCCGGCGAGGAGCACCGCAAGTCCGATCATCCGCAGCTGTCCGTCGCTCAGCTGTCCGAGTTGCGCCAGACCCCGGCGCCAGCCCGATGGGCTGACGAACGGGAGGAGCCCCTCGATGACCAGGTACAGGGCAAATGCCGCCAGCAGGTCACCCCAAGCCATGAGCCCGACCCCTCCCGAGCGACGCGCGCAGGCGTCAGCGCTTGCCTTCTGCGTCGCGCAGATAACGGAAGAAGTCGCCCTTGGAATCGAGGACCATCAGGTCATTCGACTGGCCGAGGGACCGCTTGTACGCAGATATGCTGCGGTAGAAAGCAAAGAAATCGGCGTTGCGGCGGTAGGCGTCTGCATAAGTCCGCGCCGCCGCCGCATCGCCCTCGCCGCGCAACTTCTCGGCATCGCGGTACGCGGTGGCAATGATCACCGTGCGCTGACGATCTGCGTCGGCGCGGATCTGTTCAGCGCTCTCGGCGCCTTGGGCACGAAGTTCCGCGGCCACACGGGCCCGTTCCTGGCGCATGCGGTTGAACACCGAGTCGCTGACTTCGTCGGAAAACTCGATGCGCTTGACGCGAACGTCGACGATTTCAATGCCGAGCGAAGCAGCCTCGGCACGGGCATTGCTCAGCATGGCATCGAGCAGTTCGCGCCGTTCGGCGGCCACCACCTGCGGCACCGTGCGCTTGGCGAACTCGCCGCGGATCCCCGCTTTCATGATTTCGAGCAGGCGCTGTGAGGCCAGCGATTCGTTGCCGCCGCTCGACCGGTAGTACTCCCCGACATTCGTGATGCGCCACTTGACGAAAAAGTCGACCAGCAGGTTCTTCTTCTCGGCCGTCAGGAACTGCTCCTGCGGAGTGTTGTTGGTCAGGATGCGCCGCGGGTACTTCTCGACGTTGTTGACCAGCGGGATCATGAAGTGCAGCCCGGGCTTGTAGTCGGTCTCGACGATCTCGCCGAAGCGGAACTTGACGGCCAAGTCGCGCTCGTCGACGGTAAACACCGACATGGCGACCAGGACCAGTGCCACGCCGATGATGGCCAGGACTGCCGGTTGCGGTTTCATCAACGATCCTCCCTGTTGCGCAGGGCTTCGCGACCACGGATGGCCGTGGCCTCGATTTCCGCGGCTGGCTCGGCCGCCTGGGGTGCGGGTGCCGGCCGTGCACTGCCGGTGCCGCCCGCCGCCGGCACACGATTCTCGAGCAGCTTGTCGACCGGCAGGTAGATCATGTTGCCGCTGCCGCTGGCATCGAGCAGGACCTTGTTCGTGCGGGACATGACATCCTCGACCGCCTCGATGTAGAGGCGTTCGCGCGTGACCGCCGGGGCGCGCTCATACTCGGCCAGCAGCGCCTCGAAGCGGGCGGCCTCACCCACGGCATCCGCGGTGACGCGCGCCTTGTACGCTTCTGCCTCGGCGAGGCGACGCGCAGCTTCACCGCGCGCCCGGGGCAGCACGCCATTGGCATAGGCCTCGGCCTCGAAGGCGAGCCGTTCACGATCCTCGCGCGCCTTGATCGCGTCCTGGACCGCAGCATCGACCTGGTCGGGAAAATTGACGTCCTGCAGGTTCACCTTGGTGACGCGGATGCCGGCGCCATACTCATCGAGGGTCGCCTGGATCAGTTCCTCGGTCTGCAGGGTGATCTCGCCGCGGCCTTCGCCGAGGGCAAAATCCATCTTGTTCTTGCCGATGATCTCGCGGATGGCGCTCTCGGTCACGTCGGCGATCGTGCCCTCCGGATCGCGCACATTGAAGAGATACTTGCCCGCGTCGGCCTTCTGGTACTGGACCACGACATCGACGTCGACGATGTTTTCGTCTGCCGTCAACATCCGGGTCTGCTTGTTGAACGGGCTGATCTCGCTGACGTTGACCACTTCCACCCGTTCGATCGGCCAGGGCAGGTGCCAGCGCAGTCCCGGCATCGTCGTTGCCTTGTACTTGCCGAACTGCAGGACCACGCCCTGCTCCGCGTCGTCGACCCGGTACAGGCCGGTCAGGACCCAGCCAATGGCGACGAGGGCGACGATGCCCCAGATGCCGGCGGCACCGGGCCCGGACGGCGTCTGCGCCGGTGTCCGCGGACCCCCGCGGCCGCCGCGCATGAGGCGCGCGAACTTCTGCTGCAGATCGCGGACCAGCCGGTCCAGGTCCGGTGGACCCTGGCGGTCGCCGCCGCTGCCGCGATCCCACGGATTGCGGCCGTTACCCGATTCATTCCACGCCATGGCCCGAGCTATCCCCTGCCAGTCTCAATCTGTCGCAGCGCCGCCTGGCCTTCCGGCGCCGCATCGGCCTGCAACTTCAGCCCTTCGGTGCGCTGCAGGCCCTGGAAGTCCGATCGTTCCATGTCAACCTCGATTTCCCACCCGCCGTCCGGCGCCACCTGCTCGCCACGCACGGCACCGCAGGCGAACAGCAGCGCACGCAATCGCGCCTCGGCGGCCGTCAGCCTGACCGTTCCACGGACGCGCTCGCGATACAGGAACTCCGCTATACAACCGAGCAGGAGATCGATTCCTTGGCCGGTCGCTGCGGAAAGCCACACGCGCGACGGCATCCCGGTGTCGGCCCGGTCGACACGGGGCTCGACGCCGAGTATATCAGTCTTGTTGTAGACCTGAATTGCCGGCAACTGCGCTGCACCGATATCGCCGAGCACCTTCTCGACCTGTTCGATGCGTTCGCGATGCGCGGGATCAGCCGCATCGATGACATGCAGCAGCAGCCGCGATTCCCGCGTTTCCTCCAGCGTCGACTCGAACGCCGCGATCAGCTCGTGCGGCAGGTCGCGCACGAACCCTACCGTGTCGGCCAGCACGATACGCCCGCCACCCGGAACCCCCACCGCACGCAGGGTCGGGTCCAGCGTCGCAAACAACTGGTCGGCCACCAGCGTGCCGGCATCGGTGAGGCGGTTGAACAGGGTCGACTTGCCGGCATTGGTGTAGCCGACCAGCGACACCACCGGCATGTCCTGGCGGCGGCGCTGGTGACGGGACAGGTCGCGATGCCGGGCCAGGCGGACCAGCCGTTCCTGCAGCTGGCGGATGCGCCGGGCCAGCAGGCGGCGATCGGTCTCGAGCTGGGTTTCGCCGGGTCCGCGCAGGCCGATGCCACCCTTCTGTCGCTCCAGGTGCGACCAGCCGCGGACCAGCCGTGTCGCCAGATGCTCGAGCTGGGCGAGTTCGACCTGCAGCTTGCCTTCGAAGGTTCGCGCCCGCTGCGCGAAGATGTCGAGAATCAGCCCCGCACGGTCGACCACGCGACGGCCGAGCTCCTTCTCGAGATTGCGCTCCTGCGCCGGCGACAGATGATGGTCGACCAGAACCAGCTCGGCCGCTGCGTCACTGGCGATCTGGCGGATCTGGGCCAGCTTGCCGGTCCCGATCAGGTAGCGGGGGTTGATATCCCGCAGCGGCGCATCGACGGTGGCAGCCACCTCGGCCCCTGCGGCGAGTGCCAGTGCCTCGAACTCCTGTTGCTCCTCGGGCAGCGGTGCACGACCCGAGCCGACATGCACCAGGACGGCGCGTTCACCGCGCTCCGGTCGTTCAAACAACCGGCTGCTCCCGGACCTTGCGGCGGGCCTGCCAGCCGCAGACGGCAAGCTGCCCGATGCAGGAATCGTCCTCAGTCACCTGCCTCTTCGTCCTCGGACCCGAGGCGCACGTTTCTCGCCGGCACGACCGTCGAGATTGCGTGCTTGTAGACCATCTGGCTGACGCTGTTCTTGAGCAGCACCACGAACTGGTCGAAAGACTCGATCGTCCCCTGCAGCTTGATGCCGTTCACCAGGTAGATCGATACCGGGATCTTTTCTTTACGCAAAGCGTTGAGGAACGGATCCTGGAGAATCTGCCCCTTGGACATGCGGTTCTCCCGCGGCTGTTGTTCTGGTTTTTCCGCCTTGTCGGCGGCCACATTCTTCGAAGGAAGGGAAAGTCTGGTCATACCCCGTGTTCCCGGCGTTCCTGACGCCCGCCCATGATATTGCATCCTCGCCCCTCGCGCGACACCCCTGCGGCTGCGAGCCTCCCGGCGACGACGGAAAAAGGATCTCCGTCGAGCGGTTCGACCGCCTGGTACGCGGTTTCGGCGCGCAGCCAGGTCAGCTGGCGCTTGGCCAGGCGGCGGGTCGCAACCCGGGCCTCGCGCGACGCTTCGGTCAGGCTCGTCACGCCGTCCAGGTGCCGCCAGACCTGCCGATAGCCAACCGCGCGCATGGCGGGTGAGGCCGCTGACATTAGCGACATCTCCCGCAGGCGCGCCACTTCATCGATGAAACCGGCAGCCAGCATTGCCGCGAACCGCTCATCCAGGCGGCGATACAGCGCGTCGCGATCCGCAGGTACGAGTGCGATGCGCAGGCACGGCAGCCGGTCCGTTGCCGCGGGGGAGTCCTGCAGGGCCGAGATCGGCCGCCCGGTGATACGGAACACCTCCAGCGCCCGCTGGATGCGCTGGCGGTCACCTGGGCGGATCCGTGCAGCCGCCACCGGATCGACCTGCCCAAGCTCGCGATGCAGTGCGGCCCAGCCCCGCCCGGCCGCTTCCCGGTCGATGGCTGCGCGCACGGCGGGCTGTGCCGGCGGCAACGGCGACAACCCGTCGAGCAGCGCACGGAAATACAGCATCGTGCCACCCACCAGCAGCGGCACCCGACCGCGGCGGTTGATCGCGGCGATGACCTCGCGGGCGTCGGCGCAGAACTGACCCGCCGAGTAGTTCGTCCACGGCTCGCGGATGTCGATGAGATGGTGCGGGACGGCGGCGCGGACAGCGGCTGTCGGCTTGGCGGTGCCGATGTCCATGTGCCGGTACACCATGGCCGAGTCGACACTTACGATCTCGACCGCGAACTCGGCCGCGAGGCGCAGGGCGAGTGCCGTCTTGCCGGTCCCGGTCGGACCTGCAAGACACACCGCGAGAATCCCGCCGGCGCTCACGCTCTCAGCGGCCACGCAGGAACAGTCGGTCGAGTTCCTGCATCGACAGCTCGACCCACGTCGGCCTCCCGTGCCCACACTGGTCGGCCCTGTCGGTGCCTTCCATCGCCCGCAGCAGCGCATTCATCTCGGGCAGGGTCAGGTCGCGCCTGGCGCGTACGGCGGCATGGCAGGCCGCCGTGGCGAGAATCGCCTCGCAGCGCTGCTCGACCTGCGCGCTCGTGCCGTGCTCGGACCAGTCGGCGAGGAGATCGCGCAACAGCGCCTCGGCATCCACCGCGGCGAGCAGCGCCGGCAGCGCCCGGATCACCACCGACTGCGGACCGCCCTGCTCGACCACGAGACCGGACTGCTCCAGTGCGGCGCCGTGCACCTCGAGCAGGCGCAACTCGGCGCTCGTCACCCGGACGAGCTGCGGCACCAGCAGCTGCTGGCGGGCGATGCCGCCGGCGCGCTGCTGCGCTTTGAGCCGCTCGTACAACACGCGCTCGTGGGCGGCATGGGCGTCGATGATCGCCAGGCCGCGCTCGGTCTGGGCCAGCACGTAGACGCCGTGAACCTGCGCCAGGGCGCCGCCGAGCGGCGGCTGGCGCTCGGCCGCGGGCTGCGCTTCCGGTCTGCCCGATACAGCGGGCAGCGCGGCACCGGCGAGGGCCCCGTACACGGCGGCCGCCTCGGCCAGGCGCAGCTCCGCCTGCTGTGCGGGCGGTGCCGCAACCCAACCCGTCACGCTGCTGATCGACGCCGGCGCTCCTGCGGTGGCCTCTGCCCGGGGACGCGTCGCCGCCAGCGCCGATTCGACGGCGCGACGCACGAAATCGTGCACCGCCCCGGGGTCTCGGAAGCGCACCTCGAGCTTGGCCGGATGGGCATTGACGTCGACCCGCGCCGGGTCCATCTCGAGGTAGAGCACGAAAGCCGCGTGCCTCCCGTGGTACAGCACGTCCTGGTAGGCGAGCCGCACGGCATTGACGATCAGCCGGTCGCGGATCGCGCGACCGTTGAGGAAGAAGAACTGCGCGTCGGGCTGGCTGCGTGAAAACGTCGGCCGCCCAACCCAGCCCGCGAGCCGCAGGCCGTCCACTTCCCGCTCAAGATACAGCGCCCCATCCACGAATTCCTCGCCGACGATGCGGGCGATGCGCCCCTCCTGCCCGGCGCGCGTGTGCGCACCCGGCAGGTCGAGCACACTGCGCCGGTTATGCGTCACGTGGAATGCCGTGGCGAAACGGCTGAGCGCGATGCGTTCGATCGTCGCCTGCAGGTGCTGGAACTCGGTGCGCTCCGAGCGCAGGAAGCGGCGCCGGGCCGGGGTATTGAAAAACAGGTCGCGCACTTCCACGCTCGTGCCCACCGGATGGGCGGCCGGGATCACCGGCCCGGGTTCACCGCCCTCGGCCTCGACGCTGCAGGCCTGCGCCGCATCCGGTGGACGTGAAACGAGGCGCAGCCGCGACACCGCGGCGATGCTCGGCAGCGCCTCGCCCCGGAAACCGAGCGAGGCAATCCGCACCAGGTCTTCGAGCGACTCGATCTTGCTCGTGGCGTGTCGCGCCAGGGCAAGCGCAAGTTCCTCGCAGGGGATGCCGACACCGTCGTCGCGCACCCGCATCAGGCGCGCGCCACCGGCCTCGACCTCGAGCTCGATGCGCCGCGCGCCGGCATCGAGGCTGTTCTCGAGCAACTCTTTCGCCACGGAGGCTGGCCGCTCGACGACCTCGCCGGCGGCGATCTGGTTGATCAGCAGGGTCGGCAGCTCGCGGATCGGCATGCCGCGATTGTTCCAGATGCCCGGGCGGGTGTCATCGCGCCGCGCCGGCGCCGCCTGCATCAGGTACGGCTGCTGCGCGGGATCTGCAACACCTGTCCGACGACGATGCGGTCACCGGCGAGGCGGTTCGCCTCGCGGATGCGTACCACGCTCACGTTGTACCGCGCGGCGATCGCCGACAGCGACTCGCCAGGCCGTATCACGTGCTCGACTGCCGTCGCGACCTGCCCCCGGCTGAGTTCGGCAACGAGCGTGCCGCGCGGCGGGTTGCGGTAGAAGTAGTCGCGTACGCCGGCAAAGATCGCCGTCGCCAGGCGTTGGCGGTAGGCGCCGGTGTCGAGGCGGCGCTCTTCGTCGGGGTTGGAGATATACGCCGTCTCGACCAGCACCGACGGCACATCCGGCGACTTCAGAACCATGAATGGCGCCTGCATGACGTGCGGCTTGCGCACGGTGCCGACCCGCGCCATCTGCCGCAGGATGTCGTCGGCCACCTCGATACTCGAGCCCAGCGCAGCGTTCTGCGACAGGTCGAGCAACACCGAAGCCAGCATCGGATCGCGATCGCCGAGCGACACCCCGCCGATCAGGTCGGCGGCGTTCTCGCGCGCTGCCAGGCGGCGTGCCGCTTCGTCGGTGGCGCCCTTCTCGTTCAGCACGTACACGGATGCACCGCGGACGCTGCGGTTGCGCACGGCGTCGGCGTGGACCGAGACGAACAGGTCGGCCTGTGCGGCGCGTGCGCGCTCCATGCGCAGGCGCAGGGGAATGAACTCGTCGCGACCGCGGGTGAGGACCCCGCGCATGCCCGGTTCTGCATCGATCGCCGCCACCAGCTCGCGCGCGATGCGCAGCGTGATCTCCTTCTCGAGCACCCCACGCGGTCCGTGTGCCCCCGGATCCTTGCCACCATGGCCCGCGTCGACGGCGATGACAACGTCACGGCCACGGACCGGAGTCACGGCCGGCCCGTCGTGAACCACCGGTGCCCGTGTGTCGCCGGTCGGGGCCGGTGGCGACGCGGCCGGTTCCTGTGGAGCCGGGGTAGCGGGCATCGGTGCTGGTGCCGGTACCGGTACCGGTACCGCTGCCGCTACCGGTGCGGGTGCGGATGCGGGTGCAGGAACGCTGGCCTGCACCGGTTCAACCGGTACCTCGACGACGATACGCGGCGCACTGCCAGCGGTCGCGGGATGCAGCCTGGCGCGCGGCTGCGCTGTCGTCGACGTGTCGAGCACCAGCCTCACCGAACCATCGGGGCGGTTAGCGGCCCGCAGCTGGCGCACGGGTCCGGTGCCTGCCGGCAGTGGCAGGGCCGACGCCGCGAGCCGTGCCGGCAGCACGTCGAGGACGATGCGATCCGGGTTCGCCAGAGTAAAAAGACGGAACTGCGCCGGGGCATCGAGTGCCACGGTAAGCTGGACGGCAGCGGGTTGTCGGGTGATTTCGAGCCGTTCCACCCGTGGCGGGGCGGCGACTGCAACCGTGAGCATGGATGCCCACAGCCCACTCGCCCACCAAGTCCGACAGCAACCCATCTCCACCCCCATCGACGCCCGAAAATTATAGCGGCACCCGGGGCTTTTGCCTACCTTTTATGAGCCTGATTATGAAGATAGGCTCAAATCATGCGTGCTCATCTCATCGAAGCCGCCTAAGGCGCTGCCGGCTCTTGGAGTCCTGGTATCGCCGCCAACAGGTCCACGATGCTGCTGCCAGTCACGGACAGCGCCTGGCAGCACAGGTGGCGACCGCTGCCCGACACCTGCAATCCGATCCGCAGGTCGGCAGCCGGGAGGTGCCCGGCACCGTGGTCCGGCCACTCGACCAGCGTGACCACGGCCGGCCCGAGCGTGTCGCGCAGCCCGAGATCGGCGAGTTCGCGCGGGTCACGGATACGGTAAAGGTCGATGTGGGCGATGCGCCAGCCCGCCAGGGCATAGGGCTCGGTCAGCGTGTAGGTCGGGCTCGGTACGCGGCCAGCGTGCCCGAGGCGGCGCAGGAATCCGCGCACCAGCGTCGTCTTGCCGGCGCCAAGATCGCCTTCGAGATGGACGTTCAGCCCGGCAGCACCGGACCTGAGCAGCGCGGTGGCCAGGCGCTCGCCAAACGCCTCGGTCGCCCCGGCATCCGCCAGATCGAGCGTCAGGGATTCAGCCATCGCCGCAGCGGTGCTAGCAGGTCGCCGGCGAGCAGGCCGCGCTCGCCCTGGCTCGCAGCTTCGTCGGCAGCACGGGCATGGAGCCAGGCGGCCGCTGCCGTTACCGTGAGTTGCCCGGTCGCACGGCATTGCGCGAGCAGGCCGGCCACGATGCCGGTCAGCACGTCGCCCATGCCGCCACTGGCCATGCCGGGATTGCCTGCATCGATCACGTAGGGAGTCTCCCCTGTCCTGGCGATCAACGTGCCGCGCCCCTTGAGCAGGGCCACGCCGCCGTGACGTGCCGCCAGCGTCGTGACCGCATGCAGCCGGTCCGCCTGTACGTCGGACGTGGAACACCCGAGCAGCCGTGCCGCCTCGGCCGGGTGCGGCGTCAACACCCAGTCGTCACGATGCAGGGCGCGTCCTGCCAGGAGGTTGAGCGCATCGGCATCGACCACCAGCGGCAACTCCACCGCAAGGACCCGCTCGAGCAAGGCACTGGCCCAGGCATCCCGCCCGAGGCCGGGACCTATGGCGACGACCGTCGCCCGCGCCAGCAATGGTTCGAGGGCCACGACGCTGTCGATACCACGGCACATGAGTTCGGGTCGCGCCGCGGTTACCGCGGCAACGTTGCCAGGCCGGGTCGCCACGCTGACCAGCCCGGCGCCGGCGCGGGCTGCCGCCTCCCCGGCCAATCGCGCCGCGCCGCCCATGCCGTCGTTGCCGCCGACGATGAGGACGTGGCCGAACAGGCCCTTGTGTGCGGTACGCGGCCGCGGCGGCAGCAGCGCTGCAAGATCGTCCGCGCCGAACAGGCGCAGCACCGGCGTGACGTCCCGCAGGCGCCCGGCCGGCACGCCGAGATCGGCAAACACCACCTGCCCGGCATGATCCGGACCCGCGCCGAGGTACAGGCCCTGTTTGCGTCCGATGAAGGTCACCGTGATGGTGGCCCGTACGGCGGCACCGAGCGCAACGCCCGACAGGCCGCAGAGACCGCTCGGCACGTCGACGGCCATCACGGGTACGGCAGCCGCGTTCACCGCCTCGATGGCGGACCGCCACGCACCCTCGACCGGGCGCACCAGACCGGTACCGAGCAGCGCATCGATGATCAGGTCGGCCGACTCGCAGAGGCCGGCGCCGAACGGGACGACGTTGCCGCCCGCGCGCTGGAATTCCTGCCAGGCAGCCGCCGCGTCGCCGCGCAGCTGGTGCGGGTCCGACAGCGCCGCCACGGTCACGACGACCCCGGCTGCCGCGGCCAGGCGTGCCACCACGTAGCCGTCTCCGGCATTGTTGCCCGCGCCGCACAGGACCAGCCAGCGCCGAGCCTCGGGAAAGCGCGTGCACGCCAGGTCGAAGACACATCGCCCGGCGCGCGCCATGAGTTCCGCACCGGCGATACCGACCTCTTCGATCGCGATACGATCGAACTCGCGCACCTGCGCGGGAGTGAACACCAGACTGGAAAGTGCCGACATCGGCTTGATTATACTGACGCTGATCTGCCGCCGGCTGTCGTTGCCCTGTCGTGACCCCGCCCACACCCGACGCTCAATTTGTCGCTCGTCTCCGCGAGTGGGCTGCCGAGCTTGGCTTCCAGCAACTCGGGGTGGCCCGGGCCGAACCCGGTCGCGCCGGCGAACGCTTCCGCGAGTGGCTGGAGCGCGGCCTGCATGGCGACATGGACTGGCTCGCCGGGCAGGCACCGCTGCGGCTGGCACCCCCGAGCCTGGTTCCCGGCACGGTGCGCGTGATCTCGTTGCGGATGGATTACTGGCGCCCCGACGCCTATCCGGCCGCGCGCCTCGCCGACGAACCCGAGCGGGCGTGGATTTCCCGCTATGCGCTCGGACGCGACTACCACCGCGTCATGCGCCCGCGCCTGCAGCGGCTCGCCGACCGGATCGCGGCGGCCATCGGTCCTTTCGGTTACCGCGTCTTCGTCGACAGCGCGCCGGTGCTGGAGAAACCGTTCGCGCAGCAGGCGGGACTCGGCTGGATCGGCAAGCAAACCAATCTGATCAGCCGCAACGCCGGGTCCTGGTTCTTCCTCGGCGAGATATTCACCGACCTGCCGCTGCCGGCCGACGCACCAGCCACGGACCACTGCGGGAGCTGCCGCTCGTGCATCGATGCCTGCCCAACCGGCGCCATCATCGCCCCGTATGTGCTCGACGCCCGCCGCTGCATTTCCTACCTGACGATCGAGAACCGCGGACCCATTCCCGAACCGCTGCGGGTCGCCATCGGCAATCGCATCTTCGGCTGCGACGACTGCCAGCTCGCCTGTCCGTGGAACCGCTTCGCCCGGGCGGCCAGCGAGGCGGATTTCGCCCCGCGCCAGGGACTCGACCGCGCGCTGCTCGTGGACCTGTTTGGCTGGAGCGAACCTGAGTGGCAGGAGAAGCTGGCCGGCAGCCCGATCCGCCGCGCCGGTTACGAGGGCTGGCTGCGCAACATCGCCGTCGCTCTCGGCAATGGCCCGCCGAGTCCTGCGGCGATCGGCGCCCTCAGCACCCGCCGCGGGCACCCTTCGGCGCTGGTGCGCGAACACGTCGACTGGGCTCTGCGCCGCCTCGGTGCGGGTTAAGGCAGGTTGACCGCGATGTTGTCGATCAGGCGGGCACGGCCGAGGCGTGCGGCGGCGAGCACCCGCAGGCGTCGTTCCGCCGGTGCCGGCATGGCCAGGTCGGCAGCGGCCCGGATCGCCACGTAGTCCGGGCGCAGGCCCGCACGACGCAGCGTCTTCAGCGCGGCGCGTTCGATGCCGCGCAGGTCGCTGCCACCGGCGAGCAGACGTTGCCGGCAGATGAGCAGCGCCGCGTGCAATTGCGGTGCCACGCCACGCTCGGACGGCGTCAGGTACTGGTTGCGCGAACTCATCGCCAGTCCATCGGCCTCCCGCACGGTCGCCCCCCCGAGCACCCGCACCGGCAGATGCAGATCGGCACACATGCGCCGGATGATGACGAGCTGCTGGTAGTCCTTCTCGCCGAACACGGCCACGTCCGGCGTCACGATGTGCAGCAGCCGCAGCACCACCGAAGTGACCCCGTCGAAGTGCCCCGCCCGTACGGCGCCACAGAGCTCGCCCGACAGCCCCGGCACGGACACCACGGTACCCGCGCCGGCCGGGTACATCGTCGCCACACCCGGCACCAGCACGGCATGGGCTCCCGCAGCGCGCAGGCGCCCCAGGTCGGCGGCGAGCGTGCGCGGATAGCTGGCGTAGTCCTCGCGGGGACCAAACTGCGTCGGGTTGACGAAGATGCTGGCGATCACGCGGTCGGCGCGCCGCCGGGCTAGTGCCACGAGGCTCATGTGGCCCGCGTGCAGGTTGCCCATGGTCGGCACCAGCGCCACGCTGCTGCCGGCGTGCCGCCACTCCGCCACCAGGCGCCGGGTCGTGCCGATGCCGCGCAGGACCTTCATCGCGAACCCTTGTCTGCGGTCAGGAGAAGCAGTGTTCCGGCGCCGGGTAGGCACGGCTCTTCACGGCCCGCACATACGCCTCGCAGGCCGCGCCGAGCGAACCGGCATCCGCCATGAAGTTCTGCACGAACCGCGGCAGGCGCCCCTGGGTGATGCCGAGCATGTCGTAGAGGACGAGGATCTGCCCATCGACATGGGGACCGGCGCCGATGCCGATGACCGGCACTTCCACGGCGTCGCGCACCATTCTGCCAACCTCCGTCGGCACGCATTCGAGCAGCACGATATCGGCACCAGCCTGCTCGAGCGCAGCGGCGTCATCGACCATCTGCCGGGCGTCTGCCTGCTCGCGCCCCTGCACGCGAAAGCCCCCCAGCTTGTGCACCGACTGCGGCTTGAGCCCGATATGCGCGCACACCGGGATGTCGTGCCGCGCGAGGTGCTCGACGATACCGACCTGCCCGCTGCCGCCCTCGAGCTTGACCATCATCGCCCCACCCTCCTGCATCAGGCGCACGGCGTTGTCGAGTGCCTGCACCGGGGTGGTATAGCTCATGAAAGGCATGTCGGCCATCAGGAACGCGCGGCGCAGGCCGCGCGCCACGACCCGGCAGTGATAGATGATGTCCGCCACCGTCACCGGCACGGTGGTGTCGTGCCCCTGGATCACCATGCCCAGCGAATCGCCGACCAGGACCACGTCGGTGCCGGCCTGATCGACGATGCAGGCCATGCTGGCGTCGTACGCCGTCAGGCAGGCGATGGGCTCGTGCTCGGCCGCCATCTGCCGCAGGGTCGAGACATTGACGGGCGGCTGCGGCATGCCGCGCTGTTCGAGCTGCTTGTAAACCACGCTGGTTCTCCGCTCGCGAACTGCCGCGCCGTCAGGCCAGGGCGGCGGCTACCGGGTTGAAGAAGTGCCGCCCGCTGCGGACACGGTCGATCTCGTCACGCAACAGGGCGAAATGCGCATCATTATGGACCGGATCGATCGTGGCCGCGTTGACAATCAGGAGCGGAGCGGCGTCGTAGTCGTGGAAGAACCGGGCGTAGCTTTCCGTGAGCCGCTCCAGGTAACGCCGGTTGATGGCCTGCTCGCAGGCAAGCCCCCGCCGCGCGATCCGGAACAGCAGCGTATCGACCGGTGCCTGCAGGTACACCACCAGGTCCGGCACGGGCGGCTCGACCGCGAGCGACTCGCACACCTGGTCGTAGAGCGACAGCTCGTGGCGGTCCAGGTTGATCCCGGCAAACAACCGGTCCTTCTCGACCATGAAATCGGCGATCCGCGTGGTATTGAACATGTCCGGCTGGTGCAGCTGTTCGATCTGGCGCATACGCTGGAACAGGAAGAAGAGCTGGGTCGGCAGCGCCGCCCCGCGCGGGTCGAGGTAGAAACGCTCCAGGAACGGGTTGGCCTGCGCTTCCTCGAGCAGGAGCTCACCGTCGATGTCGGCCGCAAGGCGCCGCGCCAGGCTGGTCTTGCCCACGCCGATCGGGCCCTCGATGACGATGAAGCGTCGTTCTGCCATGCACGGCCCATGTTGTTGTCGTTGTCGTTACCCGTCGTCGGCCGATGCCGGGCGCACGCACTCGAGGCTCGTGCCATCGACACTGCGCGCCAGCTCCACAGCGCGACCGCGACCCGGAACACGCACGGCCGGCGCGATCTCCAGCAGTGGGAACAATACAAAATTTCGCTCGCCAATGCCCGGGTGCGGCACCACGAGGCCGGGCTCGTCGACACGCAGCGAACCATACAGGAGCAGGTCGAGGTCGACGACCCGCGGACCCCAGCGATCGTCCGGCCGGCGTTGGCGGCCCTGCGCTGCCTCGATGCCCTTCAGCGCCACGAGCAACGCCTGTGGCCCGAGACGGGTCAGCAGGGCGGCGACTGCATTGACGTACCAGGGCTGGTCCTGCGGACCGAGCGGCGGATTGCGGTAAAACCCGGACGCCGCGACCAGGCGCGTAGACGGCAGCCTGGCCAGTGCTGCCAGGGCCCGCGCGAGCTGTGCCGGCGGATCGTCGAGATTGCTCCCGAGCCCGATGTAAGCGGGAATCCAGCTGGCCGGCTCGTGCATGCGCGCCGTGCACCCCGTGCGTGCGGGGCCGGTGTCAACCGCCCTGGTGCTGATCGGTCGCAGCCGCTTCGCGCGGCGCCCCACCGCGGCGCGGGCCGCGGCGTCGGCGCCGTCCCTGGGCGCCCGGCCGGTCGAGACCGAGCTCGTGTCGCTGTTGCTCGGGTGGCAGCTGCTGCAGGGTGGTCCACCAGTGCGCCAGCTCGGGATCGGCATTGCCGACCCGCGCGCGCAACACCAGCAGGTCGTAGGCCGCCCGAAAACGCTTGCTCTCGATGAAGGCCAGGGCGCGTGCGCCACGCGTCTTGTCGAAGCGCGACTGCAGCTGGAGCATTTCACGCATCGGGATGGAATAACGGCGCGGTACGGCCAGGCGCTCCGTCTGTTCGCGCGTGATGTCGGCAGCCGCCACGGCCAGCGCCTGGAAATCGGTCATGCCGTCGCGGCCGAGCGCTTCGGCACGGTCGGCGACCGGCCCCCAGAGAAACACGCCGAGCAGGAACATCGGCGTGACGGGGCGATCCTCGGCGATGCGCGCATCGGTATTGGCGAGCGCCTCCTCGAGGAAACGCTCCCGCGCATCGCCGCCCGGTCCGAGCCAGCGCGCCGTGGGCGGGAACAGGTGTTCGAACAGCCCGAGCCGGCGCAGCTGGCGATAGCTCGCCAGGGCGTGGCCGGTCTGGAAGAGCTTGAGGAACTCCTCGAAGAGGCGCGCCGCAGGCACACCATCGACCAGGTGTGCCAGACGCGGCACGAGCGCTGCGCAGCCGTCCTCGATGGCGAACTCGAGTTTGGCGGCAAAACGCGCCGCCCGCAGCATGCGTACCGGATCCTCGCGAAAGCGGGTCTCCGGATCGCCGATGAGCCGCAGCCGGCGCGCCTGCACATCGGCGCCACCTCCGGTGAAGTCCCAGACGGAATAGTCGGCGATGTTGTAGTAAAGCGAATTGGCGGTGAAGTCACGGCGCCAGACGTCTTCCTCGATCGAGCCGTAGACGTTGTCGCTGATCAGGCGGCCGGTTTCCGCCGAGATTTCGCGATGGCCGCTGCCCTGCTCTTCCTGGCCCAGCCCGCGGAAGGTCGCGACTTCGATGATCTCGCGGCCGAAGCGCACGTGGGCGAGCCGGAAGCGCCGCCCGATCAGCCGGCAGTTGCCGAACAGGGCGCGCACGTCCTCGGGATGCGCGTCGGTAGCGACGTCGAAGTCCTTCGGGTGGCGGCCGAGCAGCAGATCACGCACGCTGCCGCCGACCAGGAACGCCTGATAGCCCGCGTCCTTGAGGCGGTAGAGGACCTTGAGTGCGTTCTTGGAAATGTCGGCCCGGGAGATGTTGTGTTCGGACCGCGGGATGACCTGGGGCGCGGGCTGGATGGATTGTGAAACGTCGGACAATAGCTGAACCGCTTGTGGGATTGCTGTCGGCACCTATAATAGCAGCCCGCCCGGCCACGGGCACCGTCCCGCGCAAGCTCCCTTCGTCTAGCGGTCCAGGACGCGGCCCTCTCAAGGCTGAAACATGGGTTCGATTCCCATAGGGAGCGCCATCGTGCGCGACATCATGCCGGCGCAGCACAATACGATCGCCGCCCGCTTCAGGGAACTGCTGCTGCGCCTGGCGGCCAGCGCCTACGACGTGCTGGTCCTCGCCGGCGTGCTCGCGCTCGGCTCGCTCGTCATCATCATCGCCCGTGGCGGTGCAGCCATTCCGGCAGGCAATCCCGCTTACCGGCTGTTCCTGCTTGCCCTGACAGCCGCGTATTTCATCGGCTTCTGGAGCCGCGGTGGACAGACACCCGGGATGCGCACCTGGAACCTGCGCGTCGAGACTGCCGCGGGCACGCCACTGCCGATAGCGCTGGCCACCGGTCGCTTCGCGGCCGCGCTGCTGTCTGCGGCATGCCTCGGGATCGGCCTGGCCTGGCTGCTCGTCGATCGTCACCAGCTCGCCTGGCACGACCGGTTGAGCGGCACGCGTGTCGTGCGCCTCGCCCCGCGCAGAGTGCCGCTCAGCGGGCCCGCACGACCATGAACGCCGCCACGGCTGCCAGCACCAGCGTCGGCAGCCACCCCACCAGCAGCGGGTCGAGCTTGTAGACCTCCCCACCGTCGGCAAGCCCGCGGCTGGCAAGAAAGTAGGCGAGCCCGATGACGACCCCGATGACCATGCGCGCCCCGGTACCGGTCCGGCGCAGCTGGCCGAAGGCAACCGCCAGCGCCAGCACGCACATCGGCGCTGCCGCGAGCGCCGAGGCCATGCGCCGCCAGAGCTCGACCTCGAAGTGGCGCGAGTCGAGGCCGTTGCGGCGCTGGTAGTCGATGTAGCGCCACAGTGCCAGCCCGTCGAGCGCCTCCGGGCGCACGACGGTCAGGCCGAGCAGCTCCGGGCTCAACCCCGCCATCTCGGCGAACCTGCGTTCCCGGCGCAACGTCACGCCATCGGGACCGAAACGCGACTCGGCATAATTGTCGAGCGTCCACTCGCGCCCGCCACCGATGCTCGCCGAGTCCGCACGCGCCACGCTCTGCAGCTCGCCGCCGCCCTTCCAGCGGAACAGGTACACACCACCGAACTGCGTAGGGTCGCCAAGGCGACTCAGGTTGAGGATCACGTCGCCATCCCGGACCCATGCGGACTGCGCACTGGCCAACCCCGATGGCCCGTGCATCGCAAAGGTACGAAACTGCCGCGAGTAGCGCTCGAGCGGCGGCGCCAGGTAGAAACCGAGGGCCAGTGCCAGCAGCGACACCCCGAGGCCGGTCACCAGGACCGCGCGCGCCAGCGCCACGGGCGAGGCCCCGGCCGCACGCAGCGCCACCAGCTCGCTGCCATTGGCGAGTCCACCGAGCCCGAGCAGCGCCCCGAGCAGTACGGCCATCGGCAGGAGCATGAATGCCATTTCGGGCAGCTTCATCAGTGCGTAGGCCAGGCCCTGGGCGATGCCATAGCCACCGGCACCGACGTCATCGAGCTGGCCGACGAATTCGATGAAGCCGCCGATCGCCAGCAGTACGGCCAGCACCACGGCCGTCGTCACGAGTATCGAGCGCGCCAGGTAGCCGCGGACGATGTTCACGGTGTTGCTCCCGCCCGGCGTGGCCAGCGCAGCCTGCCATTGCGTGCCGCGAGTAGCAGCAGCGCCACAGCCGCAAACAGCAGGTGCACCCACCACAGCCCGAGCAGCGGGGGCAGCTTGCCGCGCTCGAGCCACACCCGCGCTGCGCCCAGCAGGTTGGCATAGGTGATGTACACGAGCACGCCGGCCCGCAGGCCGGCGTAACGCCCCTGGCGCGGCGAGGAGTGTCCCAGTGGCACCGCCAGCAGGGTCAGGACCACGACCATCACCGGAACCGACAGGCGCCATTGCAGTTCCGCACGGTCGGCCGGATCGCCAGACGCCAGGAGGGCGGCAATGGAGCGCGACTCCGGCTTGTCGGCGACGTCGATGCGCGACGGCAGGGAATAGGGGATCCCGTGCCGGCGAAACTCGACGATACGGAAGTTCGGCTGCCCCGGCTCGCCCTCGTAGCGACGCCCGTCGGCGAAGGTCAGCATGCGCACGTCGGCATCGGCTGTCAGTTCCTGCCACGCCTCGGCCGCGACGATCACCTCGACACCGGAGTCGTGGCGCCGCTGCACGAACACGTTGTGCAGGTGCCCATCACGGGTGACGCTCTCGGCGTATACCACGGCGTCGGCCTGTCCGAAGCTGACGAACCGCCCGGCCTCCATCACGCTCAGGTCGGAACGCGAACGCGCTTCCTGGGCTATGCGCCGCACCTCGGCGGCAGCGCCCGGCGCCACCACCAGCGCGATGTAGCCGACCAGCGCGGCGAGCGTTCCGGCCAGCATGGCCAGCGGGCGGTACAGCCGCGCCGGACCGACGCCGCAGGCCATCAGTGCGTACATCTCGCTGTCGCGGTACAGCCGCCCGAGCGCGAGGAGGATCGACAGGAACAGGCCGACCGGAATCAGGATCGTCAGGTACTGCAGCGAGGTCAGGGCCATCACCTGCAGCAGCGCGTCCTTGGGCAGGCGGCTTGCAGCCGCATCGCCCAGTACGCTCGCGAACTGGTTGGTGACGAGGATCAGCAACAGCACCGCCGTGACGGCGAACCAGGTCTGCGCGGCTTCGCGCAGCACGTAGCGGTCAGCGATGCTGGCCATGCTGCGTCCCCGGCAGGCGCGTGACCGCGCCGCGTCTGCGCCAGGCTTGCCCTGCAGTCAGTGTCATCCGGTAGACTAGAGCCATCGCGCGGCGGGGAGAGAACGCGCGCCTTGCTGGCGCGCCGGAGCATCATCCGGCCCGGCTGGCGAGCCCGTCAAGCGGCGCCGCGAGTCATACGGAGACGAGCATGCGTTTTCAGGTCAAAGCGGGCCCGGCCTCGCGCCAGCGCGCCGACTGCATCATCCTGCCGGCCTACTCGGCGGGCCCCCTGCCGGCGGCAACGCGTGAAGCCGACCGCGCGGCGCGCGGCGCGCTGCGCGCCCTCCTGCGCAACGGCGACTTCCGCGGCGAGACCGGCGACACGCTGCTGCTGCCGTCAGTCCGGGGCCTGCGCTGTCCGCGGGTCCTGCTCGTCGGTCTCGGTGCCCGCGAAAAGTGCGAGCGCAAGGCGCTGCGCAAGGCCACACGCAGCGCGCTCGCAGCCGTCACGCGCTCAGCCGCTGTCGAGGTGGTGAGCTATCTCGGCACCGAGGACGTGCGCGGTACCGACGCCTACCGGCGCGCCCGCATCGCCGTGGAAGTCTGGCACGACGCGGCCTACCGCTTCACGGCGCTGAAGACCCGGGCGAGCGAACGCAACCGCACGCCGAAGCAGCGGCTGCTCGGTATCGCCGTCTCCGGCGGCGATACCGCCGAAGTCCGCCGCGGCATCGCGCACGGTCAGGCCATCGGCGCCGCGATGGCGCTGGCGCGCGACCTCGGCAACCTGCCGGCCAACATCTGCACGCCGGGCTACCTCGTCGGCCGCGCCCGCGACGTGGCCCGCGGCAACGCCCGCCTGAGCGTCTCCGTGCTCGACGAGGCGCGCATGCGCCGCCTGCGCATGGGCTCGCTGCTATCGGTCACCGCCGGCACCGACGAACCGGCGCGTTTCATCGTCCTGCGCTATCGGGGCGCGGCCCGCAACAAGGCCCCGGTGGTACTGGTCGGCAAGGGCATCACCTTCGACACCGGCGGCATCTCGCTCAAACCGGGGCCGCAGATGGACGAGATGAAGTACGACATGAGCGGTGCCGGCACCGTGATCGCGGTGCTGCAGGCGGCGGCTGCGCTGCGCCTGCCGCTGAACGTGGTCGGCCTGGTGCCGGCATGCGAGAACATGCCTGGCGGCTCGGCCACGCGCCCGGGTGACATTGTGCGCTCCATGTCCGGGCAGACCATCGAGATCCTCAATACCGATGCCGAAGGCAGGCTGATCCTCTGCGATGCCCTCACCTACGGCCAGCGTTTCCGGCCGGCAGCGATGATCGATATCGCCACGCTCACCGGTGCCTGCGTCGTCGCGCTCGGCAAGCACCGCAGCGGGCTGATGGCCAATTCCGGGCCGCTGGCCGACGCGCTGCTGGCTGCAGGCGAGGCCGCCGACGACCCGGCATGGCAACTGCCGCTCGGCGAGGAATACATGGAGCAACTCAAGAGCCCGTTCGCCGACGTCGCCAACATCGGCGGCCGCGAAGCCGGGACGATCACCGCTGCCGCCTTCCTGTCGCGCTTCGTCGGCACCACGCCGTGGGCACACCTGGACATCGCCGGCACGGCGTGGAACGCGGGCGCCCAGAAAGGCAGCACGGGCCGGCCGGTCGCCCTGCTGGTCGAGTTCCTATTGAAGCGCTGAACGGTATGATGGCGGGCACGGGTCCCTTTCCGGATCCGACCGGCGGAAACACCCTTGGCTGGACCTGGTCGCGTGGATTTCTACATCGTGGCGGCGGCGGACGACGCCGCCACGCTGCACTTCGCCTGCCGGCTCACGGAGAAGGCCTACCACCTCGGGCACCGGATCCACCTGCGCGCCGGCTCCCCGGCACAGGCGGGCCACCTCGACGAGCTGCTCTGGACCTTCCGCCAGGGCAGTTTCGTCCCGCATGAACTGGTGACGGACGACGCCCCGCAGTCGCCGGTCACGATCGGCCATGGCACCGTTCCCGGGCAGCACGTGGATCTGCTGATCAATCTCGCCGGCGATGTCGTCGAGCCGGCCGGCAACTGGAGCCGGCTCGCCGAGGTGATCGCGGGCGACGAGCCGACGCGCGCGCTCGGCCGCGAGCGTTTTCGCCACTATCGCAGCGTGGGTTGCGAGGTCGCCTCGCACGACATGAGGACCGGCACATGAGCGAGCGGAAAATCCCCGTGCTCACCGAGATCGTCACGACCCCCGGCGCCGGCACGGCGGCGGTGCCCCTGCTCGTCACCGATGAAGAACTGAAGGAGCTGCAGGCCCGTATCGCCACGGAAGGCTATGCGCTGATGGAGCGACTGCTGCACGAGTCGTTGCGCGAGATGGAAGCCAACCTGTTTGCCGATGTCATCGGACGGCTGCGTACGGAACTGCCCGACCTGATCGACGACGTATTGCAGGAACACTTCGGCAGCACTCCCCGGTAAGCGCACCCCGAACCCATGGACAAGACCTACCAGCCCGCCGCCATCGAGCGGCGCATCTACGCGCAGTGGGAGCAGGCCGGATACTTCGCCCCGTCCGGCACCGGGCCCGCCTACTGCATCATGATCCCGCCGCCGAACGTAACCGGAACGCTGCACATGGGTCACGCGTTCCAGCACACGCTGATGGATGCACTGTCGCGCTATCACCGCATGTGTGGCGAGCAGGTGCTCTGGCAGCCCGGCACCGATCACGCCGGCATCGCCACGCAGATGGTCGTCGAGCGGCAGCTCAATGCCGCAGGCCAGTCGCGCGGGGAAATCGGCCGCGAAAAGTTCGTGGCGAAGGTCTGGCAGTGGAAGGAGCAGTCCGGGGACACGATCTGCCGGCAGATGCGCCGCCTCGGCAATTCCGTCGACTGGTCGCGCGACCGCTTCACGATGGACGCGGGCCTGTCGGCCGCCGTCACCGAGGTGTTCGTCCGGCTGCACCAGGAGGGGCTGATCTACCGCGGCCAGCGCCTCGTCAACTGGGACCCGGTGCTGCACACGGCCCTGTCCGACCTCGAGGTCATCGCCGAACCCGAAGCCGGCCACCTCTGGCATCTCCGCTACCCGCTGGCCGACGGCAGCGGGTACCTCGTGGTCGCCACGACGCGTCCTGAAACGATGCTTGGCGACACGGCCGTCGCCGTCAACCCGCAAGACGAACGCTACCGCCATCTCGTCGGCCGCCAGGTACGGCTGCCGGTCACCGGGCGGCTGGTGCCGGTGATTGCCGACGCCTACGTCGATCCCGCGTTCGGCTCCGGCTGCGTCAAGATCACACCGGGCCACGACTTCAACGACTACGAGATCGGCCGGCGCCACGACCTGCCTCTGATCAATGTCCTCGATCGCGATGCGCGGATCACCGCCGGCAACACACCGTCCGGACCGCTGCCGCCCGGCGAGATCCCGGTCGACCTCGTCGGCCTCGACCGTACCGCAGCGCGCACGCAGGTACTGGCGCTGCTGGAGGCCGCCGGCCAGCTCGAGCGGACGCAGGCGCACCAGCTGCCGGTGCCGCGCGGCGACCGCAGCGGTGCCGTGCTCGAACCCTGGCTCACCGACCAGTGGTACGTGCGCATCGCCCCGCTCGCTGCGCCGGCCATCGCCGCGGTCGAGGACGGGCGCATCCGCTTCGTGCCCGACAACTGGTCGCGCACCTATTTCCAGTGGATGCGCAACATCCAGGACTGGTGCATCAGCCGCCAGCTGTGGTGGGGGCATCGCATCCCGGCCTGGTACGACGAGGCCGGCCAGGTGTTTGTCGGTCGCAGCGAAGCCGAGGTACGCGCCACCCACGGTATCGCCGCCACGACAACCCTGCGCCAGGACGAGGATGTGCTCGACACCTGGTTTTCCTCGGCGCTGTGGCCGTTCTCGACGCTTGGCTGGCCCGAACAGACGGCGGCGCTGCGCACCTTCTACCCGACGAACGTGCTGGTGACAGGCTTCGACATCATCTTCTTCTGGGTGGCCCGGATGATCATGATGGGCCTGAAGTTCGCCGGCGACGTGCCGTTCCGCGAGGTCTACATCACGGGGCTGATCCGCGACGAGCACGGCAACAAGATGTCGAAGTCGAAGGGCAACATCCTCGATCCGCTCGACCTCATCGACGGCGTGGACCTCGAGACGCTGGTGACCAAGCGCACCAGCGGCCTGATGCAGCCGCAGCTGAAACCCCAGATCGAGAAAGCCACGCGGCGCCAGTTCCCGGCCGGCATTCCCGAGTTCGGCACCGACGCGCTGCGTTTCACCTTCGCCGCCCTCGCCAGCACCGGGCGTGACATCCGCTTCGACCTCAACCGCATCGAGGGCTACCGCAATTTCTGCAACAAGCTCTGGAATGCCACCCGCTTCGTGCTGATGAATGTCGAGGGCAAGCCGCTCGCCCCTGCCGGCAGCATCGACGCGAGCCTGCCCGGACGCTGGATCCGCTCGCGTTTCGGCAGGGCGCTGGCTGCGGTGCACGAGCAGCTCGCCGCCTACCGCTTCGACCTCGCCGCCCGCGCCCTCTACGAGTTCACCTGGAACGAGTACTGCGACTGGTATCTCGAGCTGACCAAGCCGGTCCTGCAGGCGCCGGATGCCGATCCGGCCGTGCAGGCCGCCACGCGCCGCGCGCTGATCGACGTGCTCGAGGCGCTGCTGCGGGCCCTGCATCCGCTCATGCCGTTCATCACCGAGGAACTGTGGCAGCGCTCGGCGCCGGCAGCAGGGATCACGGGAACCACCGTGATGCTGCAGCCCTATCCCGCCGCCGACGCCTGGCCGGCCGACGCCGAAGCGGAAGCCGAACTCGCCTGGCTGCAGGCTTTCGTGCTCGGCATCCGGCAGATCCGCGGTGAAATGGACATCGCACCGTCGCGGTCTCTGCCCGTGCTGCTGCAGGATGCACAAGCCGAGGATCGTGCCCGCCTCGCCCGCCACGGGCCCTGGCTGCGCCAGCTCGCCCGCCTCGAGAGCATCGATGTGCTCGACGGCGGTGAAGCCCCGGCCGCGGCCATGGCGCTACTCGGCGCCACCCGCATCCTGGTGCCGATGGCCGGGCTGATCGACGTCGTGGCCGAGCGCGAGCGCCTCGGCAAGGCGCTGGCGCGCTCACAGGCGGAAATCGGCCGCCTCGAAGCCAAGCTCGCCAACGGCCAGTTCGCTGCCAACGCGCCACCGGCGGTGGTTGACCGGGAGCGCGACAAGCTGGCCGCAGCCCGCCAGGAGGCGGTGCAGCTCGGCGAGCAGCTCGAACGCCTCGCCCGGCTCGGCTGATGAACAGGACAGCCCCCGGCCGTCTTTCCCGACAGGTCCGCCGTCCGTAAACTGGCGGGCTGCAGCTGCCATGCCCTGCCTGGTTCCCCCATGACAAGCATCGACAATCCGCCCAGCCATCGTGCCGCACCCGCCCGCCAGGGACTCTACGACCCACGCTTCGAGCATGACGCCTGTGGCGTGGGCTTCGTCGTGGACATCCAGGGCCGGCCCTCGCACCGCATCCTCGAGCAGGCGATCCAGGTGCTGCGCAACCTCGACCATCGCGGCGCCTGTGGCTGTGAGGCCAACACCGGCGACGGTGCCGGCGTGCTGCTGCAGATGCCGCACCGGTTCTTCGCCGAAGTCTGCGAGGACGCAAACATCAACCTGCCCGCCCCCGGACAGTACGGCTGCGGCCTGGTGTTCTTCCCGCGCGACGTCGCCAAGCGGCGCAAGCTCGAGCAGCGGTTCCAGCAGATCGTGCAGTCGGAGGGCCAGTCGCTCCTCGGCTGGCGCACGGTACCCACCCGCAACCGCACGCTCGGCGACACCGCGCGCGCGTCCGAGCCCTTCGTCCGCCAGGTCTTCATCGGGCGCGACCCGCAGCTCGCCGACGACATGGCGTTCGAGCGCAAGCTCTTCGTCATCCGCAAGCGCGCCTACAGCGAAATCCGCACCTCGACGCTCGACGGCGCCGAGAACTGGTACCTGTGCAGCCTGTCGTTCAAGACCCTCGTCTACAAGGGCATGCTGCTCACCGAGCAGCTCACCGAATATTTCCCGGACCTGACCAACCCGGCGATGGAGACCGCCCTCGCGCTGGTGCACTCGCGCTTCTCGACGAACACCTTTCCGAGCTGGGATCGTGCCCATCCGTACCGCTACCTCGCCCACAACGGCGAGATCAACACCCTGCGCGGCAACATCAACTGGATGAAGGCGCGCGAGGCGCGCTTCGCGTCGACGGTCTTCGGCGAGGACATGCAGAAGATCCCGCCGATCGTCAATCCGAACGGCAGCGACTCGGCGATGTTCGACAATGTGCTCGAGCTGCTGGTGCTGGCCGGCCGCTCGCTGCCGCACGCCATCATGATGATGATTCCGGAGCCCTGGTCGAACCACGCGGCGATGGACGATTCCCGCCGCGCCTTCTACCAGTACCACTCCAGCCTGATGGAGCCGTGGGACGGGCCGGCCTCGATCGCCTTCACCGACGGCCGGCTGATCGGCGCGGTTCTCGACCGCAACGGCCTGCGCCCCTCGCGCTACTACGTGACGAAGGACGGCCTCGTGGTCATGGCCTCCGAGGCCGGGGTGCTCGACATTCCGCCCGAGGACATCGTCACCAAGGGCCGGCTGCAGCCCGGCCGCATGTTCCTGGTCGACACCACGCAGGGACGCATCGTCGATGACGACGAGATCAAGCAGGCGGTCGCGAACGAACGCCCCTACCGCCAGTGGCTCGACGAACACCTGGTGATGCTCGACGACCTGCCGGCCGCCCCGGAGGTGCCTGCGCCCGATCACGATACGCTGCTGCAGCGGCAGGTGGCCTTCGGCTACACCTTCGAGGACCAGCGCCTGCTCATCACCCCCATGGCCCGCGACGGCGTCGAGGCTGTCGGCTCCATGGGCAACGATACGCCGCTGGCGGCCCTCTCCGCACGCCCGCGCCTCCTGTACGACTACTTCAAGCAGCTGTTCGCCCAGGTCACGAATCCGCCGATCGACTGCATCCGCGAGGAGATCATCACCGCTGCCGAGGTGTGGCTCGGTTCGGAGGGCAACCTGCTCGAGCCGCAGCCGGCGGACTGCCGGCGCGTGGAGCTGTCCGGACCGGTCCTCACCAACGAGCAGTTCGCCAAGGTGCGCCGCCTCGACCTGCCCGGCATCCGTGCCGGCGTGCTGTCGAGCCTGTTTCGCGTGACGCGCGGTGAAAAGGGCATGGTCGCCGCCATGGAGGAGATCCGCGAGCGTGCGCGGCGCATGATCGAGGAGGAAGGGCTGAACGTGCTCATCCTGAGCGATCGTGGCGTCAACCGCGAGCTGGCGCCGATCCCCGCGCTGCTCGCCGTCTCGGGCCTGCACCACTACCTGATCCGTGAAGGACTGCGCACGCGCGTCAGCCTGGTCCTCGAGACCGGTGAAGCCCGCGAAGTCCACCACTTCGCGCTGCTCATCGGCTACGGCTGCAGCGCCGTCAATCCGTATCTCGCCTTCGAGACCATCGACGGCATGCTGCGCGAAGGGATGCTCACCGGCCTCGACCACAAGACCGCCTGCAAGAACTTCGTCAAGGCCGCGACCAAGGGCGTGGTCAAGGTGATGTCGAAGATGGGCATCTCCGCGGTCCAGAGCTACCACGGTGCGCAGGTCTTCGAGGCGATCGGCCTGCGCCAGGACGTCATCGACGAGTATTTCACCTGGACGCCGTCGCGCGTCGGCGGCATCGCCATCGACGTGGTGGCCCGCGAGGTGCTGCTGCGCCACCGCGCCGCGTTCCCGCCGCGCCCGGTCGACGGACATGCCCTGCCCGCCGGCGGCATGTACCAGTGGCGCGCCGATGGCGAACACCACCTGTTCAATCCCGAATCCGTGCACCGGCTGCAGAAGGCGGTGCGCACCGGGAACTATGCCGTCTACAAGTCGTACGCGCAGCTGATCGACGACCAGTCGCGCGAGAAGAGCACGCTGCGCGGCCTGCTCGATTTCGTGTCGCGCCGCCGGGTGCCGCTCGACGAGGTCGAACCGGTCGAGAGCATCATGAAGCGCTTCAAGACCGGCGCGATGTCGTATGGCTCGATCAGCAAAGAGGCGCACGAGACCCTGGCCATCGCCATGAACCGCATCGGCGGCAAGTCGAACACCGGCGAGGGCGGCGAGGATCCGGAGCGCTACCAGCCGCTGCCGAACGGCGACTCGCGGAACTCGGCGATCAAGCAGGTCGCCTCCGGGCGCTTCGGCGTGACCAGCGAGTACCTGGTCAACGCCCGCGAGCTGCAGATCAAGATGGCGCAAGGTGCCAAGCCCGGCGAGGGCGGCCAGCTGCCCGGCACCAAGGTCTATCCCTGGATTGCCAAGACGCGCCATACCACGGCCGGCGTCGGCCTGATTTCCCCGCCGCCACACCACGACATCTACTCGATCGAGGACCTGGCCGAGCTGATCCACGACCTCAAGAATGCCAATCGCGAGGCACGCATCAGCGTCAAGCTCGTAGCCGAGATCGGCGTGGGCACGATCGCCGCCGGCGTGGCCAAGGCCCATGCGGATGTGGTGCTCATCAGCGGCCACGATGGTGGCACCGGCGCCTCGCCGCGCACGTCCATCGCCCACGCCGGCCTGCCGTGGGAACTCGGGCTCGCCGAGGCACACCAGACGCTGGTGCTGAACAACCTGCGCAGCCGCATCACGGTGGAGACCGACGGACAGCTCAAGACCGGGCGCGACGTCGTGGTCGCGGCGCTCCTTGGCGCCGAGGAGTTCGGTTTTGCGACCGCACCGCTCGTCGCCATGGGCTGCGTGATGATGCGCGTGTGCCACCTCAACACCTGCCCGACCGGCGTCGCCACCCAGGATCCACGGCTGCGCGAACGCTTCGCCGGCAAGCCGGAGCACGTAGTCAACCTCATGCGCTTCCTCGCGCAGGACGTGCGCGAGCGCATGGCCGAACTCGGCTTCCGCCGTATCGAGGAGATGATCGGCCGGGTCGACCGGCTCGAACCGCGTCGGGCCATCGATCACTGGAAGGCCAAGGGCTTCGACTTCAGCAACATCCTCTACCAGCCTGACCTCGGCCCCGAGGTCGGGCGTTACTGCCAGATTCCGCAGGACCACGGTCTCGACCAGTCGCTCGATGTCACGCAGCTGCTCGACATCTGCCGCCCCGCCATCGAGCGCGGCGCCCAGGTGAGCGCAGACCTGCCCATCCGCAATGTCCACCGCGTCGTCGGCACCATCACCGGCAGCGAGGTGACCCGCCGCTGGGGTGCCAAGGGGCTGCCGCACGACACCATCCGCATCCGCTTCCGCGGTTCCGCCGGCCAGAGCTTCGGCGCCTTCATCCCGAAGGGCATGACTTTCGCGCTCGAAGGCGACGCCAACGACTACTGTGGCAAAGGACTGTCGGGCGGCCGGATCAGCGTGTTCCCGCCGGCGCAGGCTGGCTTCAGGGCGGAGGAGAACATCATCGTCGGCAACGTCGCCCTGTACGGCGCCACCAGCGGCGAGGCCTATCTCCGCGGCATGGCGGGCGAGCGCTTTGCGGTTCGCAACAGCGGCGCCGACGCGGTGGTCGAGGCCGTCGGTGACCACGGTTGCGAGTACATGACCGGCGGGCGCGTCGTGGTCCTCGGGCCGACCGGGCGCAACTTCGGCGCCGGCATGTCCGGGGGCATCGCCTACGTGCTCGACGAAGCCGGTACCTTCCCGGCCGCAGTCAACGGCCAGATGGTCGGCACCGAGCCGCTGCAGGAAGCCGAGGAGATCGCCGCACTCAGGGCGATGATCGAGCGGCACCTGGCGCACACGGGCAGCACGCGGGCCCGCACGGTGCTCGACCACTGGGAACTCTACGTCCCACGCTTCGTCAAGGTCATTCCGCGCGACTACCAGCGCATGCTCGCGTGCATCCGCCGCGCGCACGACCAGGGCCTGACCGGCGACGAAGCCATCATGGTGGCATTCGAGGAGAACGCGCGCGACACGGCGCGCGTGGGCGGTAACTGACATGGGCAAGCCCAGCGGATTCATCGAGTTCCTGCGCGAACTGCCCATCGACCGCAGCCCACGCGAGCGCACCCGCGACTGGGCCGAGTTCCACCAGCACATGGAGGAAAAGCGCCTGCGCCAGCAGGGTGCGCGCTGCATGGACTGCGGAGTGCCGTTCTGCCACACGGGCCGGATCATCAATGGCGGAGCGGCCGGCTGCCCCATCAACAACCTGATTCCCGAGTGGAACGACCTGGTCTACCGTGGCCTGTGGCGCGATGCCCTGGCGCGCCTGCTGAAGACCAACAATTTTCCGGAGTTCACCGGGCGCGTCTGCCCGGCGCCATGCGAGGGCTCCTGCGTCGTCGGCATCCACTCCCCGCCGGTGACGATCAAGAACATCGAGGCGACCATCATCGACCGCGCCTGGGACGAGGGCTGGGTCGTGCCAGCACCGCCGCGCACGCGCACCGGCCGCAAGGTCGTGGTGATCGGTTCCGGCCCGGCCGGGCTCGCCGCCGCCGACCAGCTCAACCAGGCCGGTCACCAGGTCACCGTGCTCGAGCGTGATGACCGGCCCGGCGGGCTGCTGATGTACGGCATCCCGAACATGAAGCTCGACAAGCGCGAGGTCGTCGAGCGGCGGCTGCGGCTGATGGAAGAAGAAGGCGTCAAGTTCATCTGCAACGCGCACGTGGGCGAGAACGTCGAGGCGCTGCTGCTGCTCAAGGACTTCGACGCGACCGTCGTCTGCACCGGCTCCACCCGCCCGCGCGACATGCCGGTGCCCGGCCGCGAGCTCAAGGGCGTGCACTTCGCCATGGACTACCTGACGGCGAGCACGCGGGCACTGCTGGCGGGCGCGCCCGATGCCACACCGATCCACGCGCGTGGCAAGGACGTGGTCGTGATCGGCGGTGGCGACACCGGCACCGACTGCGTCGCCACGGCGATGCGCCAGAACTGCCGCACGCTGACGCAACTCGAGATCATGCCGAAACCTCCGGCCGAGCGCGCTGCGGACAATCCCTGGCCCGAGTGGCCGCGGATCTATCGCGTCGACTACGGCCAGGAGGAAGCCGCAGCGCATTTCGGCGCCGATCCACGCAGCTTTCTCAGCACCGTCAGGCGCCTGGTCGGCGATGCCGCCGGCGCGGTCAGGGAAGTTGAAACCGTCGACGTCGGCTGGGAGAAGGCCGCAAACGGTCAGTTCGCGCCACGCGAGGTCCCCGGCACCGAGCGCTCGCGGCCGGCCCAGCTGGTGTTGCTGGCGATGGGCTTTGTTGGCCCGGAGCCGGCCTTGCTCACGGAACTCGGCGTCGAACTCGACGAGCGTGGCAATGTCCGCGCCGAGCACGGCAGGTACACGACCAGCGTGCGTGGTGTGTTTGCCGCCGGCGACTGCCGACGCGGACAAAGCCTGGTCGTGTGGGCCATCAACGAGGGCCGCGGCGTCGCCCGCGAAGTCGACCGCTTCCTGATGGGTAGCACCGATCTGCCCTGAAAGGCCACCGGCACCGCGCCCTGAAGGGCATGAATCTCGGCAGAATAAACAATAAGATATCACAATATCTTATTGTTTTTGCAGTTAATAATCCTGGGCGTAGCCCGCGCCACGCGGGCGACCCGGCGGCCGAACATAATCGATCTGTGGCCCAGGTCTAGGCCGCTGCGCTGCCGGTGGGGCAACATGACCTGCTCAGGCGAGGAGACAGGTCGTGGCAGTGACGCGCAGCGATACCGGGACGGCAGAGCGGCTGGTGGCCGTCGGCAGCGAGGCACGGCACGGTCGTGCCCGCCAGCTCGCCGAGCACGCCATCCGCGAAGTCGGCCAGGTGATCCTCGGCAAGCCGCAGGAAATCCGCCTTGCGGTGGCCTGCCTGCTCGCCCGCGGGCACCTGCTGATCGAGGATGTGCCCGGCGTCGGCAAGACGCTGCTCGCCCGCAGTCTGGCGGCCGTGCTGGGACTCAGTTTCCGGCGCATCCAGTTCACCAGCGACCTGCTGCCCGCCGACATCATCGGTGCCGCGGTGTTCAACCGCGAACGCGGGTGCCTGGAGTTCCAGCCCGGGCCGGTGTTCGCGCAGGTGATCCTCGCCGACGAGATCAACCGCGCCACACCGAAGGCGCAGAGCGCGCTGCTCGAGGCCATGGAAGAGCACCAGGTCAGCGTTGATGGCGTCACCCATCCGCTGCCCGCACCGTTCTTCGTCATCGCCACGCAGAACCCGGCGCACCAGGTCGGCACCTTCCCGCTCCCGGAATCGCAGCTCGACCGCTTCCACATGCGCATCGGCCTCGGATACCCGGCGGAGCCGCTGGAGCGCAAGCTGCTGCGTGGCGACGATCGCCGCGGACTGCTCGCCACCCTGCGCCCGGTCATGGGCGTGGCTGAACTCGAAGAATTGCAGTCGGCCGCACGCCAGGTCCAGGTGACCGATGCCGTGCTCGACTACGTGCAGGCCCTCGTGCGCTTCACCCGCGAAGCGGCGGCGTTCGAACTCGGGCTGTCACCGCGCGCTGCGGTCGATCTCGTCACCGCGGCGCGCTGCTGGGCACTGGTCAATGGCCACGCGGGCGTTTACCCGGAGGACGTGCAGGCCGTGTTCCCCGCCGTTGCCGCCCATCGCCTGCGCCGGCGTGGTGAACTGCCGCTACCGGGCCAGGATGCAGCGCGCCAGGTGCTCGCCGAAGTGGCGATCCCCTGAGGAGCGCCGCCGGGTGCGACCGGGTCGCCGACCAGCACCACCGGCCATGCGCAACTACCGGCAGTGTCTGCAGGCCTGGCTGGCCCGGCGCGTACGCGGCTGGGCCCGGCGCCGTCAGGGACGCGATGGCAGAAGCGTCACACTCGACAGCCGGCGCATCTACATCGCGCCGACCTCGGCGGGGCTGGTATTCGCCCTGATGGTGACGACCATGCTGGCCGGTGCCATGAACTACAACAACAACCTCGGCTTTGCGCTCACCTTCCTGCTGGCAGCGCTCGGCGTGACCACCATCTATCACACGCACCGCATGCTGGCCGGACTGCGGCTGCAGCTGCTCGGCGCCGAGCCGGTGTTCGCCGGCGAGCCACTCGACGTACGCCTCACGCTCGGCAACGATGGCGCCACCGCACGCGAGGAACTGCACCTCGGGTGGGACGACGCGACCGGCACGCCCGTCAGCGTCGAAGCCCACCACAGCCGCATCGTGCACCTGCCGCTCGCGACCGCGCAGCGTGGGCATCACGCGTTGCCCGGCCTGCGTGTCAGCGCGAGCACTCCGCTCGGTCTGGTACGCGCCTGGGCCTGGATCCACGTGGATGCGCAGCTGCTCGTCTGGCCTCGCCCGGCGATGGAGCAGATCGAACCGCCGTACTCCGGTGCCAGCACCACCCCCGATGGCCGGCAGTCGGCAGGTGACGACGACTTTGGCGGGCTGCGCGACTATCGCCCGGGTGACCCACCGCGGCGCATCGCCTGGAAGCGCTACGCACGCAGCGGCGAACTCCTGGTGCGCGAGTTCCGCGGCGGCACGCAGGCCACGGCCTGGCTTGACTGGGACCTGCTGCCGCCGGCTGGTGTCGAGCAGCGCATCGCCTGGCTGACACGCCAGGTCCTCGACGCCGCCGCTGCCGGGCGCAGCTGGGGGCTGCGCCTGCCCGGACTGGAGATCGCTCCCGGATCCGGCAGCGCACAGGTGCACCGCTGCCTCGAGCGGCTCGCCCTCGCCATGCCGACGGGTCCCGCAGCGCCATGAACCGCCCCGCGGCAGCACGTCATGCCATGGACCGGCGCCAGGTCGCGTGGGCCGCTGCAGCCATGGTGTTCGGTGGCGCCCCACACCTGTTCATGGTGACGCCCTGGGTGCCACTGCTGGTCCTCGCCATCGCCCTGTGGCGCATCCTGGCCGCGGCGCGCGGCTGGCGCCTGCCGTCGTTGTGGATCCGGGTGCCGGTGACCGTACTGGCATTCCTCGGTGTGGCGCTGACCTACCGCGGTGTCGCCGGTGTCGACGCAGGCTCCGCCCTGCTGCTGGTCATGGCGGGCATGAAGCTGCTCGAGACACGCACCGAGCGCGACCGGATCGTCGTGGTACTGATCGGTTATTTCCTGCTGTTCGCCGTGCTGCTGCGCGAGCAGGCCATCTGGTCGTTCGCCTGGCTGGTCGTCGGCACCATCGGCATCACCGCGGCCCTCGCCCAGACCGTGCGGCACGAGCGGTTGCTGCCGGTCCCCGCCGCCGCTGTGCTGGCGGCGCGGCTGCTGCTCCAGGCGCTGCCGCTCGCTGCCCTGCTCTTCGTGTTGTTCCCGCGTATCCCGGGACCGTTCTGGGCGATGCCCGAGACCCGTTCCGCGGGCATCTCGGGCCTCGACGACCAGATCGAGCCCGGCGACATCGCCGAACTCAGCCTCTCCGATGCCGTCGCCTTCCGCGTGCGCTTCGAGGGCGCGGTGCCGCCGGCCGAGGCGCTGTACTGGCGTGGACCGGTGCTGGAACGCTTCGACGGCAGGCGCTGGCTCGCCCTGCCCGACGCCACCCGCGAGTCGGCTCCGGATCGCACCCGCGTACCCGGACCCATCTATGGTTACCAGCTGGTGCTCGAGCCACAGGGCCAGCGCTGGCTGCTGGCGCTGGAGACCCCGCTCGCCTGGTCGGTGCCGCACGCCGCCCTCGGCCGCAGCCTGCAGCTGCAGAGCGCCGAGCCGTTCGCCGAGCGGCTCTCTTACCGGGCACGCTCGGCCAGCGGCGGCGTGACCCGGGTGGAGCCGCCGCCGGAGGTGCTCGCCTACAACCTGCGGCTCCCGGCAGGCCGCAATCCGCGCACGCTCGAGCTGGCTGCGAAACTGCGCAGCGACAGCACCGCGGCGCGGACCTACCTCGCGCGGGTGCTGCAGTTCCTCGGCAGCGGCACGTTCAGCTACTCGCTCACGCCGCCGCCGCTCGGCGTGCACTCGGTCGACGACCTGCTGTTCGGCTCGCGCCAGGGCTTCTGCGAGCACTACGCCTCGGCGTTCGCGGTGCTGGCCCGTGCCGGTGGCATCCCGGCGCGCGTGGTGGTCGGTTACCAGGGCGGTGAGCGCAATCCGTTCGGAGACTACTGGATCGTGCGCCAGGCCAATGCCCATGCCTGGGTCGAGGCCTGGTTCGACGGTGCCTGGCGGCGCATCGACCCGACGTCGGTCGTCGCCCCGGGCCGCATCGCGAGCGGCATCGAGGCGACGCTGGCAGCCACGCCCGTCGCAGCCGAGCGGCTGTGGCGGGCCAACGCCTTCATCAACCGCATGGTGCTGTCCTGGGACGCCGTCAATGCCGTGTGGGACCGCTGGGTCCTCGCCTTCGGGCCGGAGATGCAGGCCGATCTGCTGCTCGCGCTCGGCTTCGAGGTGCCGCGCGTCACGCAGCTCACCGGCCTCGCCATCGCGGGCACCATCGGCTGCATGCTGGTCATGGGTTTGCTGCTGCGCCAGGCGCCGCGCCGGCGGCGCGATGTCGTCGCGCTCGCCTACGCGAGCCTGTGCGGCAAGCTGGCCGGCATCGTGCGTGCGCGGCTGCCAGCCGAAACGGCGAGCCACTACGCCGCGGCCATCGCCAGCGCGCGCCCGGATCTGGCCGGCGAAGTGGATGCGCTCACCGCGCTGTACCTCGAACTGCGCTACGGCGCACCGGCCGACCCGGCGCGCGCGCACGAACTCGCCACCCGCGTCAGGCGTTTTCGTCCGCGCGCGGCACCCGCACGCCGCTGAGCAACCCGGCACCGGCGACGAACAGCACCAGCACCGACAGAATGCCGAGGCGCTGGGAACCCGTGACGAGCGTCGCCGTCCCCGCCAGCACCGGCCCGATGATGGCGGCAAACTTGCCGAGCATGTTGTAGAAGCCGAAGTACTCCCCGCTCTGGCCTGCCGGTACGAGGCGGGCGAACAGCGAGCGGCTGAGGCTCTGCACCCCGCCCTGCACCAGCCCGACCGCCAGCGCGAGCGCATAGAACCCACCGGTAGTCGCCACGAACGGCGCCGCCAGTGTCGCCGCGATGTAGACCGCGAGACCGGCGCCGATTCCGGCCCGCACGCCGATCACCGCGGCCAGACGCCCGAAGGCAAGCGCGGCCGGGAAGGCCACGAAGTTCGTGAGCAGGATGGCCTGCAGCAGCTGCTGGCTGGAAAGGCCGAGCGCCAGGCCGTAGTCGACCGCCATCTTGATGATCGTGTACACGCCATCGATGTACAGCCAGTAGGCCAGCAGGAAGCGAAACAGCACGGGCCGGCGGCGTGCCTCCCGCAGCGTGCGCAGGATCTGGCCGAAGCCGGCGACGAGTGCGCCGGGTCCGCCTTCACGTGCCGGATCGTCGTGCACCCAGGTGGCGAGCGGCACGGAAAAGAGGAGCCACCACCCGGCCACGACCACGAAGGCGCCGCGCAGCGCGGCGTTGGTGTCGCCGAGCCCGGCGAGCGCCGGGCGTGCCGCGACCACCACCAGCACCGTGAACAGCAGCGCGCTGCCGAGGTAGCCGAAGCCGTAGCCGGCGGCGGAAACGCGGTCGTAATCGCCGGGCTGCGCGACGTCGACAAGCAGCGAGTCGTAGAGCGCATTGCAGGCCGCGAAGGCGATCGACCCGAGCACGTACAGGGTGAGCGCGACCGGCCACTGGCCCGGCCCAGCCAGCGCGAGCGCGGCGGTCAGGGCGACGCCGATGCCGGTGATCCACAGCAGCCACGCCTGGCGCCTGCCGCTGCGATCGGCCAGCGCACCGAGCAGCGGCATCCCGATCGCGACCAGCAGGCTGGCGATCCCGTTGGCGAGACCGAGGCGGAAGGTGCCGACGCTCGACGGGGCACCGTCGTTCCAGTACCCGGCGAGCAGCACCGGCACGAAGCTCGTCATCACCACCAGGGCAAACGCCGAGTTGGCCCAGTCGTAGAGCACCCAGGCGAGGACGCAGCGTTCACGCCAGACAGAACCCTCGCGTAACGTCACCGCCCGGCCTCCGCGGCCATGCGTGGCGGTCTCAACGGCGCCGCCGGTGCCGGTCGACGGGACGGGCGAGCAGCACCGCATCCTCGCTGCCCGCGCTGGCGCGGTAATAGCGGCGGCGCACGCCGATGCGCTCGAAGCCGTTGGCAAGATACAGCGCGATCGCCGCGTCGTTCGACGGCCGCACCTCGAGGTGGATCTGGTCCGCGCCCGCCTCGGCCGCGCGCTCGAGCACGATGCCGAGCAGCTGGCGACCGTAGCCGCGGCGGCGGTGCGCCAGGGCGATGCACAGGTTGAGCAGGTGCGCCTCGCCGGCCGCCACCGACATGATGGCGTAGCCGACCACCTCGCCGCGGTACTCCATCACCAGGCTGACGTAGCCGGCCAGCAGGCAGTCGCGGAATATGCCCGGGCTCCACGGAAATTCGTAGGCTTCGCGCTCGAGTGCGCCGACGCGCGGCACGTCGCCGTGACGCATCTCGCGCAACTGCGGAGCGAGCGCGCCCGGGTTGGCGATCATGACGCGCGTGGCGCCACCAGCCGGCACGCCAGCCGCAGGTCGTCCCAGGCGCGGCGTTTTTCCGCGGGCGAGCGCAGCAGGTAGGCCGGATGGTAGGTCACCACCAGCGGGATGCCGGCCGGCCCGAACGCATGGGCACGGCCGCGCAGCCGCCCGACCGGTTCGTTCTGGCCGAGCAGGCTCTGCGCAGCGATCCGGCCGACGGCGAGGATGAGCCGCGGCGCCAGCAGGTCGAGCTGGGCCTGCAGGTGGCCGGCGCAGGCGCCGATCTCGGCCGGTGTCGGGTTGCGGTTCTCGGGCGGGCGGCACTTGATGACGTTGGCGATGAAGACATCCCCGCGGCCGAGGCCGACGGCGCGCAGCATCTCGTTGAGCAGCTTCCCGGCGGCGCCGACGAAGGGCTCGCCCTGGCGGTCCTCCTCGGCACCTGGCGCTTCGCCGACGATGACCCAGCGCGGCGCGCTGTGGCCGACACCGAACACGGTCTGGGTCCGCGTCCGGTGCAGTTCGCAGCCCTGACAGTCGCGCACCGCGACCCGCAGCCGCTCCCAGTCGGCGACGATCGCCGGTGCCAGCGAATCCGCCACCACTTCTACGGCAGGAGCCGGGGCTGCCACGCTGTCCGCGGGCGTACGCAGCCGCCAGGTCTCGAGGCCCATCTCGTGCAGGATCATCGCCCGCCGCGTTGCCGACGCCGGCATCATGATCAGCTCCGCGGCTGCCCCCCGGCGCGTGCCACCGGCGCGGCGGCGCGCCGGCGCCGCAACCGCCACAGCGACACGGCTGGTCCCGACAGCGCGTAGATCACGCCGATGCCGAACAGGACGGCCGGAGGATCCATGGCCACCAGCACGAAGGTCAGCGGCACGACGATCACGTACGTAAACGAAATGCGCCCGCGGGCATGCACTTCCTTGAAGCTGTAGAACGCGAAGCGCGACACCATCAGGGCCCCGGCCACGGCGGTCACGACGAAGGCCAGCACGAGCGTCCAGCCGCCCGTCCAGCCGAGCTTCGTACCGAGCCAGACCATGCTCATCATCAGACCGGCTGCCGACGGACTCGGCAGGCCCTCGAAGAAGCGCCGGTCGCTGGTGCGTGAACGCACGTTGAAGCGCGCCAGCCGCAGCGCCCCGGACACGGCGTAGACGAAGGCCGCCAGCCAGCCGAGCTTGGCCCACAGCCAGCCGTACTCGGCCAGGCGCACCAGGCCCCACTGGTAGACGATCACCGCCGGAGCCAGGCCGAAGGAGACCATGTCGGAAAGGCTGTCGTACTGCTGGCCGAACTCCGACTCCGTGTGCGTCAGGCGCGCGAGGCGTCCGTCGAGGCCATCGAGCACGCCGGCAATGATGACGGCGATGGCTCCCGCTTCGTAGTGACCATCGATGCTGGCGATGATGCCGTAGAACCCCGCGAACAGGCTCCCGGTGGTGAGCAGGTTCGGCAGGACATAGATGGCACGCCGGCGCGGGCGCAGGCCGGCGGTCGGCTCCGCGCTCTCGTCCACGGCATCGTCGCGGTTGTCCATCGGCCGGATTCTGCCACGGTTCCCCGCCGAGGTGGATGGCAGCATGACCCGTGCAGGACGCGGCCCCGCGGCGACTTGTCGGACCATTGCCGCTAGAATGGCGCCGGATTTTTCCCGAGCCTCGCCGGACCTGCGCACCCATGCGTCTCAGCCAGCTGCCCTGGACCACCCTGAAGGAAACTCCGGCCGAGGCCGAAGTCGTCAGCCACCAGCTGCTGCTGCGTGCGGGCCTGATCCGCCGGCTCACCTCGGGCATCTTCACCTGGATGCCGCTCGGGCTGCGCGTGCTGCGCCGGGTCGAGCAGGTGGTGCGCGAGGAGATGGACCGCGCCGGTGCGCTCGAAGTGCTGATGCCAGCGGTACAGCCGGCGGAACTGTGGCAGGAGACCGGGCGCTGGGAACGCTACGGCGACCTCCTGCTGCGCATCCGCGACCGGCACGAACGCGACTACTGCTTCGGCCCGACGCATGAGGAGATCATCACCGACCTCGCGCGCCGCGAGCTGCGCAGCTATCGCCAGCTGCCGGTCAACTACTACCAGATCCAGACCAAGTTCCGCGACGAGATCCGCCCGCGCTTCGGCCTGATGCGCGCGCGCGAGTTCGTCATGAAGGACGCCTATTCGTTTCACCTCGACCAGGACTCGCTCGATACGACCTACGCCGCCATGGCGCAGGCCTACACGCGGATCTTCCGCCGTCTCGGCCTGCGCTTCCGTACCGTCGACGCCGACTCGGGCGAGATCGGCGGCTCGCGCTCGCAGGAGTTCCACGTGCTCGCCGACTCCGGTGAAGACGCCATCGCCTACTGCGATGCCGACGGCTACGCCGCCAACGTCGAGATGGCGCCGACGTTTCCACCCGCGGCACCGCGCCCGGCGCCGGCTGCCGCACTCGCCCGCGTCGCCACCCCCGACAGCCGCACCATCGAGGAAGTCAGCGCCCTGCTCCGGACAGCGCCCGCGCGCTGCCTGAAGACGCTGCTGGTGGAAGCTGCCGACGGTGGCCTGGTGGCGCTGGCACTGCGCGGCGATCACAACCTCAATGCGGTGAAGGCCGAACGCCTGCCGCAGGTGGCCAGGCCGCTGGCCATGGCCACCGCCGAGCGCATCCGGGCAGTCACCGGTGTGCCGACCGGCTTCGCCGGTCCCGTCGGGCTCGACGTACCGCTGATCGTGGATCATGCGGCGGCGGCACTCGCCGACTTCGTCGCCGGCGCCAACGCAGAAGGATTCCACCACACCGGCGTCAACTGGGGCCGGGATGCACCGGAGCCGGCGGTCGCCGACCTGCGCAACGTGGTCCCGGGCGATCCCTCGCCGCGGGGCGGGGCACTGGAGATCGCGCGCGGCATCGAGGTCGGACACATCTTCCAGCTCGGCGACAAATACAGCCAGGCCATGCACGCCACCGTGCTCGACCAGGACGGCCGCGAGCGCATCATGACCATGGGTTGCTACGGCATCGGCGTCTCGCGCATCGTCGCTGCCGCCATCGAACAGAACCACGACGCGCAGGGCATCGTCTGGCCCGCGCCGATGAGCCCGTTCGACGTCACCCTGCTGGTGCTCAACCCGAAAAACTCCGACGCCGTCACGGCGGCGGCCGGGGCGCTCTATTTACAGTTGCAGGAGGCCGGGCTGGAGGTGCTCCTCGACGACCGCGATGCCCGGCCCGGCGTAAAGTTCGCCGAGGCCGACCTGCTCGGCATTCCGCACCGCCTGGTCATCGGCGAGCGCGGCCTCAAGGAAGGACTGGTCGAGTATCGACGCCGCCGCGACGGCGCCGAGGAGAAGGTGGCAAGCAGCGATGCCGTGGCCTTTCTCGTCCGACAGCTGGCAGCGACCGACCCGGGCTGACCGCGCACGGGTAGCGCTGGTAGCGCTGGTGGCCCTCCTCGCCGGCGCGGCCCAGGCCGGCCAGGAGCCGACGCCGGAGCTGCGCGAGCGCGTGCGCGCGGCGCTTGCCGGCGCAGACAGCTTCAAGGATCGCTTCGACGCCGACGTCTGGCTCATGGACATGGGCGGCCGGCTGCGCCGGCAGGTGCCGGATCCGCAACTGCGCGTCGACATCCTCAAGGCCGTACACCGGGAAGCCACCCGCACCAACCTGCCTCCCGAAATGGTGCTGGCGGTTATCGATGTCGAAAGCGCCTTCAACCCCTATGCCGTCTCCAGTGCCGGTGCACAGGGCCTGATGCAGGTGATGCCGTTCTGGCGCGAAGAGCTCGGCCGCCGCCGGCTCGTCGACGTCGAGGACAACATCCTCATGGGTTGTGCCATCCTCAGCCACTATTACGAACGCTCGGGGAGCGACTGGATGGAGGCGCTGGCCCGGTACAACGGCAGCCTCGGCCGGAGCGAATATCCGCAGAAGGTGCTCGACCGGTTGCGCACGCGCTGGTTCCGCCAGTAACGCAGCTGTCAGCCGGTGCGAAAGCTGGCCGGATCCGCGCAATCCGCAGGCTCGAGCACCTCCTCGACAACACCCTCGACCCGTGCCGCTGGCGGCCCGCGGTGCAGCCAGCGCTGCAACTCGGCGACACCGGCCACAGGGCCGATGGCGAGCACCTCGACCGCGCCGTCCGGCAGATTCAATGCGTGGCCGCGCAGACCGAGGCGGACCGCCTCACGCGCCGTGCTGGCACGGAAGAACACCCCCTGCACCTTGCCGGTGACGATGAAGCGCCTGGCGATGAAGTCGTTGGCCATGGCAGTTTCCGCCCTGCACAGGATACGCACGGTGCCGCCGTGCCGGCCGCTAGAATAGCGGCTGGAAGGAGCGCCTGCGTGACCACCGAGATCCTCGTGCTGTACTACTCACGCCACGGCTCGACCGCAGCGCTCGCCGCGCAGGTCGCCCGGGGTGTCAACGCCGTCGCCGGCGCCCGGGCGCGACTGCGCACGGTACCGCCAGTCGGCCCGCAGACCGAAGTGCGCCTGTCGCCGGTGCCGGACAGCGGTGCACCCTATGCCACCTCGCAGGACCTGCGCGACTGCGCCGGCTTGCTGCTCGGCAGTCCGACGCGGTTCGGCAACATGGCGGCACCGCTCAAGCACTTTCTCGATGGCACCGCTGCCGAGTGGCTGGCCGGCGCCCTGGCGGGCAAGCCCGCCGGGGTGTTCACCTCCACCAGCACCCTGCACGGCGGGCAGGAAACGACCCTGCTGACGATGGCGCTGCCGCTGCTCCACCATGGCATGCTGCTGGTCGGTGTGCCTTTCGGCGAACCCGCACTCAGCGCCACCCGCACCGGCGGCACACCCTACGGCGCGAGTCACTTCGCTCCCGACCAGAACACCACGCAGCCCAGCGCCGAGGAGGCCCGCATCGCCGCACATCTCGGCAGGCGTGTGGCCAGCGTCGCCGTGCGCCTCGCGGCGCGGCCAGAGGCTTGAGCACACGGACTTCGCGGGCGCTCACGCTCGCCGGCCTCGGCGCGCTGGCCGCCGTGCTGCTGGTGCCGGCCGGGCGTGACGCAGGATCCTGGGCGGCAGCGCTGCCGCTCGGTGTGCTGGCAGCCTGTGGCGCACTGCGGCTGCCGCGCTGGGCCATCGCCACCGCCATCGTCATGCTGCCGTACTTCGCTTACGCCGTCATGGAACTGCTGGTGAATCCATCCTGGCGCCGCACCGCGGGCGTGTTCGCCGCCCTCACGATTCTTGTCTTCCTCGCCGCCCTGGACGCCGAACGGCGGCGCTGAGCACCCGCACCGCTCAGGAGTTCGCCGACTCCAGCACCGAGCGCACGAACGGGATCGTGAGCCGCTTCTGCGCCGCGAGTGCGGCACGATCGAGGCGGTCGAGCAGGGCGCAGAGAGCGCCGATGCGCCGATCGGCGCGTGTGAGCAGGTACTGGGCGGTCTCGTCGGGCAGCATGCAGCCGAGCCACTCGGCGCGCCGGCGCAGCGCCAGCAGGCAATCGGCCTCGGCGAGGGACTCGAGCCGGAACACCCCGCCGGCAGTGAATCGCGAAGCCAGGTCGCCAAGCCCGAACCCGAGTTGCGCCGGCGGCGCATCGCCAGCCGCCGCCAGCCGGCAGCCGCCGGCAACGAGGCCCTCGTACAGGTGCAGCAGCGCGCGCTCCCAGTCCGGTCGGCCGGCCACGGCCCCGACATCGTCGAGCGCCACCAACTCGCAAGTGCCCAGCCCGGCAAGCACGCCGGGGTCCGTGCCCTGCAAGGCGCCAAGCGGCAGGTAGGCGGTGCGCCGCCCCTGGCCATGCGCCGCCGCCACGCTCGCCTGCAGCAGGTGGGTCTTGCCCATCCCGGCCCCACCCCACAGCCAGACGATGCGCTCGCCGGCGCCCGCCGCCATCTGCTGCAGCCGCGCCAGCACCAGGGCATTGGGTCCCGGGTGATAGCTGGCGAATACGGCGTGGGCGGCCAGCCGGATGTCGAGGGCGAGCTGCTCCATGGATTCAGGCCCGTGCCGCGAGGGCGCGCGTAGTCCAGCGGATCACGTAATCGAGTCCGCTCACCACGCTGGTGACCAGCACGAGCGCACCGGTGACGGTCACCGCGCCCGCCAGCGGCCACGCGGTCAGCTGCCCGGCCAGGACCGTGGCGATGCAGACGAGCTGCGCCAGGGTGTTGAGCTTGCTCGCCCGTGAGGGCTCGGGCTGCACCGGGCCGACCAGAAAATTGAAGGTGAGGCCACCCGCGACGATAACGGCGTCGCGGCCGATCACGATGCCGGCCAGCCAGGCTGGAATGTGCCCGAGCCAGGCCAGCGCCACGAACAGGGACACCAGCAGCAGCTTGTCGGCGAGCGGATCGAGCAGGCCGCCGAGCCGGCTGCGCCAGTCGAAACGCTTGGCGAGATAGCCGTCGAGCGCATCCGAGAAACCGGCGATGCAGACCAGGGCCAGTGCCAGCGGGTAGCGGCCCCCAAGCAGGGCCAGCACGGTCGGTGCCACGAGCAGGATCCGCAGGACGCAGATCGCGTTAGGGATATCGGCAGCGCGCAGCATGGGGCGGGGACGGCACCGCAACGGTCAGGGCAGGCCTGCGAGCCGATAGTGCATGACCGGCGCTGCACCCGGCGGCGCCGCTGCTGCGTCGGCGGCTGGCTCGAGCAGCCGTGCCACGGCGAGCGCACGCACCAGCCGCGCATGGTCCGTCCGCAGGCCGAGCTGGAAGACCACGCTATCGCCGACGAGTTCGACGACCGCCAGGGACGCGACGGCGTCGAGACCCTGCAGGCCGGCGAGCACCGTGCCGTACTGCTCCATGCTGCCGATTCCGCTCACCGCCAGCCGCACGGTGCTGCCACCGGCCGCCGGACCACCGACGGCGAGCCGTTGTGCGAGCCGTTCGGCGAGCCCGTCCGGGCCGTCGGCAACGCTGCCACGCCATTCCAGCCGCTCCTCGCCGAGGAGCAGTGTCCAGCGCGCATCGTTCATGCCGGGTGGAAACGTCCGCACCCGTCCCACCAGGACTGCGTCAGCGCCATAGCGGGCGGACGCCGTGACCAGCGGCGCGGTGAATTCTCCCCAGATGTCCGCCCAGGACACCGCGGCGAGATCCTGCGAGTCCCGCAGCGGCAACGCCAGCGGGATGCCGCGCGTCCGGGCCGTGCGCAGCAGTTCTTCGCGCAGCGCCGCCCCCGGCCCCGCTTCGGGAGTCGCAGCGGCCAGCACGTCGCGAGCACCGGTGCCGTCGTCCCAGGCGATCCAGGCCACGGTGAGGGGCCGCTCCTCGCCCCACACCGGCAATCCGGCGGCCTCCAGCCCACGGCGCACGGCCACCGGATCGAACTGCGCCCACAGGGTACCGGCCGAGTCGCGGCGGAACTGCTGAACCATTACCGCCGGGTCACCAAAACGCTGGAGAACGCCGGCGTCGCCTGCCAGTGCCCCCTGCCCGCTGACCTTGATCAGCACCCGCCGCAACGCCTCGGCGAACGCCAGCTGCTGTGCGCCTGCGGTCGCATCCGCAAGCGGCACCGACTCGGCGTACAGGTCCGTGACCCGCACCGCCCCGGCAGGCGCGGCACTCACCAGCGCCAGCAACGCAACCCATGGCCATTGCCACCGCCCCGCCTGCCCGCCGAACCCCTGCACCATGCGCCCGCTCCTGTGCCTGCACTATTATAGTCACGCCCCGCCCGGTGCCGGCGTGCATGGCATGCCGACTTCACCCGCCACAGGATCCACATGAGCTCGCATACCCCGCTGACCTACAAGGACGCCGGCGTCGATATCGCGGCCGGCGACGAGCTCGTCGAGCGCATCAAGCCGCTGGCGCGACGCACCGCGCGGCCGGGCCTGCTCGGCGGCATCGGCGGATTCGGTGGCCTGTTCGAGATCGACCTGAAGAAATATCCGCAACCGGTGCTCGTCGCCGGTACGGACGGCGTTGGCACCAAGCTGCGGCTGGCGCTCGATCTCGGCATCCTCGACACGGTCGGGATCGACCTCGTCGCCATGTGCGTGAACGACATCGTGGTGCAGGGCGCAGAGCCCCTGTTTTTTCTCGACTACTACGCCACCGGGCAGCTCTCACTCGCCCAGGCCGAGGCCGTCATCGGCGGCATTGCCGCGGGATGCGCGGCCAGCGGGTGCGCCCTGCTCGGCGGCGAGACTGCCGAGATGCCGGGCATGTACGCCCCCGGCGACATCGACCTTGCCGGTTTCGCCGTCGGCGTGGTCAACCGTGATCGCCTCATCGACGGCTCCCGGGTTCGGCCCGGCGACATCCTGCTCGGACTCGCCTCCAGCGGCGCACACTCGAACGGGTACTCGCTCATCCGGCACATCCTCGGGCGCGAACCCGGGGCCGTCGACCGGCCGTGGCACGGCACGACCCTCGGCCGCGCGCTGCTCGCACCGACCCGCCTGTACGTGCGCCCGCTGCTCGAACTGATGTCATCCTGCGATGTGCACGCTCTCGCGCACATCACCGGGGGTGGCCTGCCCGGCAACGTGGTACGCGTATTGCCGACCGACACCGATGCCCGCATGGACCCGAAGCGGTGGCCACGCCCGGAGATCTTCACCTGGCTCCAGGCGAGCGGACGGGTGGCGGAGGACGAGATGCTGCGCACCTTCAACTGCGGCATCGGCATGGTCGTCGTGGTGGCGCGTGCGGATGCCGAGCGCGCCGCCGACCGCCTGCGCGCCGCTGGTGAAACCGTGTTCGTCATCGGCGAGATCAGCGCCGGCAGCAGCCAGGTCCACATCGCGACATGACGGCCCGGCCCGCCGCGCCGCGCGCCGTCGTGCTGGTTTCCGGCGGCGGCACCAACCTGCAGGCCATGATAGACGCGGTCGCCGGCGGTGAGCTGTCGCTGCAGCTTGCCGGTGTCGTCAGCGACCGTCCCGGGGTGCGCGCCCTCGACCGGGCGCGTGCCGCGGGCATCGGCGCCTGGACGATCGATTACCGGACGAGCCCCGACCGCGCGGCATGCGACGCGCAGCTCGGCGCCACGCTCGCACGCCTGGCCCCGGATGTCGTGGTCCTCGCCGGCTTCATGCGCATCCTGCCGGCCGCACTCGTCGACCACTACCGTGGCCGCATGTTCAATGTCCACCCTTCACTGCTGCCGAAATTCCCCGGCCTCGACACCTACCGGCGCGCCCTCGCCGCGGGCGAACGCTGGCACGGCAGCACCGTGCACTTCGTGATCCCGGCGCTCGATGCCGGACCCGCGGTGCTGCAGTATCGGGTGGCCATCACTGGGGACGACACCGAGGACACCCTGCGCGGGCGGGTCCAGCGCGGCGAGTACCTCATCTACCCGCGCGCCTTGCAATGGTTCGCCGGCGGCCGCCTGGCCTGGCGCGACGGCGGGCCCTGGCTCGACGGTGCGCCCCTCGGGGCACCGGTCGTGGTCGACGAGGGCCACCCGGTCCCCTGAGCGGCACCATCCCGCCGCCGTCAGCCCCGGATCGTCGCGACAGGGGGTTGGCTCCACGCCACCACAACAGGATAGAATGAGCGGTTATTCGTGCTCGCAATCCCTCCGGGCTCGCACCCGGGGGCGGATCCAACCGTTCAACTCCAGAAGTCAAGACCATGGCCAGGAAGAAAGACCTCAAGCTCTACCGCAACTTCGGCATCGTCGCGCACATCGATGCGGGCAAGACCACGACCACCGAGCGTGTGCTGTATTTCACCGGGCGCAAGCACCAGATCGTCGAGGTGCACGACACCAAGGACGGCAAGGGCAGCACGACCACCGACTACCTGGAACAGGAGCGCAAGCGCGGCATCACCATCCAGAGCGCTGCAGTTACGACCGAGTGGAAGGGGCACCAGCTCAACCTGATCGACACCCCGGGGCACGTCGACTTCACGATCGAGGTCAACCGCAGCCTGCGCGTGCTCGACGGCGCCGTGGTGGTGTTCGATGGTGTGGCTGGTGTCGAGCCGCAGACCGAGACCAACTGGCGCCTGGCTAACCAGTACAACGTGCCGCGCATCTGTTACGTCAACAAGATGGATCGCATGGGTGCCAACTTCGGCCACTGCCTGAAGGGTATCCGCGAGCGTCTCGGCGCCAACGTCGTGCTGTGCCACGTGCCGATCGGCAGCCACGACGAGTTCGCCGGCATGGCCGATCTCATCGCCGGTGTCGCCTACGTCTGGCAAGGCGACGGCAAGGAAACCGAGTGGGAAACCGTGGCCCTCGACCAGCTGGCGTCGCGCTTCAAGTTCGCCGCGGCGGGCGACAACGAGTGGATCGCCAACATCCCGAAACTGCGCCAGGACGCACTCGAGCACGCGCTGGCGATGGACGACGACGCCTTCATGCAGTTCGTCGAAACCGGCGAGTTCGACCCGGCGGTGCTCAAGGCCTGCATCCGCAAGGGCACCGTGAGCGGCCAGCTGGTACCGGTGCTCTGCGGCTCGTCGTTCAAGAACAAGGGCGTGCAGCAGCTCCTCGACGCGGTGGTCGACTACCTGCCCTACCCCGGCGAGAACGGCGGCATCGCCATGGTGGACCCGGACGGCAAGACCATCGGCACGCAGGAAGTGCGCGACGACGCCCCGGCACGCGCACTCGCCTTCAAGGTGATCAACGACCAGTTCGGCACGCTGACCTTCGTGCGCATCTACTCCGGCGTCATCAAGAAGGGCGATACGCTGATCAACGTCACGCGCGGCAAGAAGGAGCGCATCGGCCGCATCGTCGAGGTCCACGCCAATGCCACCAAGGACATCGAGGAAGCCCGTGCCGGTGACATCTGCGCCTTCGTCTCCATGAAGGACACCGAGACCGGCGACTCGCTCTCCGATCCCGATCACCCCGCCCTGCTCGAGCGCATGCGCTTCCCGGACCCGGTGATCAGCGTCTCGGTCGAACCGAAGACCCGCGCCGACGTCGACAAGATGTCCACCGCGATCTACAAGATGGTGAAGGCCGACCCCTCGCTCAGGCTCGAGGTCGACCAGGAGACCGGCCAGACCGTGCTCAAGGGCATGGGCGAGCTGCATCTGGAGGTCACCATCGACCGCATGCGCACCGAACTCGGCGTCGAAGCCAACATGGGCAAGCCGCGGGTCAGCTTCCGCGAGGCCTTCGGCACCGTCGTCGAGCACACCTACACGCACAAGAAGCAGTCGGGCGGCTCCGGCCAGTACGCCGAGGTCAAGATGATCTTCGAGCCGCTGCAGCCCGGCAGCGGCGTGGAGTTCTCCGACGAGATCGTCGGCGGACGCATTCCGCGCGAATTCATTCCCTCGGTCGAATACGCGATCCGTACGGAAGCCAAGAAAGGCCAGGTCGCCGGCTACGAAGTCGTGGACTTCAGGGCGCGGCTCATCGACGGTAAGTATCACGATGTGGACAGCTCGGCACTCGCCTTCGAGATCGCCGGCCGGGCGATGTTCCGCGAGGCCCACAAGGCCAGCCGTCCGAAGCTGCTCGAGCCGATCATGCGCGTCGAGGTCGTCACCGAGAGCACCTACCTCGGCGACATCATCGGCGACGTCAACCGGCGTCGCGGCCAGGTCACCGACCAGGGCCAGAAGGGTACCCAGGCATTCGTGCAGGGCTTCATCCCGCTGGCGGAGATGTTCGGCTACATCAACTTCCTGCGCTCGGCCACCAGCGGCCGCGGCACCTTCACCATGGAGTTCGCCCACTACGCCGATGTGCCGGCGGGTCTGGTGGACAAGCTCATCGAGAAGGAGTCGCGCTGACGGGGCGCGGCGGACTCATGGCATGCGGAAAGGCCGGCGCTGGCGCCGGCCTTTTCTTTGGAATTTTGGGAAGACAATATTCGCGGCTTGCGCCGCTCCTGCAGATCCCACAGCTGCCACCGCTCCGACAGCCCCGGAGGCCCCGTGGCAGCCCCGCTGCGGGCCGCGCTCAGGTCCGCGGCAGGGTGACCCCGCGCTGGCCCTGGTACTTGCCGCCACGGTCCTTGTAGGACGTCTCGCAGGGCTCGTCGGACTCGAAGAAGATCATCTGCGCCACGCCTTCGTTGGCGTAGATCCGTGCGGGCAGCGGCGTGGTGTTGGAGAACTCCAGCGTCACGTGCCCCTCCCACTCGGGCTCGAGCGGGGTCACGTTGACGATGATGCCGCAGCGTGCGTAGGTCGACTTGCCGAGGCACACGGTCAGGACGGTGCGCGGAATCCGGAAGTACTCCACCGTGGCGGCCAGCGCGAAGGAGTTCGGTGGGATGATGCAGACCTCGCCTTCCATGTCGACGAAACTCGACTTGTCGAAGGCCTTCGGGTCGACGATCGTCGAGTTGATATTCGTGAACACCTTGAACTGGCTGCCACAGCGCACGTCGTAACCGTAGCTCGACGTGCCGAAGGAGATGACACGCCGGTCACCGACCGTGCGCACCTGGCCCGGCTCGAACGGCTCGATCATGCCGTGCTGCTCCGCCATGCGGCGGATCCATCGGTCCGACCTGATGGTCATCGGCCGGACTCGACCACGATGCGCGGAAACTTGTGCTTCTGGTCTGCCGGGCGGCGTGCCAGGGCCGCCGCCGTGCGCCGCGCCACCTCGCGGTAACGCTGGGCAAGGATGCCCTGCGGCTCGGCAACCACCGGCGGGCGGCCGGCATCGGTCTGCGCCCGGATGGTGCGGTCGAGCGGGATCGCGCCAAGCAACGGAATACCGCATTCGGCGGCGAGGTCAGCGCCGCCCCCGGCGCCGAACAATGGCTCTTCGTGACTGCACTTCGGACAGACGAAGCTGCTCATGTTCTCGATGATGCCGAGCAGTGGCACGCCGACCTTCTCGAACATCTTCAGGCCGCGGCGCGCCACCTGCATCGCCACCTGCTGCGGTGTCGTGACGATCACCACGCCGGCCACCGGTACCTTCTGGCTGAGCGTGAGCTGGGTGTCGCCGGTGCCGGGCGGCAGATCGACGACGAGGTAGTCGAGATCCTGCCACGCTGTCTGGAAAATGAGCTGGTTCACCACCTGGGTCACCATCGGCCCGCGCCAGATCATCGCCTGGGAATCATCGACCAGGAAGCCGACCGACATGACCTGCAGGCCGTGGGCCTGCAGCGGCTCGAAAGTCTTACCGTCACGGCTTCCCGGCTGGCGTCCAGCGACACCGAGCATGGTCGGCTGGCTCGGCCCGTAGACGTCGGCGTCGAGCAGACCGACCCGTGCCCCCTCGGCAGCCAGCGCGAGCGCCAGGTTGGCCGCGGTGGTCGACTTGCCGACGCCACCCTTGCCCGAGGCGACCGCGATGACGTTCTTCACCCCGGGCAGCGGCGTCAGGCCGCCCTGCGGAGCGCGTGCGGTGACAGACCAGTCGATGCTCACTTTCGCTGCGGTCGCACCGCCCGCTGCGGTACTCGCGGCCGCGGCCACGGCGGATTCCAGCGCGGCACGGATGCCTGCAGCCGGAAAACCGAGGTGCACGGCAACGACAGGACCGTCGGCCGTGATGCGGGTCTCGATCCGGGCGCCAGCCGCCCCGAGCGTGGCGTCGACATCCGGTATGGAAACGGCAGCGACAGCACGCTGAATATCGGCGGCGATGGGGTCGGACATGATTCGTGACGTTGTTAACAGTATGCGGGGAAGCGGAGCGGTCACATTGTACCCGATCGATGAAGGCGCGCCCGGTGGCCGCCGGCCCCTGTTGCCGGGCCGGGGCGCACGCGGGGCTGTGGCATAATGCCGGCGGTGCGAGGCGCGAGCCCGGCGTAACCTCATTGACATAACCCGCGGCAGTGGTGGGCGCTGCGCGGCTATGGTGTGCGTGCGCGGAAAGGGACGATTACCCGGGGCCATGAAGTTCATCAGCACATACAAGGCGGAGCGCTCGATCGCGCAGCTGCTGGCCGAGCGCGACATGAAGGCCCCGGAAGCGCGCAAGGCCATCGAGGCCCTGCGCAAGCTCGGCGCCCCCGCCATCCCCAAGCTCATCGAAGCATTCGCCAGCGCCGAGCGCGACCAGGCGACCGCCCTGGTACAGACCCTGGCCGCACAGGTCACCGAGCGCACCCTCAAGGAAGTCGCCGCCGGCCTCGGCCACGGCAACGCCCGCTGCGTGTCCGGAGCTGCTGCCGCCCTGGCAGCCGCACCAGGCTACGACCCGAACCAGCTCCTCACCTACCTCGGCCAGGACGAGGTCCCGGTCTCGGCCCTGATCGATGTGCTGCGCGCCCAGCAGCAACGCCTCAACGTCCGTGAGCTGCTGCGCCGCGCCTACGATCTCGAACCGCGCGAGAAGGCTGCCGTGTTCCGGATCATCGGCGAGATTGCCACGCCCGAGCTGGTCCCCGAGCTCATCAACCGCCTCGAAGGCAAGGACCCCGCTGTACGGGTGCACGTCATCGAGGTGCTGTCGCGTTTCAACCGCCCCGACGTCGCCAAGGCGCTCGAGGGACAGCTTCAGGACCGCAACAAGGCAGTGCGCAAGGCCGCGCTGCTCGCGGTCGAGAACATGCCGGGCGAGCGCAACCTGGCCCTGCTCTGCGGCCTGCTGCGCGACCCGGACATGGAAGCACGCGCCAAGGCCGTCGACCTGGTGGTCAGGGCCAACCACCCCGACACCATGAAGCACCTGCTCGAGGTACTGCGCGACGAGAGCGAGGACGCCCGGCGCGCAGCGGTCGAAGTCCTCAACGGCATCGCAGACGTCGCCACCCTCAAGTACCTGCTGGCGGCCCTCGAGGACAGCGACTGGTGGGTACGCTCGCGCGCCGCGGATGCGCTCGCCAAGATCGGCGGCCCGAAGGTCATGGATGCCGTCCTGCAGCTGGTGCGCGACCAGAACGAGAACATCCGGCGCGCGGCGATCGAGATCCTCAACCAGACCCGGGACGAACGCGCGGTCGACCACCTCATGGCCGCGACCAGCGACAAGGACTGGTGGGTCCGCGAGCGTGCCGCCGATGCCCTGGCCGAGATCGGCAGCCCGAAGGCGGTACCGGCGCTGGTGCAGATGCTCAGCGGCGACGTACGCTCGGCGCCGGCAGCCGTGCGCGCCCTCGGCCGGCTCGGTGATTCGAAGATCATGCCGAGGCTCCTGCCCCTGCTCGATCATGCCGACAAGGCCATCCGCCTCGAGGCCGTGAGCGCCGTCGCCCGCCTGGCCGATCAGCAGAACGCCAACACCGTCAAGTCGAAACTGCAGCCGTTCATGACCGGTGCCGACGAGACCATCGCCAAGGCCGCCGCCGAGGCCGTGGTGAAACTCGACAACCGCTTCTCCACCACCGCCGTCGAGGCAGCACACCATCGCGAGCAGCTGGCCGTACCCGGCCGCACGCTGCTGGTCGAACCGGCAGAGGTGGAGCAGATCGTACGTGCCGCCGAGAGCGCGCAGAAGTTCGACTTCACCACGCTCGCGCCGGGCGACATGATCGAGAACCGCTACAAGTTCATTCAGAAGATCGGCAAGGGTGCCTTCGGCACCGTGGTGCTGGTCGAGGACACCGTCGTCGACGAGCGCCTGATCCTCAAGTTCCTGAATCCCAACGTGAGCCAGGACGAGGAGATGATGAAGCGCTTCGTGCACGAGCTGCGCTACTCGCGCAAGATCACGCACCGCAACGTCATCCGCATCTACGACTTCCTCAGCCTCGGCGGCAACTACGCGATCTCGATGGAGTACTTCCCCTCCCACACGCTTGGCGCCGAACTCAGCGACAAGAAGGGCCTGCCGTTCGAGAAATCCGCCGGGTGGGTGGTCGACATCGCCACGGGCATGGAGGTCGCCCACCAGGTCGGCATCGTGCACCGCGACCTGAAGCCCGCCAACATCCTGATCAACGACGAAGGGCTGCTGAAGATCGTCGATTTCGGTGTCGCCGCAGTCGCCTCGCACGCCGACACGCAACTCACCAAGACCGGCTACGTGATCGGCTCGCCGAAGTACATGGCGCCCGAGCAGATCCTCGGCAAGAAGGTCGACCACCGCGCCGACGTCTACAGCCTCGGGGTCATCATGTACGAAATGCTCGCCGGGGTGCCGCCCTACTCCAAGGGCGACCATATGTCGGTGATGTACCAGCACGTGCAGGGCAAGTGCAAACCCTGCGAGGAGATCAATCCGAAGATCCCGCCGGCCCTCGCCGCCGTGGTGCGCCGGGCCATGGAAATCGACAAGACGAAGCGCTTCGAGTCCATGGACGAGCTGCGCGTCGCCGTCCAGGCCGCCAGCCTGTAGCCGGCCAGCCACTGCCATGCCACGCATCGATGCCTTCCTGAAGCTTGGCCTGGCCCAGGGTTGTTCCGACGTGCACCTGGCGGTCGGTGTCCCGCCGATGCTCCGCCTGCACGGCGACCTCATGCCGATCAAGTTCCGCGACCTGGGGGCCGCGGAACTCGAAAGCTACGTCAACGAGATCCTGACCCCAGGCCAGCAGGACCGCTTCGGCCAGGGCCGCGACGTCGACTTCTCCTACGTCTCCGAGGACGGCGGGCGCTTTCGCGTCAACGTGTTCCGCAAGGAAACCGGGGTCGGCGCCACGTTCCGCTTCATCCCGGGTGCGATCCCGCGTCTCGACAAGATGCACCTGCCCGGGATCATCACCCGCCTGTGCGACCACCACCAGGGCATGATCCTCGTGACCGGCTCGACCGGTACCGGCAAGTCGACCACGCTCGCGGCGATGATCGACCACCTGAACAGCACGCAGAACCTCAACATCATTTCGCTCGAGGACCCGATCGAGTTCGTCCACCGCAGCAAGCGCTCGCAGGTCATCCAGCGCGAACTGGGCACGCACCTGCCGAGTTTCGCCGAGGGCATCCGCGCCTCCCTGCGCGAGGATCCGGACGTCATCCTCGTCGGTGAAATGCGCGATGCGGAGACGATCTCGATGGCCATGACCGCCGCCGAGACCGGCCACCTGGTGCTCGGCACGCTGCACACCACCGGCGCGGTCAAGACCATCGACCGCGTCATCGACGCGCTGCCCGGTGAGATGCGCGAACAGACGAAGAGCTTCCTGTCGCAGAGCCTGCTCGCGGTGATCACCCAGACGCTGGTGAAAACTCCGGATGGCCGCGGCCGGCGTGCCATCGTCGAGATCATGGTCATGACGCGCGCCATCGCCAAGCTGATCATGACCGACCAGACCCACCAGATCCCCTCGCAGCTGCAGACCGGGCGCGATCTCGGCATGCAGATGATGGACCAGGCTCTGCTCGACGCGATCCAGCGCAAAGAGATCGATCCCGACGATGCCTTCCGCTACGCGAGCGACAAGGCCATGTTCACCCGCTTCGTCACCGACACCACCGTACTGCCGAAAGTCGATGTCAACGGCTGACCCTACCTCCGCCCGCCCGGCGATCGTCAATGCGATCGACGAGTACCTGGGACATGTCGCCGCCAAGCGCGGCTCGGACCTGCACTTCATCGCCGGCGAACCGCCGCGGATGCGCCTGTACGGCGAACTGCAACCCATGGCGAGCGAGCCGCTCGCGGCGGCCCGCGCCGAGGAGGTCCTGCTGCAGATCATGTCGGCCGGCGCACGCACCGACTTCGGGAAACGCGACTCTGCCGACTTCGCCTATGCGGTGGAGGGTGTGGCCCGTTTCCGGGTCAACGTATTCCGCCATCTCGGCGGCATGGGGGCGGTGTTCCGCGCCATTCCGTCGCAGGCCAAGACGCTGCGCGATCTCGACCTGCCACCGGTGCTGAACAGCCTCGCCCGCCAGCCGCAGGGCATGATCCTGGTCACCGGCAAGACCGGGTCGGGCAAGTCAACGACGCTGGCGGCGATCATCGACGAGATCAACAACCGCGAGACCGGCCACATCCTCACCATCGAGGACCCGATCGAGTTCGTCCACAAGCGCAAGAAATGCCTGATCAGCCAGCGCGAGGTCGGTCACCACACGCCGAGCTTCGCCGCGGCCCTCAACTCGGCGCTGCGCGAGGACCCCGACGTCATCCTCGTTGGCGAGATGCGCGATCTCGAGACCATCAGCATCGCGGTCACGGCCGCCGAGATGGGCATCCTGGTGATGGGTACGCTGCACACCAATGGCGCGGCACAGACCGTCGACCGCATCGTCAACTCGTTCCCGACGGACAAGCAGTCCCACGTGCGCACCATGCTCTCGACCTCGCTGCGCGGCGTAATCTCGCAGCAACTGGTGCCGCGCAAGGGCGAGCCCGGTCTCGTGGCAGCGCTCGAGATCATGGTCAACACGCCGGCCGTCGCCAACCTCATCCGCCAGGGCAAGCTCGACCAGCTCGAGAGCGCCATGCAGGGTGGACGTCAGGTGGGCATGAAGACCATGGACAGTTCGCTGCGCGAGCTGTTCGACAAGGGCATCGTCAGCGGGCGCAGCGCCTACGAGGCCGCGCTCGACAAGAAGAAGTTCGAGGACATCAAGGACCTCGCCTGAGGCGCCGCGCCCCTACGCGGGCCGGCACATCGCTGCTAGCATAGGCGCTGCCCTGTCGCGAGCCGCTCCCCGATCGTCCCATGCCGCCAGCACGCCGCCGCATCCTCGTCACCAGTGCCCTGCCCTACGCCAATGGTCCGATCCATCTCGGCCACCTGGTCGAGTACCTGCAGACCGACATCTGGACGCGGTTCCAGCGCCTCGCCGGCCATGATTGCCTGTACGTGTGCGCCAGCGATGCGCACGGTACGCCCATCATGCTCAAGGCTGCCGAGCAGGGCCTCCCGCCGGAGGTGATGGTCGAGAATTACCGGCGCGAGCACCTGCGCGATTTTTCGCGCTTCCACATTGCCTTCGACAACTACCACACCACGCACTCGGCGGAGAACCAGCAGCTGGTCGAACGCATCTACGCCAGGCTGCAGGAACGCGGCCTGGTGGACTGGCGCACCATCCGCCAGGCCTACGACGAGCAGGCCCGCATGTTCCTGCCGGACCGATTCATCCGCGGCACCTGCCCGGCCTGCAGCGCCCCCGACCAGTACGGTGACAGCTGCGAAGCCTGTGGCGCCACCTACTCGCCGGCGGACCTGAAGGACGCGCGTTCCGCGGTCAGCGGCACCACGCCGGTGATGCGCGAGTCGAGCCACCTGTTCTTCCGGCTCGGCGTCTTCGAGGATTCGCTGCGCCGCTGGACGGCGGGCGGGCGGCTCGACCCCAGCGTCACAGCGAAGCTCGGGGAGTGGTTCGCCGCGGGACTCAGGGACTGGGACATTTCGCGGGATGCGCCCTACTTTGGCTTTCCGATCCCGGGCGCGACCGACAAGTTCTTCTATGTCTGGCTCGACGCCCCGGTCGGCTACATGGCCAGCTTTGCGAACCTATGCGAGTCCCGAAAGAAATCATCGCAACCAATTGTTTTCGATGACTATTGGAACGAACAAAGTGCAGCCGAGCTCTATCATTTCATCGGCAAGGACATCGCCTACTTCCACACCCTGTTCTGGCCGGCCGTGCTCGAGGGAGCGGGGTTCCGCCAGCCGACCAGCGTCTTCGTGCACGGCTTCCTCACCGTCGACGGGCAGAAGATGTCGAAGTCGCGCGGCACCTTCGTCGCCGCGGCAACCTACCTCGAGCACCTGGACCCGGAGTGGCTGCGCTACTACTACGCCTACAAGCTCGGCCCGGGTACCGACGACATCGACCTGAACCTGGCCGACTTCAGCGCCCGCATCAATGCCGACCTGGTTGGCAAGTTCGTCAACATCGCCAGCCGCTGCGCCGGCTTCATCCACCGGCTCGCCGGCGGGCGTCTGTCCGCCAGTCTCGCCAACCCCGCGCTCGTCGCCGAAGCAGCCGCGGCGGCCAGCGAGATCGCCCGCCTCTACGAGGCACGCGAGTTCGGCCGGGCCATGCGCGAGATCATGCGGCTCGCGGATCGCGCCAACCAGTACCTCGACGAGCGCAAGCCCTGGGTCCTCGCCCGCGACCCGGCGCGCAGCGCCGACGTACAAGCCGTGTGTACCGACGGGCTGAACCTGTTCCGGCTGCTGGTGCTCTATCTCAAGCCGGTGCTGCCCGACACCGCGGCGCGCGCCGAGGACTTCCTCGGCACCGGACCACTCACCTGGGCCGATGCCGGCCAGCCACTGCTCGACCGGGTGATCGGCACCTACCAGCCGCTGATGACCCGCGTCGACCCGGCTGCGGTCGCGCGCATGATCGAAGCTTCACGCCCGGGCGCAGCCACCAACGACCAACCGGAGAGCCGTCCCGTGACCCGCGCCACCGCCGCCGCACCCTCGGCCGACATCATCGACCTCGACACCTTCCTCAAGGCGGACCTGCGCGTCGCCACGGTCCTGCAGGCCGAGATCGTCGAGGGCGCCGACAAGCTCCTGCGCGTCACCGTCGATGCCGGCGGCGAACGGCGCACCGTGTTCGCCGGCATCCGCAGCGCCTACGACCCGGCGACGCTCGTTGGCCGCCAGGTCGTGCTGCTCCTCAACCTCGCGCCGCGCCAGATGCGCTTCGGCATCTCCGAGGGCATGCTGCTCGCAGCGGGGGACGACGCCGGTGGCGTATTCCTCGTCACGCCCGATCCGGGTGCCCGCGCAGGCCTGCGCGTGCGCTAGGGAATGCCGGTGCAGGCATGACCGAACTCGTCGCCCTGCTTCTCGGTGTAGTCCTGATCGGCGAGTTCGTGCTCGAGCGCCTGCCCGGCCTGTTTCCGCCGGCGCCACCCGGCGGGGCCGTCGCGGCGGTCACGGTGATCGCGCCGGCCCTCGGCCTGCCGGTTGCCTGGCTCGGCAGCCACGACCTGCTGGCGTACTTCGGGCTGGAGCAGGCCCACCTCGTCCTCTGGGTGCTCGTCGCCGCACTCGCCGTGCGCAGCGTCATCATCGCCGCCGCACGCCTGCGGCCGCCGTGGAGCCCGGTTCTGGCAGAGCAGCGTGCACGCCTCGCCTTCGACGTCACCGGTGCCGGGGCCGCGGCCCTGGCCGCTCTCGCGCCAGCGAGCCTTGCCGCGGCGTTCACCGCCGGCCTCATTGCCGGGGTCCTCGGTGCCGTTTTGCGGCTGCTGCTCGCCGACCTGCGCCGGCGCCTCGACGGCGGCGACGTACCCCGGCGCTGGCGCGGCGCCGCCATCGCGCTCGTGAGCGCAGCCATCGTCAGCCTCGCCAGTGCCGGCCTGGCCGGCCTCTGGCCGGGGTGACCGCCACCGGCCACGTCATGAGTTCCAGCCCCGGCACCACAGACAGCACGGCGCCACGCTGGCGCTACGATCCGCAACCGCGCCGACCGGACTGGGGCATTCACGGCACCACCTTCAAGAACATCTCGAAACAGACGCCGATCCGCATCGCACCGCTGCCGGCACAGGCTACGCTCTGCCTGCAGCAGGGGCCGTTCACCGCCACGCCGCTGGTCGTCCCCGGCGAGCGCGTCCTCACCGGCCAGCCGATCGCGGTCGATACCGGCGGTACCCGGATTCACGCGTCGGTCACGGGGCGCGTCAGCGCGGTCGGCCTGCGTCCGGTTCCAGGACCCCAGCCGACCCGCGCCCCGTGCGTGGTCATCCAGCGCGAAGGCGACGAGGAGTGGCACGAGAGCTGCGAACCGGTCGCCGATCCGAGCCGGCTCGCGCCGGCAGAAGTCTGCCGGCGCATCGCCGCGGCCGGCATCGTCGGGCTGGGAGGCGCGCTGTACCCCACGGCGCGCAAGCTCGCTCCCGGTGTGCCGATCCGCGCCCTGCTCGTCAACGGCGTGGAATGCGAACCCTGGATCACCTGTGACGAAGTGCTGCTGCGCGAACGCGCCGCGAGCGTGATCGCGGGCGCGCGCATCGCCATGCACGCCCTCGGTGCGGCCCACGCCGTCATCGCCGTCGAAGGCGACATGCCTGAGGCACGGGTGGCCGTGCACGACGCGCTGCAGGCAGCGGGCGACAGCGGCATCGGGCTGGCCGTGGTCACCGCCAAGTACCCGGCCGGCGGCGAGCGCCAGCTGGTGCAGCTGCTGACCGGCGAGGAAGTACCGGCCGGCGGCCTGCCGCGCGATCTTGGCTACGTGGTGCAGAACGCCGGTACGCTCGCCGCCATCGCCACCCTGTTTCGCAGCGGCGAACCGCTGGTCGCACGCATCGTGACCGTCACCGGCAATGGCGTGGCGGCACCCGGCAACTTCGAGGCGCGCATCGGTACTCCGCTGCGCCAGCTGGTCGACCTCGCCGGTGGCTATCGCTATCCGCCGACACGGCTGCTGATGGGCGGGCCGATGATGGGCTGGGCGCTGCCCGACGACGACCTGGCCGTGACCAAGGCGACCAACTGCCTGGTCGCAGCCACGGCCGCCGAGCTGGCACCACCGCGACCCGAGATGCCGTGCATCCGTTGTGGCGAGTGCGTGCAGACCTGTCCGGCACGACTGCTGCCGCACGAGCTGCACGCTGCCCTGCGCCGCGGTGATTACGCGACGCTGGCCGCGCTCGCGCTCGATGCCTGCATCGAATGCGGCTGCTGCGACTACGTCTGCCCGAGCGCCATACCCCTCACCGCACGTTTCGTCGCCGCCAGGCGCCAGGACGCAGCGGAACCGGACGCGCCGTCGTGAAATTCGGAGTCGTGCAAGCACCGCACTGGCGCAACGCCGGTGATGTCGCCGGCATGATGCGCGAGGTGCTGTATGCACTGGCGCCGGCGGCCGTGGCGTATACCTATTTTTTCGGTCCTGGCCTGCTCCTCAACATCGTGGTCGCCGCCACCGTCGCCATCGCCACCGAGGCGCTCGCCCTGCGGTTGCGTGGACGCACGAGCCGGCTGGCGCTGTCCGACGGCAGCGCGCTGGTATGCGCCGTGTTGCTGGCTTTCTGCCTGCCGCCGCTGACGCCGTGGTGGGTGACCGCCTGCGGCAGCGCGTTTGCGATCGGCGTGGCCAAGCACCTGTACGGTGGCCTGGGGTTCAACGTGTTCAACCCGGCGATGGCCGGCTACGTGCTGCTCCTCGCGGCCTTCCCCGGCTATCTCGCCGGGTGGCTGCCGCCCAACGTCGGCGACCTCGACTACCGGGCGTTGTCGCTGGCGGAGTCGGCGACCTACACCGTGACGGGCAGCCTGCCGCCAGGCGTCGAACTCGACGCCGTCACGCGGGCGACGCCGCTCACCGTGGTCAAGGCCGAACTCGGCCAGATGCGCACCATGGGCGAGATCGTCGTCGATCCGGTGTTCGGCGACTTCGGTGGCGCCGGCTGGGAGTGGATCGGCAACTTCATCACGCTCGGCGGCCTGTGGCTGCTCTATCGCGGCATCATCCGCTGGCAGGTCCCGGCCGCCATGCTCGCCGGGCTCATGCTGCCGGCCCTGCTGCTGTACCTGACCGATGCCGAGACGCACCCCTCGCCGTTGTTCCACCTGTACTCGGGCGGTACCCTGCTCGGCGCCTTCTTCATCGCGACCGACCCGGTCTCTTCGGCCGTGACCGACCGCGGGCGGCTGGTCTGCGGCGCCGGCTGCGGCCTGCTCACGTTCGCGATACGGCACTGGGGCATCTATCCGGATGGCGTGGCAGTGGCGGTGTTGCTCATGAACCTGGCAGTGCCGACGATCGACCGCTACACGCGACCGCGTCCTTACGGGTACTGACATGACTTCCGCCCACGACCCGACACCGACTCCACCACCGCTCCTGGTGCGCCTCGCCTGGATCGTCGCGCTGCTGGTGGTCGCTGCGGCTGCCGTCACCTGGGTCACCCGGGCGACGCGCGAGCGCATCGCGCGCAACGAGGCGGCCCAGATCATGAAGGACCTGGTCCAGGTACTGCCAGTCGGCAGCTTCGACAACCAGCCGGACCAGGACAGCATCGCGGTGCGCGATCCGGCCCTCGGCAGCGAAGCGCCGCTGCCCGTTTACCGCGCGCGACGGGGCGGCGTGCCGGTGGCGGCAGTCGTCACCGTTATCGCCCCGCAGGGCTATGTCGGGCCGATCCACCTGCTGGTCGCGCTCGACCCCGCGGGCACGGTGCTCGGCGTGCACATCCTGGCGCATCGCGAGACCGCCGGTGTCGGCGACCGCATCGAGCCTGTCCACAGCGACTTCCTGCGCAGCTTCGTCGGCCGCTCGCTCACCAGCCCGCTGCCCGCCGCCTGGAACGTACGTCGCGACGGCGGCGGGTTCGATCAGCTGACCGGCGCCACCGTCACCAGCCGCGCCGTCATCGGTGCCGTGCGGGATGCGGCGCTGTGGTTCGCCGCGCATCGCACCGACGTGTTCAGCGCCCCGTCCGCCGCTACCATCCAGCCATCGATGCCCTGACAATCCACACGTGTTGCCGCAAGTACATTCGACCGTTACCGACACCAGTCCACAGGCGCGGCTACCGGCCAGCTGGTACTGGCTGGGGGCGCTGCCGGTCGCAGTCGGCGCCGACTCGCTGGCGGGCGGCATCGGACTCGGCACGGCGGTCGCAGCCACCATCGCCCTCACCTGCACCATCGGCACCCTGCTGGCTGCCCGTCTGGCGCCGACCAGCCGCGTGCTCGCCGCGCAACTGGTCGCGGCCGGGGCGGTCGCCCTGGCGGGACTGCTCGGCCAGGCCTTCGCCTACGAGGCGCAACTGGCCTTCGGCGCCTGGCTGCCCCTCGTCATCGTCAATGGTGCCCTGCTGTCCGGCTGGGACGACGGGCCAGGCGCGCGCGCGCCGGCCGCAGGTGCGCTGCTGCGCGCAGCAGCGCTCGCTGCGGCCAGCGTCGTGACCACCGGTGCGATACGCGAGTTCGGCGGCCGATTCCTCGTCGGGCTTGCGGACTGCCAGCTCGCCGGCGTCCCGGCGGCTGCATTCCTGCTGCTGGCCCTGCTGCTCGCTGCGACAGGTGCACGCCGCGACAACGCGCCGCCCACGGCATGAAGGCCGCACGGCGTATCGCGCTGTTCGAGCGCCTGCAGGCCGCCAACCCGCATCCGGGTCCGGAGCTTCACTACAGCTCGCCGTTCGAACTCCTCGTGGCGGTCGTCCTCTCGGCGCAGGCCACCGACGTCAGTGTCAACAAGGCCACCGCGACGCTCTTCCCGGCGGCGCGTACCCCGCAGCAGATGCTCGCACTCGGCGAAGCGGCGTTGCTCACGCACGTCCGCAGCATCGGCCTCGCCAGGACCAAGGCCGCCAACATCATCCGCACCAGCCGCATCCTGCTGGAACAGCACGGTGGCGAGGTACCACACGATCGCGCAGCGCTGGAGGCGCTGCCGGGCGTCGGGCGCAAGACCGCCAATGTCGTCCTCAACGCCGCTTTCGGCGAGCCCACCATTGCGGTCGACACGCATATCTTCCGGGTCGCCAACCGCACCGGACTCGCTCCGGGCAGCACCCCGCTCGCCGTGGAACGCGCACTGCTCGAGCATGTGCCGGTGAGGTTCCACCAGCACGCGCACCACTGGCTGCTCCTGCACGGCCGTTACGTCTGCAAGGCCCGCGCGCCGGCCTGCGACAGCTGCCTCATCGCCGATCTCTGCGAATTTCCCGACAGGAACCGCTGACTGCCCTGCGCCGCGCTACACTGGCGCTGCGACACCGGCCCGGCGCTGTCCTGAACTGCCGCCGGCCTGCCACCCGGAAACGGACCGCATCCCCATGACCCTGGACTCCCTGGCCGCCAGCCGTGCGGAGCACCTGCGCGGCATCGGCGCCATGCTGATCGCCGTGGCGGCGCTCGCCGCGATGGACGCCGTGTTGAAGCTGCTCGCCGCCGATTACCCACCGCTGCAGGTCACAGCGCTGCGCGGCGGCTCCTCGCTGCCGTTCGTGCTGGCGGGCGTGGCGCTGTGGGGCCGCTGGCAGGACCTGCGCCCGGTGCACGTCAGCCTGCACCTGGCGCGTGGCGTGCTCGGCATCGTCATGGTCGCCGGCTTCGTCTACGCTGTTCGTTCCCTGTCGCTGGCCAGCGCCTATTCGATCTTCTTCATCGCCCCGCTGCTGGTAACCGCCCTGGCGGTACCGCTGCTCGGAGAACACGTCGGGGCCAGGCGCTGGGTGGCAATCCTCGTGGGCCTCGGCGGGGTGCTGGTGATGCTGCAACCCTCGCCCGATGCGCTGGTGACCCTCGGCGCGCTCGGTGCGCTCGCCTCGGCGCTGGCCTATGCGCTGAGTGCCATCTCGGTACGGGTCCTGACCCGCACCGACACGACGGCGAGCATGGTGTTCTGGTTCCTGCTGCTCCTGACGCTCTCCGCCGGCACACTTGCCGCGCCCGGGTGGGTTGCGATCCGGCCGGACGACTGGCTGTGGATCGCCGCACTCGGTGCACTCGGCACCGTCGGCCAGCACTTCATCACCGAGGCGTTCCGCCACGCGCCCGCCTCGGTGATCGCGCCGTTCGAGTACACGGCCCTGCTGTGGGGCGTGGCGATCGACTGGGCGTTCTGGAACGTGCTGCCGGGCGGGCGAACCCTCGTCGGTGCCGGGATCGTCATCGCGGCGGGCCTGTACCTGATCTGGCGCGAGCGGCAGCTGCGCCTGGAACTCGCGGCCAGCATCGAATCGCCGGCGAGCATGCATTGAAGGATCGGGAGTCGGGACTTGCGCCCCTCCCACAGCTCCGGCCGGCGTATCTGGAGCTGTGAGAGGGGCACAAGCCCCGACCTCAAACACTGTGGGAGGGGCGCAAGCCCCGACCGGTAGAGTCGCGACTCGCGTCGCTCCCACAGATCGGGACGGCGTATCTGGAGCTGCGGGAGGGGCGCAAGCCCCGACCTGCCGCCGCCCGTCACCCCTTTTTCGGCAGGTACAGGTCGGTGAGCGTGCCGTCGAAGGCTTCCGCGGCAAAGGCGACGGTTTCCGACAGTGTCGGGTGCGCGTGGATGGTGAGACCGATGTCCTCGGCGTCGCAGCCCATCTCGATGGCGAGTGCTGCCTCGGCGATAAGTTCACCCGCGTTCGGGCCGACGATGCCGGCACCGAGCAGGCGCTTTGTGAGCGGATCGAACAGCAGCTTGGTCAGGCCCTCGTCACGGTTGAGCGCAAGCGAGCGCCCGCTCGCCGCCCACGGGAACACGCCCTTGCCGACGGCGATGCCCTGGGCCTTTGCCTGCGTCTCGGTCAGCCCGACCCAGGCGATCTCCGGATCGGTATAGGCAACTGCGGGGATGACGCGGGCGTCGAACGCGCGCTTGTGGCCGGCGGCAACCTCGGCTGCCACCTTGCCTTCGTGGCTCGCCTTGTGCGCCAGCATCGGCTGGCCGGTGATGTCGCCGATGGCGAAGATGTGCGCGGCACTGGTGCGCATCTGGCGATCGACCGTGACGAAGCCGCGCGCATCGATCGCCACGCCCGCCTTCTCCGCGTCGATGCGCCGCCCGTTCGGCGTACGCCCGACCGCCACCAGCACCTTGCCCCAGGTGCGGGTCTCTGCCTTCCCCACCTTGTCGAAGCTGACCTCAATGCCCCCGGCCACCGGCTTCATGCCCGTGACCGTGGTGCCCGTCATGATCGCCTCGTAACGCTTGCGCAGCCGTCGCTCGAGCGGTCGCAGCAGGTCGGGGTCCACCCCGGGCATGAGCTGATCGAGCAACTCGACCACGGCGACGCGTACGCCGAGGGCGTGGTAGACGGTCGCCATCTCGAGCCCGATGATGCCGCCGCCGACCACCAGCAGTGATTCAGGCAGGTCGAGCTCGAGCGCTGCTGTCGAGTCGATGATGCGCGGGTCCTCCGGCTGTCCCGGCAACCGCACCGACTCCGAACCGGCAGCGATGATGCACTGGCGGAAGGCGAGCACCTGGCGCGTGGCGCCGTCGGTCACCTCGAGATGATTCGCCGAGAGGAAACGCCCGGTGCCACGCACCACGCGGACCTTGCGCTGGCGCGCGAGCTGGTCGAGCCCGCCGGTGAGGCGACCGACCACCTTGTCCTTCCAGCCCCGCAGCCGTGCCGCGTCGATCCGCGGCGGGCCGAATTCGACGCCGAGGCCGGCCATCTCCTGTGCTTCCTCGATGACCCGCGCCGCGTGCAGGAGCGCCTTCGACGGAATGCAGCCGACATTCAGGCACACGCCGCCGAGTGTCGGCCAGCGTTCGACCAGCGTCACAGAGAGTCCGAGATCGGCCGCCCGGAATGCCGCCGTGTAGCCGCCAGGCCCGGCCCCGAGCACGACGAGGTCGGCCTCGAGATCGACCCGGCCGGTGTACTGCGCACCGCCCGCTGCCGCGGTTGTCGCCGGTGCCGGCCCGGGCGCCTTCGCGGACGCTGCACCTGCGGCTACCGGTCCCGGCTTCCCTGGCGGCGCGGGCGCCGCAGCGCCGGCTGCCGGTGTCATGCGTGCGATCAGGGCGCCCGCCGAGACCCGGTCGCCGGGCTTCACCAACACCTCGACGATCTGGCCAGCCGAGGTCGCCGGCACCTCCATGGTCGCCTTCTCGCTCTCGAGCGTGAGCAGCGGCTGTTCGGGAGCGAGCGCATCGCCCGGCCGCACCAGCACCTCGATGACCTCGACGTCCTTGAAGTCGCCGAGGTCCGGCACCCTGATGTCGATCACCCCGGCCATCGCCCGCGCGCTCAGCCGAGCTGGTCCGGCTGGCCGAGGATCCCGGCCAGACGCGTGATGAAGCGTGCGCCGGTGGCCCCGTCGATGACCCGATGATCGTAGGACAGCGACAGAGGCAGCATCTGGCGCGGCACGAAGGCGCCGTCCTGCCAGACCGGTCGCGTCACGGCGCGGCCGACACCGAGGATCGCCACTTCGGGTGCGTTGATGATCGGCGTGAAGAAGCCGCCGCCAATGCCGCCGAGGCTCGAGATGGTGAAGCTGCCACCGCGCATCTCCTCACCCGTGAGCTTGCCGTCACGAGCGCGCGCGGCGAGGTCGGCCAGCTCGCGCGCCACGTCGAACAGGCCCTTGTTCCCTGCGTCGCGGATCACCGGCACCACCAGGCCCTGCGGCGTGTCGGCAGCGAAGCCGATGTGGTGGTACTTCTTGCGCACCAGCGCGGTGCCATCCTCGGCCAGCGATGCGTTGAAATCCGGGAACTCGCGCAACGCCAGCACGCAGGCACGGACGAGAAAGGCCAGCGGCGTGAGCTTGACCCCGGCCTGGGCGGCCTCGTTCCTGAGGGCCTGGCGACGCGCCTCGAGCGCCGTGGCATCGGCTTCCTCGTGCTGCGTGACGTGCGGGATGTTGAGCCAGGCAGCCTGCAGCCGCGGGCCGGAGATGCGCCGCACGCGCGACAGCGGCTCGACCTCGATCTCGCCGTACTTCGCGTAGTCGACGACTGGCACCTTCGGCAGTGCCGCGGCGCCGGGTGCCGCCGCCTGGCCGGTGAGTACCGCCTTGACGAAGGCCTTCACGTCCTCCTGCAGCACGCGGCCTTTCGGGCCGCTGCCACGGACCTGCCCGAGGTTCACGCCGAGTTCACGCGCGAACTTGCGGATCGAGGGGCTCGCGTGGGCCTGGCCGAAGGTCGCCTCGTCGATCGGTGGCAGCGCCGCCGGTGCGCGCGGCGCTGGTGCGGCCGGACGCGGTGCCGCTGCGGGCGGAGTCGGCGCCGGCGGTGCCGCCGCCGGTGCCGGTGCCACCTGGCGTACCGGTGGTGCAGCCGCCGGGGCGGGCGCGCCCGCATCGGCCACGACGTCGAGGACAGCGATGACGCTGCCCTGCGACACGCGGTCGCCGCGTGCGACCTTCAGCTCGGTGATGCGTCCGGCGAGCGGCGTGGGCACCTCCATCGAGGCCTTGTCGGTTTCGAGCGTGATCAGCGGCGCCTCGGCGGCAACCGTGTCACCGGCGTTGACCATGACCTCGACGACCTCCACGTCATGGAAATCGCCGATGTCCGGGACCCGTACTTCCTCTCGCCGTGCCATGCGGTGGTTCTTTCCGAAACGCTCAGGCCGTGACCGGGTTCGGCCGGTCAGGGTCGATGCCGAGGGTGTCCATCGCGCTGCGCACGGTGGCGGTGTCGATCGCGCCCTCGTCGGCCAGGGCCTTGAGCGCCGCCAGCACCACGTGGCGACGGTCGACCTCGAAGTGGTCGCGCAGCGCGGCGCGGCCATCGCTGCGGCCGTAGCCGTCGGTGCCGAGCACGACGAAGCGGCCGTGCACCCACGGGCGGATCTGGTCGGGCACGATGCGCATGTAGTCGGTGGCGGCCACGAACGGCCCGGCCTGTGCGCCGAGCATGCGCTGCACGAAGGGCTGGCGCGGCCGCTCGCCGGGGTGGCGCATGTTCCAGCGGTCGGCGTCGAGGCCGTCGCGGCGCAGTTCGGAGAAGCTCGTCACGCTCCAGACGTCGGCCGGAATCTTCCAGTCGCGCTCGAGCATCTCGGCCGCTGCGATCACCTCACGGAGAATGGTGCCCGAACCAAGCAGCTGCACCCGCACCTTGCCGGGCCGCCCGACGTGGAACTGGTACATGCCGCGCAGGATGCCGTCCTTCACCCCGGGCGGCATCGCCGGCTGCACGTAGTTCTCGTTCATGCAGGTGACGTAATAGAACACGCTCTCGCCGTCCTGGTACATGCGCCGCAGGCCGTCCTGGATGACCACGGTGAGCTCGTAGCCGAAGGCCGGGTCGTAGGCGATGCAGTTGGGGATATTCGCCGCGAGGATCAGGCTGTGCCCGTCCTGGTGCTGCAGGCCCTCGCCGGCGAGCGTGGTGCGCCCGGCAGTGCCGCCGAGCAGGAAGCCGTTGGCGCGCATGTCGCCGGCAGCCCAGATGAAGTCGCCGATGCGCTGGAAGCCGAACATCGAGTAGAAGACGTAGAACGGGATCATCGGTACGCCGTTGTTGGCGCCGCTCGTCGCCGCGGCCAGCCAGGAGCAGAACGCGCCGGCCTCGTTGATGCCTTCCTGCAGGATCTGGCCCTGCTTGTCCTCCCGGTACCACGACAGCTGGTCGGCGTCCTGCGGGCGGTAGAGCTGCCCGACCGAGGAATAGATGCCGATCTGGCGGAACAGGCCCTCCATGCCGAAAGTACGCGCTTCGTCGGCGACGATCGGCACGATGAAGCGCCCGATGTTCGGATCCCGCAACAGACGCGTCAGCACCCGCACGAAAGCCATGGTCGTGGAGATCTCGCGTTCGCCCGTGCCCTCGAGTTCCTGACGGAAGGCATCGAGGCCGGGAACCTGCAACGGCGGGCAATGTGTGCGCCGCGCCGGCAGATATCCGCCCAGTGCCTGGCGGCGTGCGTGCAGGTAGCGGATCTCCTCGCTGTCCTCGCGCGGGCGCAGGAATGGCATGCCGTCGATGTCGGCATCGGCCACCGGCAGGTTGAAGCGGTCGCGGAACGCCTTGAGGTCCTCGACGGAGAGCTTCTTCGCCTGGTGCGCAGTCATGCGGCTCTCGCCGGAGGCCCCCATGCCGAAACCCTTCACGGTCTTGGCGAGGATCACGGTCGGGCTGCCGGTGTGGCGCATGGCGCGGTCGTAGGCCGCATAGACCTTGAGGAAATCGTGGCCGCCGCGGTTCAGCCGCCAGATGTCCTCGTCGGACATGTTGGCGACCATCGCCTTGAGATCCGGGTGCTTGCCGAAGAAATTCTCGCGGGTGTAGGCGCCGCCGAAGGCCTTGCAGGCCTGGTACTCGCCATCCACCGCCTCTTCCATGACCCGGCGCAGCAGCCCCTGGTGGTCGGCCGCGAGCAGCGGGTCCCAGCGCGAACCCCACAGCACCTTGATGACGTTCCAGCCGGCACCGCCGAAGGCGGCCTCCAGCTCCTGGATGATCTTGCCGTTGCCGCGCACCGGGCCGTCGAGCCGCTGCAGGTTGCAGTTGATGACGAAGATCAGGTTGTCCAGGTTCTCGCGCGTGGCGAGCGTGATCGCGCCCCGGCTCTCGGGCTCGTCCATCTCGCCATCGCCCAGGAACACCCAGACCCTGCGCTTCTCGGTGTCGGCGATGCCGCGCGCGTGCAGGTACTTCATGAAGCGCGCCTGGTAGATCGCCATCATCGGCCCCAGGCCCATGCTGACGGTGGAGTACTGCCAGAAACCGGGCATCAGGTGCGGATGCGGATAGCTCGAGAGGCCCTTGCCATGCACCTCCTGGCGGAAGTTCTCGAGCTGCTCCTCGGTGATACGTCCCTCCAGATAGGCTCGGGCATAGATGCCGGGAGCGCTGTGACCCTGGAAATAGATGCAGTCGCCGCCATGCTCCTCGCTCTCGGCGTGCCAGAAGTGATTGAAGCCAGCCCCCCACATGCTGGCCAGCGAGGCGAACGAGCCGATGTGACCGCCCAGGCTGCCGCCATCGGGCGGATCGTGCCGGTTGGCGCGCACCACCATGGCCATCGCATTCCAGCGCATGAAGGCGCGCAGACGCTTCTCGATGGCAATGTTGCCGGGGCAACGCGCCTCCTGCTCGGGCTCGAGCGTGTTGACGTAGCCGGTGTTGGCCGAAAACGGCAAATCGATGCTGCTCTGGCGCGCATGCTCGAGCAGTTGCTCGAGCAGGAAATGCGCCCGAGCGGGGCCCTCCGCCTCGATGACTGCCGACAAGGCATCCATCCACTCCCGGGTTTCCTGCACATCGTCATCGACGCGCTTCACACCGGCGCTTCCAGGGGAGTTTTCCGCCATCTCCGTCTCCTCG
>CAUJIY010000026.1 GCA_963205295.1 Pseudomonadota bacterium
GGCCATGAACCACACGGATCTCCCGCGGCTTGAGGGCGCCGGCGGCGGCCAGCACGTGCTCGAGCAACGGCCGGCCGGCAAGCGGATGGAGCACCTTGGGCAGGCTGGAGCGCATACGCTTGCCCTGCCCGGCGGCGAGAATCACGACGGTGGTTGCCATGGAATTTAGGGACAGTTTGGGAAACTGGGGAAACTGGGGAAACTGGGGACAGTTTACTCATTTCACCGGGTGGCGGGCCGGACCGGCAGAGCGTCCACGATGAAATGAGTAAACTGTCCCCAGTTTCCCCAGTTTCCCAAACTGTCCCCGTTTTCCCCGCTTCCTACAGCTGCTTGCGCTTGCCCTTGAGCTTCTGCGCGGCGCGATAGCGGGCGGCAGCCTCGACCAGCTGCTGCTGGGCGTGGGCCAGGTCCTCGCGACCGGTCGCGCCCTTGAGCGCTTCCTCGGCCTTGCGGCGTGCATCGTCGGCCGCCGCCTCGTCCAGCTCCTGCTCCCGCAACGCCGTATCGGCCAGGATGGTCACCTGCGTCGGCTGCACCTCGAGGATGCCGCCGGTGACATAGAGGAACACCTCGTCCTTGCCCGCCGCCTGCACCCGGACCTCGCCTGGGCGCAGGGTCGTCATCAACGGCGCATGGCGCGGCGCAATGCCGACATCGCCCATCTTCGCCGGGCAGATCACCAGGTTGGCATCACCCGAGTAAATGTGCCCCTCGGCGCTGACGATCTCGACATGGATGGTGTTCATAATTATCCGGTGCCGGTGTTACGGTTTTCGGTTAAGCCGGTGATGAGCAGAATCCGGATACCAGAGACAACCGAATACCGTAACACCGGCACCAATCTCACTGCAGCGTCTTGGCCTTGGCGACAGCTTCCTCGATGGTGCCGACCATGTAGAAGGCCTGCTCCGGCAGGCTGTCGTACTCGCCACCGACGATGCCCTTGAAGGCGCGGATGGTGTCCTTCAGCGACACGTACTTGCCGTCCTGGCCGGTGAACTGCGAGGCCACGAAGAACGGCTGGGACAGGAAGCGCTGGATCTTGCGGGCGCGCTGCACGGTGAGCTTGTCGTCCTCGGAGAGTTCGTCCATGCCGAGGATGGCGATGATGTCCTGCAGCTCCTTGTAGCGCTGGAGCACGGCCTGCACGGCACGGGCGGTGTCGTAGTGGTCCTGGCCGATGACGTTGGGGTCGAGCAACCGGCTGGTGGAGTCGAGTGGGTCCACCGCGGGGTAGATGCCGAGCTCGGCGATGTTGCGCGAGAGCACCAGCGTCGCGTCGAGGTGCGCGAAGGTGGTGGCCGGCGACGGGTCGGTGAGGTCGTCCGCGGGCACGTAAATGGCCTGGAAGGAGGTGATGGAGCCGGTGCGCGTGGAGGTAATGCGCTCCTGGAGCACGCCCATTTCCTCGGCCAGCGTCGGCTGGTAGCCCACCGCGGAAGGCATGCGGCCGAGCAGCGCGGACACCTCGGTGCCGGCCAGCGTGTAGCGGTAGATGTTGTCGATGAACATCAGCACGTCGCGGCCTTCATCGCGGAAGTTCTCGGCGATGGTCAGCCCGGTGAGCGCCACGCGCAGGCGGTTGCCCGGCGGCTCGTTCATCTGGCCGTAGACCAGCGCCACCTTGTCGATGACGCCGCCATCCTTCATCTCGTGGAAGAAGTCGTTGCCCTCGCGGGTGCGCTCGCCGACGCCGGCGAACACCGAGTAGCCGGAGTGCTCGACCGCGATGTTGCGGATCAGCTCCATGAGCGTCACGGTCTTGCCCACGCCGGCGCCACCGAACAGGCCGATCTTGCCACCCTTGGCAATCGGCATGATGAGATCGACGACCTTGATGCCGGTCTCGAGCAGTTCGGTGGCCTTGGCCTGGTCCTCGTAGCTCGGCGCGGCACGATGGATCGGCATGTGGCTCTCGGCGCCGATCGGGCCAGCCTCGTCGATGGGCGTGCCGAGCACGTCCATGATGCGGCCGAGGGTCTTCGTGCCGACGGGCACCATGATCGGCTTGCCGGTGTTGCTGACCGGCAGGCCGCGCTTGAGTCCTTCGGAGGCGCCCATCGCAATGGCGCGCACGACGCCGTCGCCGAGCTGCTGCTGCACCTCGAGCGTGAGGTTGGCCGCATCGATCTTCAGCGCGTCGTAGACCTTCGGAATGGCGTCGCGCGGGAACTCCACGTCCACCACCGCGCCGATCACCTGAACCACCTTGCCATTGCTCATCTGTCGTCTCCCGTCTGCCCTTTGCCCATAGTCCCGAGTCGCGGCTTGCGCCGCTCCCACAGCCGCGCAAATCCCATGTGGGAGGGGCGCAAGCCCCGATTCCTCAAACTCCTAAACCGCCGCCGCACCGCCCACGATCTCGGAGATCTCGCGGGTGATGCCGGCCTGGCGCGCCTTGTTGTAGTCGAGCTGCAGCTTGTCGATCAGCTTGCCGGCGTTGTCGGTGGCAGCCTTCATCGCCACCATCTTCGCCGCCATCTCGCAGGCCACGTTCTCCACCGCCGCGCGGTAGACCTGGGTCTCGATGTAGCGTGTCAGCACGTCGTCGAGCAGCTCCACGGCACCGGGCTCGTAGAGGTAATCCCAGTGCTTCGGCAGCGGCTGCGGGTTCGGCGCCTCGGCCGGCAGCAGCGTGCGGATTTCCGGCTTCTGGCTCATCGTGTTGACGAACACGTTGTGGACCAGGAACAGCCGGTCGATGCGGCCTGCCTTGTAGGAATCGAGCATCACCGTCATGGCGCCGATCAGCGACGAGATGTACGGGTTCTCGCCGAGGTGAGTCGTCGCCGCGACCACGTTGACCTTGAGGCGACGGAAGAACTGCACACCCTTGGCGCCGATGAGGCAGAGATCGACTTCCACGCCCTTGTCCGCCCACTGGCGCAGCTCCGGGAGCAGGCGGCGGAAGGTGTTGACGTTGAGGCCACCGCACAGACCGCGGTCCGTGGTCACCACGATGTAGCCGACCCGCTTCACCTCGCGCGACACGAGGAAGGGATGGCGGTACTCGGGGTTGGCCTTGAAGAGGTTGGCGATGACGTCGCGGATCTTGTCGGCATAGGGACGGGCGGCAGCCATGCGGCTCTGGGTACGCCGCAGCTTGGAGGCAGCGACCTTCTCCATGGCCTTGGTGATCTTCTGCGTGCTCTTCACGCTCTTGATCTTGGTGCGGATTTCTTTTGCGCCTGCCATCAGATGCTCCGATGCCACTCGACCGACCGCCCTTGCGGCGGTGCCCCCCGAAGTCGCTCCCCGATACTCGCTTTGTTCGGGGGGCACCGCCTCCGGGCGGTCTGCGTGGCGTGGCTGCTATGCCTCAATACGCCCCGCTCTGCCTGAAGTCCTCGCAGATCTTCTTCAGCTCGGCGGCGATCTCGTCGCTGTAATCGCCCGACTGGTTGATCCGGTCGATGACCGCACCGAATTTCTCCTTCGCGTGGGCGTGCAGGGCGGTCTCGTAGGCCACCACCTGCTTCGCCGGCACGGCGTCGATGTAGCCCTCGTTGACGGCGTAGAGCGACAGCCCCATCAGCCCGACCGACAGCGGCGAGTACTGCTTCTGCTTCATGAGTTCGGTGACGCGCTGGCCGCGCTCGAGCTGGCGGCGGGTCGCCTCGTCGAGGTCGGAGGCAAACTGCGCGAAAGCCGCGAGCTCGCGGTACTGGGCGAGCGCGAGGCGCACGCCGCCGCCGAGTTTCTTGATGATCTTGGTCTGGGCGGCACCACCGACGCGCGACACCGAGAGGCCGGCGTTGATGGCGGGCCGGATGCCGGCGTTGAACAGATCGGTCTCGAGGTAGATCTGGCCGTCGGTGATCGAGATCACGTTGGTCGGCACGAAGGCCGAGACGTCACCGGCCTGGGTCTCGATGATCGGCAGCGCGGTGAGCGAGCCGGTCTTGCCCTTGACCTTGCCGCCGGTGACCTTCTCCACGTACTCGGCGTTGACGCGCGCGGCGCGCTCGAGCAGGCGCGAGTGCAGGTAGAACACGTCGCCGGGGTACGCCTCGCGGCCCGGCGGGCGGCGCAGCAGCAGCGACACCTGGCGGTAGGCCCAGGCCTGCTTGGTCAGGTCGTCGTAGATGATGAGTGCATCTTCACCCTTGTCGCGGAAGTACTCGCCCATGGCGCAGCCGGCGTAGGGCGCGATGTACCACATGGCGGGCGAGACGGCGGCGGAGGCGGCAACCACGATGGTGTGGTCCATGGCGCCGAATTCCTCGAGCTTGCGCACCACGTTGGCGATCGAGGAGGCCTTCTGGCCGATCGCCACGTAGATGCACTTAACGCCGGTGCCCTTCTGGTTGATGATCGCGTCGATCGCCACCGCGGTCTTGCCGGTCTGGCGGTCGCCGATGATCAGCTCGCGCTGGCCGCGACCGACCGGCACCATCGCGTCGATCGCCTTCAGCCCGGTCTGCACCGGCTGGCTCACCGACTGGCGGGTGATGACGCCCGGCGCCACCTTCTCGATCGGCGAGGTACCGGCAGCCTTGATCGGGCCCTTGCCGTCGATCGGGTTGCCGAGCGAATCCACGACGCGCCCGAGCAGTCCTTCGCCGACGGGCACCTCGAGGATGCGGCCCGTGGTCTTCACGGTGTCGCCTTCGGAGATGTGCTTGTAGTCGCCGAGCACCACGGCGCCGACCGAGTCCTGCTCGAGGTTCAGCGCCAGGCCGAAGGTGTTCTTCGGGAACTCGAGCATCTCGCCGTACTTGGCGTCGCTGAGGCCGTGGATGCGGCAGATGCCGTCGGTCACGGCGATGACGGTGCCGACGTCGCGCGCCTCCGCGGCGCTCTCGAAGCTCTTGATGCGCTGCTTGAGCAGCTCGCTGATTTCTGAGGCCTTCAGTGCCATGTGTCGTTCCTCTGCCTGATGCGTGTTGCGCGTCCGTCTAGACGCGCAGGGCCGTCGCCAGCTTGTCGAGCCCGGTGCGTACCGAGCCGTCGATCACCCGGTCACCCACCTGCAGGCGCGCGCCGCCGATGAGCTGTGGGTCGTGGTGGACGGTGAGCCGGATCTGCCGGCCGAAGCGCCTGCCGAGCGCACCCTCGATGCGGGCCTGCTGCTCGGCGCTGACCGGCGCAGCCGTGGTGAGGGTGACCTCGAGCGTGTTCTCCGCCTCGGCCTTCAGCACCTCGTAGCGCGCGGCGATGTCGGGCAACGCGCCGAGGCGCTGTTTCTCGACAAGCAGCCGCAGGAAGTTACTGCCGGCACCGGCCGGACCGGTGAGCAGCGGTGAATTGCCGAGCTGTTCGCGACAGACCTCGGCGATCGCCAGCGCCAGCCGCTGCAGGTCCGCGCCCGGCGCGGACAGCAGCCGCCCGACCTCGGGCCCGGACACCATCACGGCGGCGAGCTGCAGGAAATCCGACCAGGCGGCGAAGGTGCCGCCGTCGCGGGCCAGCTCGAAGACCGCCTGGGCGTACGGTCGCGCTACGGTGCCGTGCTCCGACATCGCCGCGCGCCCTTAGATCTGCGCCGCCAGCTTGTCGAGCAGTTCCTGGTGGGTCCGGGGATCGATCTCCCGGGCCAGGATCTTCTCGGCACCGGCCACCGCGATTGCGGCGACCTGGGCGCGCAGCTCGTCGCGGGCCTTGTTGACCTGCTGGTCGACGTCGGCGCGCGCCGCCTGGATGATGCGGTCGCGCTCCTGCTCGGCGCCCGTGCGCGCCTCCTCGACGATGCTGCCGGCCCGCACCTGCGCCTGGTCGAGGATCTGGCGCGCCTGCGTGCGCGCCTCCTCCACCAGCGTCTGGATGCGCACCTGCGCTTCCTCGAGCGAACGCGTGCCCTTGTCGGCAGCGGCCAGCCCGTCGGCGATCTTCGTCTGGCGCTCCTCGATGGCGGCGAGCAGCGGCGGCCAGACGAACCTGACCGTGAACCAGATGAAGGCGGCGAAGGCGATGGCCTGGGCGAACAGGGAAAAATTGATGTTCATGTCTGCCCCCTGCGGGCCGGCGCCACGCGGCGCACGACCCGCGGATCGGTCGCGGGTGTGATCAGCCTGCGGCGCTGACGACAGCGAGCAACGGATTGCCGAAGGCGAACAGCATCGCCAGACCGACGCCGATGATGAACGAGGCGTCGATCAGGCCGAGCAGCAGGAACACCTTCGCCTGCAGCATGTTGGCCAGCTCCGGCTGACGGGCAGCGCCTTCGAGGAAGCGGCTGCACATGATGCCCACACCGATGCAGGCACCGGCAGCGCCGAGCCCGATGATGAGGCCGATGCCGATGCCGGTATAGGCCTGGATCATGGCGAGGTACTGGATCTTGTCCATCGTCGTTACCTTTCTTGGGAGAGTCGCAGAGTCGTGTGGAGAACCGGGCTCAGTGGCTTTCGTGGGCCATCGAGATGTAGACGATCGTGAGCATCATGAAGATGTAGGCCTGCAGTGCCACGATCAGGATGTGGAAGATGGCCCAGCCGAGGCCGAGGACGGCGGCGAACACGGTGCCGACCAGGCCGGTGGCAGCCCACAGCCACAGCAGCAGGAAGATGATCTCGCCGGCGTACATGTTGCCGAACAGCCGCAGCGAGTGGGACAGCGGCTTGGAGATGTACTCGATCAGGTTGAAGAGGAAGTTCGGGATCCAGAGCGCCGGATGCCCGCCGAAGGGCGAGCAGAACAGCTCGTGGATCCAGCCGCCGAAGCCCTTCACCTTGATCGAGAAGAAAATCATCAGCACCCACACCGACAGCGACAGGGCGAAGGTGGTATTGACGTCCGCGGTCGGCACCAGGCGGAACTCCGCGAAGCCGAGCGCCTGCAGGCCCTTCGCCATGATGTCCACGGGCAGGAAGTCCATGGCGTTCATGAGCAGGACCCAGACGAACACCGTGAGGGCACAGGGCGCCACGAACGGCCTGCGGTTGCCGTGGAAGATGCCGGCGACCTGCTCGTCGACGAAATCCACCAGCACCTCGACGAAGGCCTGGCGCTTCGTCGGCACGCCGGAAGTCGCACCGCGTACCACCCAGGCGATCAGGCCGAGCGACACCACGCCGAGGATCACCGCCGTCACCAGCGAGTCCACGTGCAGGGTCCAGAACGGGCCGTCGCCGATCGGCTCGGCGAGGAAGGTAAGGTGGTGCTGGATGTAGGACGTCGGGGTGAGTGTGTGTTCAGCGGACATCTGCAGGACTACCCGTTTCCTCGACCACTCCGGAGCGGCGGCTGCACTCAGCCGTCCTCGCGCACGAATGCCGCCGCCGAAAACAACACGGTGGCGACGATGAACGTTCCGAAAAACGCGATCACGACCACGTTCTCGTAGGTCGCCATCACCAGCCAGAGCAGCAGCACGATGAGGAGGATCTTGATCCCCTCGGCCCGCAGTGCGCCGATCACCACACCGGTGGCGGAGTCCGCACTACCGAGCGAGGCCACTCCGGCAAACCCCACTCCTGCCGCGAAACTCACCAGCCCGCCGAGCGCCGCCGAGAGTGCCCCGTGGGGCCCGGCGAACCAGGCCCCGGCGCCGGCCAGCAGCACCGTAGCGGCCAGCTGCCAGCGCAGAACCGTGCGGATCGCCCTGCTCTTTAGGCCGATCACCCGACGCGCCCCTCGTGGCTGGCTCACAAAAAAGCCACGTGGCGCCTTCAGCGGGGCGTTTCGTGGCTGCATCGGCGCCAACGCGCCTCAAAGCCGCGAAATTCTAGTGACAGCAGCGGCGTTATTCAAGCCGTCGGCAGGCGCGAGAGCCCCAACCTGGTGCTCTGTGGGAGGGACGCCAGTCCCGACCGGGCACGAACCCCTGTGGGAGGGACGCAAGTCCCGACCGGGTGTGAACCCCTGTGGGAGGGACGCAAGTCCCGACCGGGTGTGAACCCCTGTGGGAGGGACGCAAGTCCCGACCGGGCACGGGTCGCGACTTGCGTCGCTCCCACAGGGATACCACCCGGGTGCGGGTCGCGGCACTGTGGGAGGGGCGCAAGTCCCGACTGAGCCTGGGTCGCGACTGGCGTCGCTCTCACAGGGCCACCGACCGGTGCGGGTCGCGACTGGCGTCGCTCCTGCGGGGACACCGACCGGTGCGGCTAGCGGATGTGCTCGAGGATCCCCTCGAGCTCGTCGAGGCTGTTGTAGCTGACCACCAGTTTGCCCCGCCCCCGGGCGGTGTGCTGGATCGCCACGCGGGCGCCGAGCTTGTCGGCGAGCTCGCTTTCCAGCCGCTGGACGTCGGGATCGGTCCGTGGCGCGTCGGTCCGGCGCCCGCGCCCTCCGCCCTCGGCCACCCGGCGCACCAGCGCCTCGGTCTCGCGCACCGACAGGCCCTTTTTCGCGACCAGGCTGGCCACCTCCCCCTGCATCCGCGGGTCGGCGAGGCCGAGCAGGGCGCGGGCGTGGCCCATCTCCAGGGCGCCGGCACGCAGCAGGTCGCGGGTTGTCTGGCCGAGTTCGAGCAGGCGCAGCAGGTTGCTCACCGCTGCCCGCGAGCGGCCGATCGCATCGGCAGCATCCTGGTGCGTGAGTTCGAATTCCTCGACCAGCCGCTGCACGGCCTGGGCTTCCTCGAGCGGATTGAGGTTCTCGCGCTGGATGTTCTCGATCAGCGACTGGGCGATGACCGCCGAGTCGGGAATCTGGCGCACCACGGCTGGCACGGTGGCGAGGCCGGCGATCTGTGCCGCCCGCCAGCGCCGCTCGCCGGCGATGATCTCGTAGCGGGTCTCGCCGGCCGGCGTGGTGCCGGGCAGCGGCCGCACCACGATCGGCTGCACCAGCCCCTGGGCCTTGATCGAGCGGGCCAGGTCCTCGAGCGAGTCCTGGCGCAGGTCCTGGCGCGGCTGGTACTCGCCCCGCTGCAGCAGCTCGACGGGGATCTGGCGCAGGCCGTCGCGAGCCTCGGTCTGGACGGGCTTCACCGGGCCACCGGCCTCGCCCAGCAGCGCGTCGAGCCCCCGTCCCAGTCCTGTTCGCCTGGCACTCATGTCGTCGATACCCATCGCGAGTCCGGGCGACAGTTTACTCAATTGCCCGGGCGGCCAAGGGCCGCCGCAGCGGGGACAGCCCCGAGGGAATTCCTGCAGGACCGGACCGGGCACCCCTATGATCGGCTGGCCGCGATCGGACGGCAGCCATCGGTGGCCAGACGAGGAGATCGTGCCCATGAAAACCTGGATCAGACCCATCGCCGCGACCCTTGCGCTCGCCGTCGGCCCGGGGGCCGGCGCAGCCGACACGCCCGCCCCGGTGACCGTACTCGTCACCGGCGCCAATCGCGGCATCGGCCTGGAGTACGTGCGCCAGCTGGCCGCGCGTGACTGGCGCGTGATCGCCACGGCGCGCCAGCCGCAGGAAGCCACGGAACTGCAGGAACTGGCCCGGCGCCATCCGCGCGTGACCATCGAGGCGCTCGACATCACCGACCACGCCGCGGTCGAGGCGCTGGCCGCCCGCTACCGCGACCAGCCCATCGACCTGCTGGTGCTCAACGCCGGGCTGACGCCGACCTACCCGTCGGCCTTCAAGCCGCTCGCCGGGGTGGACTTCGACATCGCCCGGCGCAGCTTCGAGGTCAACGCACTCGGCACGCTGAAGATGTGCCAGGCGTTCATGGACCACGTCGCCGCCTCGGCGCGCCGGCAGATCGTGGTCCTGTCGAGCAAGGCCGGCTCCTTCGCCGAGAGCCCGCACATACCGATGTTCTACGAGTACCGCGCCAGCAAGGCCGCCCTCGACATGTTCATGTACACGCTTTCCTTCGAGACACCGAAGCGCGGCGTGACGCTCACGCTGCTCTCCCCGGGCCAGGTCAACACCGTGCGCGACCCGAAGCTCGCGGCCATGAAGCGCCCCGGGACCATCGAGGCTCCGGAGAGCGTGGCGAAGATGCTGACGGTGATCGACAGCCTCACGCCGGCCGACAACGGCAAGTTCCTCAGCTACGAGGACCGGCGCGAAATCGCCTGGTAGGCCTCACTCGCTGTCGCGGCGCAGGACCTCGGCGGCGAGCTGCACGTAGGCCTGGGCGCCGCGGGAGCCCGGATCGTGCAGGATCGCCGACAGGCCGAAACTCGGCGCCTCGGCCAGGCGCACGTTGCGCGGGATGATGGCGTCGTAGACCTTGTCGCGGAAGTGCTTGAGGAGCTGGTTGGACACTTCCGCGGCGAGCCGGTTGCGCGGATCGTACATGGTGCGCAGCAGGCCCTCGATGGCGAGCGAGTTGTTGACCGTGTTGCGCACCTGCTTGACGGTTTCGAGGAGCGACGACAGCCCCTCGAGCGCGTAGTACTCGCACTGGATCGGGATCAGCACCCCGTCGGCGGCGGTCAGTGCGTTCAGCGTCAGCATGTTGATCGACGGCGGGCAGTCGATCAGCACGTAGTCGTACAGGCCGCGCACCGGCTCGAGCGCCTTCTTCAGGCGCAGCTCGCGGCCGATTTCCTGCAGCAGACGCACTTCGGCGGCAGTGAGATCGCCGTTGGCGGGCAGCAGGTCGAACTGCCCGTCCTGCACCCGCACGATCGCGTCCTGTGCCGCCGCCTCGCCGAGCAGCACCTCGCAGCTGGTCGCGGCGAGCTGCTGCTTGTCGACACCGCAGCCGGTGGTGGCATTGCCCTGGGGATCGAGGTCGACGAGCAGCACGCGCTTCTCGGCGGCGGCGAGCGCCGCGGCGAGGTTCACGGCGGTCGTGGTCTTGCCCACGCCCCCCTTCTGGTTGGTGATGGCGACGATGCGACCCATGTGCGGCTCAGCGCTCCAGCACGACGATGTGGCGTTCGGCGTCGAGCCCGGGTACGGCAACGCGCTCGACCTGCATGGCGCGCCAGGGCGCGGGCAGCGCGGCGAGTTCGGCGTCGGGCCGGCGCCCCTTCATGGCGACGAGACGCCCGCCCGGCGCGGTGAGCCGCCCGCAGGCGCCGGCGAACGCCGCAAGGCTGCCGAAGGCGCGGCAGACGACCGTGTCGAACGGCGCCGGCGGCTGCCAGTCCTCGAGGCGGGCCTGTACGGCAGTGACGTTGGCGAGCCGCAGCTCGGCGATCGCCTGGCGCAGGAAACGCACCTTCTTGCCGACCGAATCGACCAGCGTGAAGCGCCGGGCAGGCTCGGCCAGTGCGAGTGGGATGCCGGGCAGGCCCGCACCGCTGCCGGCGTCGAGTACGGTCGCGCCGGCGAGGAACGGCTGCACGCTGAGCGAGTCGCGGATGTGGCGCACGGTCATGTCGTCGAGGCCGGTGATGCTCGTCAGGTTATAGGCCCGGTTCCACTGCTGCAGCAGTTCGAGATAGCGGGTGAATGCCGCGGCCAGCGCGGGGTCGTCGCCGGGCACCGGATCCGGCACCGTCAGAGGCGCACCAGCGTGCGCCCGGTGATGCCACCGGCGATGTAGGCGTCGAAGCAGGCCGGCAGCTCGCCGAGCGCAACCTCGCGGGTGACGATGCGGTCGAGGTGTGCGGGTCGCAGTTCACCGCCGAGCCGTTCCCACACCTTGAGCCGCAGTGCGCGCGGCACCTCCGGGGTGTTGATGCCGAGCAGGCTCACGCCGCGCAGGATGAAGGGCATGACCGTGGTGTGCAGTTCGGGCCCGCCGGCCAGCCCGATGCTGGCGATGTTGCCGAGCGGGACCACCGTGCGCGTCAGCCAGGCGAGCAGATCGCCGCCGACGTTGTCGACCGCCCCGCCCCACTGCGCCTTCTCGAGCGGTTTCGTGCCGAGGGTGAGTTCGGCGACGCGCTGCACGCTGGTGGCACCGAGCGCCTGCAGGTACTCCTCGGCGCCGGCCTTCTGGGTGAGCGCGGTCACGGCGTAGCCGCGGCGGCTGAAGATGTCGATAGCCACGCTGCCGACACCGCCCGTGGCCCCGGTCACCGCGATCGGGCCGAGCGCAGGGCACTGGCCGTTCTGCTCCATGCGGTGCAGGGCGAGTGCGGCGGTGAACCCCGCGGTGCCGATCGCCATCGCCTCGCGCAGCGACAGGCCGGCCGGCAACGGCGTCACGAGATCGGCCGGGACGCGCACGAACTCGGCGTAGCCGCCGTCGCGGGTTTCGCTGAGCCCGCCGCTGATCACCGCCACCGGGTCGCCCGGGCGCAGCCCGGGATCGGTGGAAGACTCCACCGTGCCGGCGACATCGATGCCCGCCACCAACGGATAGCGGCGCAGGATCCGGCCCTTGCCGGTCGCCGCCAGGGCATCCTTGTAGTTGATGCCCGACCAGGCGGCGCGGATCACCACCTCGCCGGGTGAGAGATCGTCGAGGGAAATGCGCTCGAGCCGGGCGGCGATGCGCTCCTGCTCGAGGTGGACGCGGAAGGCCTGGAAGTGCTGCATGGCGCAGAGGATACCGCGTCGAGGCATCGCCGGGCTCGACGCCGCGACGCTGCCGGTCGCCCGGCAGCTGCCGGCTTCAGTTCTTCAGGTGCGTCGTGAACAGGCCGGGCTGGGCGGAGAAGTAGGCTGCCAGCTCGGTGATGTCCTGGTCGGTCAGGGCCGCCACCTGGCCCTGCATCACCGGGTCCTGGCGCGCCTTGTCGCGGTAGCGCTCGATGGCCTGCGCGAGATAGTCGCGGTGCTGGCCGGCGAGGTTCGGCCACATCGGTGCGCTGCTGATGCCGGCTTCGCCGTGGCAGGCGGTGCACACGGCGGCTTTGTCCTTGCCGGGCCCCGCTGCCGCGGCGCTGCCCGTGTGCGGTTCGCCCTGGCTCGCGAACCAGGCGGCAAGGTCCTGCATGTCCTGGTCGGAGAGCGAAGCCGCCTGGGCGCGCATGGTCGGGTGCGGGCGCGTGCCGGCGCGGTAGCCCTGCAGCGCGATCACGATGTAGTCGGCCTTCTGGCCGCCGAGCTTCGGCACCCGGTAGGAGGGATAGGCATTGCGATAGCCGTCGATACCGTGACAGCCCATGCAGGTCGTCGCCAGGGCGGCACCCTTGGCGGGGTCACCGGCCGCGAACGCGCCGGAAGCAAAGCCGGCAAGCGCCAGCGCCGTGGCAGTCAACAGGTGACGGACCATGCAAAACACCCTCGGATTCAGGCATCTGGCGCTCCCCCGCGGACCGCCACGCAGCGCCGGTATGTTAGTGTGGCCGCCCGGTGATTGCCAGCCGCGGCGTGGTCCCCGCCGTCGCGCCGGCCACGGTCCGGACCGGCCCGCCACATCGCCTCCAGGAGTCCTGCCATGCTGCATCGTCACTTCGCCCTGCTCGCCACCGCCCTGCTCGCCAGCGCCGCCGCCGCGGCCCAGCCCGCGCCGATGCCGGCACTGACGCTCCCGCGCTCGATCTCCGTTGCGGGCACCGGCTCGGTGACCGGCGAGCCCGACAAGGCCCGCGTGCAGCTCACGGTGCAGAAATCCAATCCCAGCATGGACCGCGCACGCGCCGACGCCGTGGCCGTGGTCGAGAAGTTCCTCGCCCTGACGCGACAGCTGCGCATCGACCCGAAGCGGGTGCGCACCACCAGTGCCGTGGTCAATCCGGAGTATCGCTGGGACCAGCCGGCCGGCCGGCAGGTGTTGATCGGCTACCTGGTGCAGCGCCAGCTCGAGGTCGAGGTCACCGACCTCGACCAGCTGGGTGCGCTGATCGAGGGGGCCGTGCAGGCCGGCGTCAACAACGTCTCCCCGCCGGTGCTCGACAGCACGCGCCGGCGCGAGCTGAATCGCCAGGCACTCGCCGCCGCGGCGAAGGACGCCGAGGCCAATGCGCGCGCCATCGCCGAGACCCTCGGGGTGAAGCTCGGCGGCCTGCGCGTGCTCACGGCCGGCGACGCCGCCCCACCGCCGCCCATGCCGATGCCGATGATGAAGGCCGCGATGGCCGCCGAAGCGATGGATGCCGGTGCCGCCAGCTACACCCCGGGCAGCCTGGAATTCGAGGCCCGCGTCGAGGCGACCTTCGACATCGCCACGCCCTGACGCAACCCTGTGGGATGGGCGCCAGCCCCGACCATTGGTCAGTCGCGACTGGCGTCGCTCCTACAGGGTGGGGGTCCCGCGGGGCGCTTCAGATCTCGCCCGCGCGCAGGCAGGCGACCTCCCCCGCACCGTCCCGCACGAGCGGAGGGACCTGCTCGGCACAACGCGCCAGCGCCCAGACGCAGCGCGTGCGGAACACGCAGCCGGAGGGCGGAGCGAGCGGCGATGGCGGCTCGCCGGGCAGCCCGGCGCGCAGACGCCCGCGCTCGAGCGCCGGGTCCGGCAGCGGAGCAGCGGCGAGCAGCGCGCGCGTGTAGGGGTGGCGCGGCGCGCCGAACAGTTCCTCGGCCGGCGCGATCTCCATGACCCGGCCGAGGTACATCACCATCACGCGCTGGCTCACCTGGCGGATCACGGCGAGATCGTGGCCGATGAACACCAGCGACAGGTCGAGCAGCCGGCGCAGCTCGAGCAGCAACCGCAGGATCTGCGCGCGCACCGAGACGTCGAGGGCGCTCACCGCCTCGTCGCAGACCACCACGCGCGGCCGCATGATCAGGGCCCGCGCGATCGCCACGCGCTGGCACTGTCCGCCCGAGAACTGGTGCGGATAGCGGTTCATGTGCGACGGGTCGAGCCCGACGCGCGTCAGCATCTCCGCCACCCGATTGGTGCGCATCGCCTCGTCGAGTCGCGGCTCGAAGGTATCGAGCGGCTCGGCGACGATGTCGCGCACCGTCATGCGCGGGTCGAGCGAGGCGAGCGGATCCTGGAACACCACCTGCAGGTCGCGGCGCAGCGCCTGCAGCTCGGCGTGGGCGAGTGCGGTCAGGTCGCGGCCGAGGAAACTGACGCGGCCACCGGCGACCGGTACCAGCGCGAGCAGCGCCCGCCCGAGCGTGGACTTGCCGCAGCCGGACTCACCGACCACGCCGAGGATCTCGCCGGGAGCCAGGGCGAAGCTGACGTCCGCCACCGCGCGCAGCCGCCGCCGGCGCCCGGCCAGCCGCCCTTCCGTCACCGGGAACTCGACACGCAGCGCCTCGGCGGCGAGCAGTGGCGCACCGCCCTGCACGCGCGGCGGTGGCAGCGGCGTGGCCGGGCGGTCCAGCCGCGGCACGGCCGCGAGCAATGCGCGCGTGTACGGATGCTGCGGGGTACGAAAGATCGCTTCCGCCGGGCCTTCCTCCCGGCACGCGCCCTGCTGCATGACGAGGATGCGGTCGGCCACGCCGGCGACCACCGCGAGGTCGTGGGTGATGAGCACGATCGCCGTGCCGTAGCGGGTGCGCAGCTCCTGCATCAGCGCCAGGATCTGCGACTGCACGGTGACATCGAGCGCCGTGGTCGGCTCGTCGGCGATGAGCAGCGCCGGGCGGCAGAGCAGGGCCGTGGCGATCATCACGCGCTGGCGCATGCCGCCGGACAGCTCGTGCGGATACCGGCCGAGCCGATGGGCCGGTTCCGGAATGCCGACCGCTTCGAGCGCCGCCGCGCACTCGCGCCGGGCCGCCGCCCCGGACACGCCGCGGTGCGCGGCGAGCACCAGGCCCATCTGCCGGCCGACGGCGAGATACGGGTTGAGCGAGGTCATCGGGTCCTGGAAGACCATGGCGATGCGCGAACCGCGGACGCGCTCGAGCGCCGGTTCGTCGAGCGCGAGCAGGTCGGCGCCCTCGAACAGCGCCCGACCCTGCGCGCGGCCGTTGGCGGCGAGCAGGCCAAGCAGCGCCAGCATCGCCTGGCTCTTGCCGGAACCCGACTCGCCGACGATGCCGAGCGTCTCGCCCGGCTGCAGTGCGAAGCCGAGGCCACGCACCGCGTGCACGGTCCCGGCAGGCGTGGCGAATTCGACGTCGAGGCCTTCGACCGCGAGCAGCGGCGCGCTCACCGCCCGCTCCGGTCACGCGGGTCGAGCGCATCGCGCAGGCCGTCGCCGAGGAAATTGCAGCAGAACAGCGTCGTCGCCAGGAACAGCCCCGGGAAGAAAATCATCCACCACGAGGTCTCGAGCTCCTGCGCGCCTTCGTTGACCAGCGCACCCCAGGAGGTCATCGGCTCCTGCACGCCAAGGCCGAGGAAGCTCAGGAAGGACTCGACCAGGATCACGTGCGGGATCGTCAGCGTCACGTAGACGACGACCACACCGAGCAGGTTCGGCACGATGTGGCGCCGGACGATGCGCGCCGCCGGCACGCCGCCGGCGCGTGCCGCCTCGACGAATTCGCGGTTCCTGAGCGACAGCGTCTGGCCGCGGACGATGCGCGCCATGTCGAGCCAGTTGATGGCGCCGATGGCGACGAAGATCAGCACCAGGTTCCTGCCGAACAGCACCATCAGCAGGATCACCAGGAACATGAACGGCAGCGCATAGAGGATGTCGACGATGCGCATCATCACCTGGTCGATGCGCCCGCCGGCGTAGCCGGCGATCGCGCCCCAGGTCACGCCGATTACGAGGCTCACCGCCGTGGCGACCAGCGCCACCAGCAGCGACACCCGGCCGCCCCAGAGCGTGCGCACCAGCAGGTCGCGGCCGAGGGCATCGGTGCCGAGCAGGTGGCCGCTGGCGAGCGACGGACCCGCGGCGATGTGGTCCCAGTCGGTCTGCTCGTAGCTGAATGGCAGCAGCGCCGGCAGCACCAGCACGGCGAGCGTCATCAGCGCCAGCACGATGCCCGCACCGGTGGCCGCGCGGTTGTGGCGCAGCGCCGCGCGCGCGTCGCTCCACAGGCTGCGGGGGGCCTCGTCGGACACCGGTTCGCTCATGTGTCGTGCCGGATCCGCGGGTCGAGGAAGCCGTACACCAGGTCGACCAGGAAATTGAACGCGAGGATCAGGGCACCGTAGAACACCACCACGCCCATCACGAGGGTGTAGTCGCGGTTGAGCGCACCGTTGACGAAGAAGCGCCCGATGCCCGGCAGCCCGAAGATCTGCTCGATCACCACCGAGCCGGTGATGAGCGCCGCCGTCGCCGGGCCGAGGTAGGACACGACCGGCAGCAGCGCAGGCTTGAGCGCGTGGCGCAGGATGATCGTGCGCGGCGGCAGTCCCTGCGCGCGCGCGGTGCGGATGTAGGGGCTGCGCAGCACCTCGATCATGCTGGCGCGCGTGAGCCGGGCGAGGTAGGCGATCTGCGGCAGCGCCAGCGTCACCACCGGCAGCAGCAGGTGGCGCCAGCCACCGTCGCCGTAGCCGCCGGCGGGCAGCCAGCCGAGACCGACCGCCACGCCGAGCACCAGCAGCGGCGCCATCACGAAATTCGGGATCGAGATGCCCGTCATCGCCGCCGCCATCACCGCGTGGTCGGCGAAGCGGTTCTGGCGCAGCGCCGCGAAGGCGCCCGCAGCCACACCGACCAGCACCGCGAGCAGCATCGCCAGCCCGCCGACGCGCAGCGACACCGGGAAGCCGGCGCCGATCAGCTCGGTCACGGTGAAGTCACGGTACTGGAACGACGGGCCGAAATCCCCGCGCGCCAAGTTGCCGAGGTAGCGGGCGAACTGCAGCGGCAGCGGTTCGTCGAGATGGTAGGCCCGGCGCAGGTTGGCCTCGATCTCCGGCGACAGCTGCCGCTCGGTGTCGAACGGCCCGCCCGGCGCGGCGCGGATGAGGAAGAACGCGAGCGCCACCAGCACCAGCAACGCGGGGATGCCGGTGAGCAGCCGCTGCAGGGTGAAACGCAGCACGGACCGGACGGCCGGGGCGGGCGTATCCCTCAGCCAGGCCGGCGCAGCATCTTCTCGATCTCCCCGGCGTGCAGCTCCTCGGCGGCGATCTGCTCGCGGGCGAACTCCTCGAGGATGATCGACCGACCCGCCGCGAGCGCCGCCAGCTCGCGATACAGCGCCTGCGCGCCGCGCTCGTGCTCGAGGGCCTCGCGCAGGATCGCGCCGACGTCGTTCTTCTGGCTCTTCAGCAGCAGCCCGACGGCGAGCGACGGCTGGCCGCCGAAGTGGGTGATCAGCTCGCCCGCCCGGCGCGCGTGCGCCAGCGACTCGTTCGCCTGCGACTCCAGCCAGTGGATGATCGGGATGCGGTTGTAACCGAACACCATGAACGAGTAGTGCGTGTAGCGCACCACGCCGGCGAGTTCGGCCTCGAGGATCTTGTTCAGCTTCGCAAGAGCGGCTTTCTCATCGAGTTTCCTGGTGGCCATGGGCTGGGTGCTCCGTGCTGGGGGTGGAAAAAATCGGGTGCAGGCCCGTCACATCGGCTGGTCCGGTCGCGGCCGCAGGAGGATCGGCGCATACACCCACAGGAACAGCGTGAACGCCGCGATCCAGAGCAGCGCCGCCGTGTCGATCATCGGCAGGTAGGCGCCGGGCAGCGCCAGGCCCAGGCTGCGGGCGAGTGCCGCAGCGCCAAGCAGGCCATAGGCGACCACGATCGGGCGCGAGACGGCGAGCGGACGGCCGGTGTGGCCGAGCGCCACGCGGGTCATCATGGCGAGGATCGTGCCGGCGATGCCGCCGACGGTGACGAGGTGCAGCGCCGCGCTGCGCGCGAGCGGCAGGCCGAGCGCCGTGGCGCCGAGCAGGAGGTAGCCGGCGCACAGCGCCGCAAACGCGGCGTGCAGCACCCAGAGCAACGGATTGGCGCCGGTCTCCAGCCCGCGCCAGCGGGCCAGCCGCCAGGCGTTGGCGCCGCCGGCCAGCAGGCAGGCAACGGCGGCGAAGGCGCTGCCCGGAGCAGCGGTGTCGGCAACGGCGGCGACCGGCAGCAACGCGAGTCCGGCGGAATCGATCCAGGTCCACGGCGCCGGGCCGGCGGTGTCGCCACGCAGGCGCAGCCAGTTCGCGGTGAACAGCGGTATCACGCGCCCGCCGATCACGACCACCAGGAGCGCGAGCAGGTGCACGGACAGCGTCACAGCCAGCCAGTCGCCGCCGGCGACGAGCCCCGCGGCACCGAGGTGGTAGAGCGTCGTGAGCAGCGCCAGCGCCCAGGTGATCGCCGCGATGCCGTAGTTGCGCCGGCTCGCGCCGAGCACGATCTCGCGCGTGGCGAAGCTGGCGAGGAGCACCGGAAACAGCAGATCGAGCAGCGCGAGGGCGAGTGGCGGCAGTGCGCCACCGAAAGAACCCGCGATGCGCCCGGTGAGCCAGGCGGCCGCAAGAGCGGCGACCGGCGCGCCGCGCAGCGGCGGTCGCCCCGTCCAGGTCGCCACCGCGGTCAGCAGGAAACCGGCGACCACCGCGGCAGCGAAGCCGATCGTGAGCTCATGCGCATGCCAGGCCGGCGTGATCGCAGCCGGCGCGAGCGGCCAGCGCAGGCCGTGAAACCCCGCGGCCCAAAGCGCGAGCGCCACCACGGCGTATCCGCCGGCCGCCAGGAAGAAGGGGCGGAAGGCGTAGCTGAACAGGACCGTGGGCGTGCGCGTTATCATCACCTCACCGTGACACGATGGCCTGCGACGGGACCGGCAACGGACCGCGCATTGTCGATGATGCCGGCGGGCGGCGCCAGAGCCGGCGCCGGACCTGCGGCAGCGACGACGCACGGCGTCGCCGCCATCGTGGCCGCCTGACTGCTGTTGCTGTCGAGGATGCGAGAATGATCGGCGAGTTCATGACCCGAAGCCATCGCGAATGTGACGAACTGTTTGCCGTCGCGGAGGCCGCTGCCAGCGGCGGGGACCTCTCGCGCACGCAGCAGGCACATGCCGCGTTCGAAGCTGCCCTGCTGCACCACCTCGGCATGGAGGAAAACGTGCTGTTCCCCGACTTCGAGGCGGCGACAGGCATGACCGCCGGCCCGACAGCGGTGATGCGCATGGAGCACGGCCAGATGCGTGGTCTGTTCACGCAGATGCAGCAGGCACTCGACAGCGGCGCGCTGGAAGGTTACCTCGGTGCCGCCGAAACGCTGCTGATCCTGATCCAGCAGCACAACATGAAGGAAGAGCACATGCTCTACCCGATGTGCGACCGCGCACTCGGCGGCGACGCCGGCGCAATCATCGGGCGCATGCAGGCGGCCTGAGCGCCGATGGCCGCGCCCGGGATCAGCCTCGACCTGCGCGGCCTGCCACCTCCCGAGCCGATGACGCGCATCCTCGACGAGCTCGCGCGGCTCGCCCCGGGTGCCCGGCTGCGCGCACTGCTGCCGCACGAGCCGCTGCCGCTCTACCCGCTGCTCGAGCAGCGCGGCTACGCCTGGCAGGTCACGGCACTGGCGCCGGATCGCTGCGAACTGCTGGTCTGGCGGCACGGCGACGGCCAGGCCACGCCGGACGACGCATGACCGCAGCGCTCTCCCTCGAGCAGGCACCACCGCTGTCGGTGCCGCTGCGCTTCTTCCTCACCGCGCCGGTCTTCGGCATCGCGGCCGGCGGTGTGCTGGCCTGGGCCGGCCCGGCAGCGTTCGCCTCGCGCTGGACGCCGCCCGCGCTGGCACTGGCGCACCTCCTCGGTCTCGGCGTGCTGACCATGGTGATGTGCGGGGCGCTGTTCCAGCTGCTCCCCGTGCTGGCCGGCGTGCGCATCGTGCGGGCGCGGCTGATCGGCGGTGCCTGCCACGCCCTGCTCGTGGCCGGTACCGCGGCGCTCGCCGCAGGCTTCCTCGGTGCAGACACGGTGGCGTTCCGGCTGGCGGTGCCGCTGCTCGGTGGGGCGCTCGGCCTGCTGCTCGCCGTGGTCGGCACCGGCCTGGCGCGGGCCCCGCGCCGGCACGACAGCGTGCGCGGCATGCGCTGGGCCCTGTCCGGGCTCGCCGTAGCGACGGCACTCGGGCTCATCCTCGCACTCGGCCACGGCTGGTCCACGCTGCCGCTGGCACGCGCAGCGTTCACCGACCTGCACCTCGCCTGGGCCCTGCTCGGCTGGGTGACCCTGCTGGTCGCGGTGGTCGCCTGGCAGGTGGTGCCGATGTTCCAGGTGACCACCGAGTACCCGCCGTGGCTGCGCCGTGCGCTGGCGCCGGTCATGTGGCTGCTCCTCGCCTGGCTGACCGCGGCGTCGCTCGCCGGTCGGGTGACCTGGCCTGCGACGACGGGCCTCGCTCTCGCCTGTGCCGGCTTCGCGGTGCAGACGCTGGTGCTGCTCGCCCGACGCCGGCGCAGGCGCCGGGATGCGAGCCTCAACTTCTGGACGCTCGCCATGGTCGGGCTCGCGGCCGCCGCGCTCGCCGGTCTCGCCAGCCTGGTCGTGCCGCTGCCGCCACGCCTGGGACTCGCCCCGGCGGTGCTCTTCGTGGCCGGCTTCGCGCTCGCGGTCATCAACGGCATGCTGCTCAAGATCGTGCCGTTCCTGGTCTGGCTGCACCTGCAGCAGCAGCTGGCGGCCACGCCGGCAGCGCCCGGGCGCTTCGTCCCACCCGACATGCACGCGGTGCTGCCCGAGCCCCGGGCCAGGCTGCAACTCGGGAGTTTCGCGCTGGCGCTGGCGGTGCTCGTGGCCGGGCTGGCGGTTCCCGCGCTGCTGCGACTGGCCGGGATCTGCTGGATCGGCGCTTTCGCCACCCTCGGCTGGAACCTGGTGCGGGCGGTACGGCTGTACCACGCGCAGCGACGCCGGCTCGCCACGGCTGCCTGAGCCGGTGTCTCGGTTTTCCCGCGTTGTGCTCGCCCGTGGCCGATGCTAGATTGGAAGGTGCATCGGAAGTATGTCTTTCCGGTGCTTTTTTTCGTGAGCGGCCGGCGCCGCGAGTACCCGAGGAATCTCCATGTCCCAGCCCATTGCCACCACCATCGACGTGCGCGAGATCGCGCCGTTCCAGCGTCACCCGCTGATCTTCGGCCGCTTCAACGAGCTGAAGCCCGGCGAAGCCCTGCAGCTCGTCAACGACCACGACCCGCGGCCGCTGTACGCGCAGTTCCAGGCGGTCACCGCCGGGCGTTTCACCTGGGATTACCTCGAGTCCGGGCCGGCCATCTGGCGCGTGCGCATCGGCAAGCTCGCCGGCGCCGAAGCCCCGGCCGCGCCGAAGAGCGGCAGCTGCTGCTCGGGCGGTTCCTGCGGCTGAACGGCCTCAGCGGCCGCGGAAGTGCGGCAGCACTTCGCGGCCGAGCAGGTCGAGCGCCTCGTCGAAGTCGGGCCCGAGCGGGTGGCCGAAGGCCACGTGCGTGACCCCGGCAGCGGCCATGGCCTCGATCTGCGGGATCACGTCCTCGGGCCGGCCGGTCACCGAGCAGTAACGCACCGCGCGGTCGGATACCGCGCGTGCGCCACCCGCGAAGTCACCCACCGCAGCGGCCGCGCGTACCTGACGGATCTCCTCCGCCGGGATGCCGGCGACCTCGGTCATCGGGTGCAGGTACGGCAGGTACACCGCGAGCACGCGGCGTGCCGCTTCGCGCGCGCGCTCGCGGTCGGCTGCGATCGCGCACAGCGGCCCGGCGATGATCTCCACCGCGGCCGGGTCGCGCCCGGCGCGGGCCGCGCCAATGGCGACGTTCTCGCGCAGGATGCGCACGTAGTCCGGGTTCCACAGGCCGTCGGATTTCACCCCGCTCGCCACCTCGCCGGCGAGCTGGCACATCTGCGGGCCCCAGGTGCCGATGAAGATCGGGACCTCCCGGCGCAGCGGCTGGAAGCGGAAGAACAGCTCCGCCGTGGCCGTGAAGCACTGGCCGTGGAACGGCGTGCGGTCGCCGGCGAGCAGGCGGCGGATGAGGGCGATGGCCTCGCGCACCATCGTCACGGGACGCGCCTGGCGCTCGATGCCGAGCAGCTCCCAGAAGGCGCCGCGGGCGATGCCGCAGACCGCGCGGCCGCCGGTGAGTTCGTCGAGTTCGGCCAGGTTGCCGGCGTGGTAGCAGGGATGGACGATCTGCGGCGTGATGATCCCGGGGCCGACCTGGATGCGCTCCGTGTGCTCGCCGATCAGGGTCAGCAGCGGCCAGGTCGGCTTGAACATCAGGTCGTCGTAGACGTGGATCTCGTCGAAGCCGTAGCGCTCGATCTTCTGCGCCTTGGCGATGTAGTCGCGGATCGGGTAACTGCCCTGCAACCCGATGCTGAATTTCAGCGCCATGGCCACTGCCTCCCGCGTCCTGTCCGGTACCGGACCCCTACCGTACACCCGCCCGGGCTGCCCGAAGCGGCAATCGCCTGCCGCACCGCACGATGCAGCCACCCGGCCCGCGCCGGTCTGGGGTATCCTCTGGCGCCCGATCCGCACCCCCGTGGCGCGGCCAGACCCGAGAAGAACGACGCGCGGAGCGCCCGATGACGACCAAGTTCCTGCTGACCGAAGCCGACCTGCCCACGCACTGGTACAACGTGGTGGCCGACCTGCCGAGCCCGCCGCCGCCGCCGCTCGGCCCGGACGGCAAGCCGGTCGGGCTCGAGGCGCTGGCGGCGATTTTCCCGCCTGGCCTCATCGAGCAGGAAGTCAGCGCCGAGCGCTGGATCGCCATCCCCGAGCCGGTGCGCGACATCCTGCGCCTGTGGCGGCCGACGCCGCTGCATCGCGCCTTCCGCCTCGAACAGGCGCTCGGCACGCCGGCGCACATCTACTACAAGAACGAGTCGGTGAGTCCCGCCGGCTCGCACAAGCCCAACACCTCGATCCCGCAGGCGTACTACAACAAGCTGGTCGGCGTAAAGCGGCTGGCGACCGAGACCGGCGCTGGCCAGTGGGGCTGCTCGCTCGCCCTAGCCGGGCGCCTGCTCGGCCTGGAAGTGCGCGTCTACATGGTCAAGGTGAGCTACCAGCAGAAGCCCTACCGGCGCTCGATGATGCAGACCTGGGGTGCCGAGGTGTTCGCCAGCCCGACCACGCTGACCAACGCCGGCCGCCAGATCCTCGAGCAGCACCCGGATACCCCGGGCTCGCTCGGCATCGCCATCTCCGAGGCCGTGGAGGAAGCGGCCGGGCGCTCCGACACCAACTACGCGCTCGGCTCGGTGCTGAACCACGTCATGCTGCACCAGACGGTGATCGGTCTGGAGTCGCGCAAGCAGATGGAAATGGCCGGCGACTACCCGGACATGGTGTTCGCCTCCTGCGGCGGCGGCTCGAATTTCGCCGGCATCGCCTTCCCGTTCTTCGCCGACAAGGCGGCCGGGCGGGCGGTGCGCCTGGTCGCGGTCGAGCCGACTTCCTGCCCGACCCTCACCAAGGGCGTCTACGCCTACGACTTTGGCGACGCCACCGGCCTCACACCGCTGCTCAAGATGCACACCCTCGGCCACGACTTCGTGCCGCCCGGCATCCATGCCGGTGGTCTGCGCTACCACGGCGCCTCGCCGTTGATCAGTCAGCTCGTCGACGCCGGGCTCGTCGACGCCCTGGCCATCCCGCAGCTCGAGACCTTCGAGGCCGGCATCCTGTTCGCCCGCACCGAGGGCATCATCCCGGCGCCCGAGTCCGCCCACGCCATCGCCGCCACGCTGCGCGCCGCGCGCGAGTGCACGAAGACCGGCGAGGCGAAGACGCTGCTCTTCAACCTCTCCGGCCACGGGCACTTCGACATGAGCTCCTACGACCGCTACTTCGCCGGCGAGCTGCAGGATTACGAGTACCCGACCGAAGCCATCCGCGAGTCGCTCAGCCACCTGCCGAAGGTCGGGTGAAGCAAGACGGGAGTTCGCGGCTGGCGCCGCTCCCACAGGGCGGCGACGTGACGGCTGTGGGAGGGGCGCCAGCCCCGACTATCCCGGCCGGATCAGCCGCAACCCCCACTCACTCCGCGCTCGCTTTCTTCGCCCCGTTCTGCTTCCCCAGCGAGCGGTTGCGGTACTCGCTCGGGGACACGCCCGACCAGCTGCGAAACGCGCGCGAGAAGCTGCTGATGTCGGCAAAGCCGAGCAGGTAGGTGACCTCGCTCACCGAATGCAGCCCCTGGCTGATGTACTGCACGGCGAGTTCCTGGCGGGTCTCGTTGAGCAGGTTGCGGTAGCTCGTATTGCGGGCGGCGAGCTTGCTCTGCAGGGAGCGCTCGCTCATGTTGAGCTGGGCGGCGACCTTCTCCTTGTCGCATTCACCGGACGGCAACAGCTCGACGAACAGGGCGCGCACGCGGGCGATGATGTCGTCGCGATCCATGCGCGCGATCAGGGACACCACCACCTGGTCATTCTGCCGCGCGAGCTCCGCGTTGGCTGCGGGCAGCTCGATCTCCATGTCGCGCGGATCGAACACCACGCGGTTGTCCTCGCAGCCGAACTGCACCTCGGTGCCGAAGAAGCGTTCGAACTGCTGCACCTTATGCCGCGGCCGCGGTCGGCGCAGTCCGACGGCCTGCGGAGCGAAATCCGGCTGATAGATTTCGCGGATGAAGCGCACCAGGGTCGCCACCCAGGCATCCTGCGGGCAGTACTGGTCGCGGTCGATGGTCGGCATCATCACCAGGCGGTATTCGCTGGCGGTACGTTCCATCTGGCACTCGGCGTTGGTGGACACGAGGCGGAAATAGCGCACCACGCGCCGGCAGAAGGAATCGAGTGTGCTGCTTGCCAGCAAGGAGAACCCCAGCGCGTGCAGCGACGTCGGGTGGACATACTCGGCGATCGACAGGCCAAAGGCCGGGTCATCCGTGGCGGATTGGGCGAGTTCGTAGACCCGCGTCATCGCCGCCGCCGGGAAGCGCGCGATCGGGTTGCGCGCGGCGACCAGGTCGATTCCGGCGCCGGCGAAGATCGCCTTGCTGTCCAGGTGGCGCGCGTCGAGGGCCTGGGCCACGGCGTTGAGCCAGCCGGCGATGATGTGGGGGTCTTTGGAATCCGTGTTCTGCACGATCTGGCCAGCCGCCCGTCAATGCTGAATAATCTGGCTGACTTTGCCAAAAAAGCAAGCATGGCCCAGGATCGCCGCCAGTTCCTCGTTCGTGCCGGCTGCCTGCTGTTCACGGTGGGCGGGGCACGGCTGTGGCTCACCCCGGCCGAGGCCCGCTCCCGCGGCGCCGACCTGCAGGTACTCGACGCGGCGCAGACCCGCACGCTCGAGGCCTTCGGCGAGATCCTGGTGCCGGGTGCGGCCGAAGCCGGCCTCGCGCACTTCGTCGACAGCCAGCTCGCCGCCGACCCCAACGACTGCCTGCTGGTCACGCGCTACTTCAACATCGAGCCGCCGTACCTGCCGTTCTATGCCGGCACCCTCGCCGGCCTGGAATCCCTGAGCGCAGAGCGTCACCAGCGTGCCTTCGCGGCACTCGGCGAAGCCGAGGCCGTGGCCCTGGTGCGCGAACTCGGTGCCGGCACCCCGCGGGGCTGGTCCGGGCCACCGGCAGAGCTCGGTTACCTCGTGATCCGCAGCGACGCGGTGGACGTGGTGTACGGCACGGTCGAGGGTTTCCGCCGCCTCGGCGTCCCCTACATGCCGCACATCCTGCCGCCACGGCCCTGGTGACCCGGCGATGGCACGCGACCACGCGCAAGTCGTGATCGTCGGTGCCGGCGCGGCGGGCAGCGTGTTCGCCGCCGTACTCGCCGAGGCCGGCCGCGACGTGCGGGTGCTCGAGACCGGTCCGGTCCGGCGCCTGGAAGACTTCTACAGCTCCCAGCTCTGGGCGCGGCGGCTGAAGTGGGCCGTGCCGCACGTCGCCGAGACCACGCGCGACCCGGTGTGGTTCAACCTCAACGCGGGCCGCGGCTACGGCGGAGCCGCCGCGCATCATTTTGCGGTCTGGCCGCGGATGCACGCCGACGACTTCAAGCTGCGCTCGACCTTCGGCAAGGGCCTCGACTGGCCGCTCGACTACGCCGACCTGCAGCCCTGGTACGACCGGGTACAGGACGACGTCGGCATCGCCGGCGACGCAGCCGCCGAGGTCTGGCGCCCGCCGGGTGCGCCGTACCCGTTGCCGCCGGTGCCGCGCTTCGCGCAGGGAGAAGTGTTGGCGAAAGGCTTCACCGCGAGCGGCCTGCGCGTGGCGCCGATACCGGTGGCCGTGCTGACCCGCCCCTACAAAGGCCGTCCGCCATGCATCTGGGACGGCTGGTGCGAGGCTGGCTGCCCGACCGGTGCGCTCGCCAATCCGCTCGCCACCTACCTGCCGCGCGCCACCGCCGCCGGCGCGCGCCTGCAGCCGGGCTGCCACGTCACGCGCGTGCTGACCGACGCCGGCGGACGGCGCGCGACCGGGGTCGAGTACGTGGACGACAAGGGCTCGCGCCGGGAACTCGGCGCCGACGTCGTCGTGCTGGCGGCCTTCGGCGTGGAGAACGTCAGGATCCTGCTCAACTCGGCGGGCGAGCGCCACCCCGCAGGACTCGCCAACTCGAGCGGCACCGTGGGCCGCTACCTCACCTGCCACCCGTCGGTGTTCACCTTCGGCCTGTTCGACGCGGACCTGCAGAACTACATGGGCCTCAGCGGCGGACAGATCATCAGCCACGAGCACTGGGCCAAGACCGGTCGCGAGGGTGCCTTCGGCAGCCGCCAGTACGAAGCGGCGATGGCGCTCAAGCCGAACGACCTGCTCGGCATCGCCATGTCACGGGCCGACCTCTTCCACCGCGACCTCGAGCGCTTCATGCAGCGCGCCGCGCGCGGGCTCGGGCAGATGGTGGCGGTGTGCGAGGACATGCCGCTGGCGGAGAACCGCATCGAACTCGACGAGCGGCGCGATGCCCATGGCCTGCGCCTCGCGCGCATCCACTACCGGACGAGTCCCGACGGGCTCGGCCTGTGGCGTGAGGCCGTCACCGAGGGCGAGCGCATCATGAAGGCCGCCGGTGCCACCGAGGTCTGGCACGGCCCGAAGGTCGCCCAGCACCTGATGGGCGGCACGATCATGGGGAAGGATCCGGCCGCCTCGGTGACCGACGGCTACGGCCGCGCGCACGACGTCGAGAACCTCTTCATCGGCGGTGGCGGCCTGTTCCCGACCAGTTCAGCCGTGAACTCGACCTACACCATCCACGCGCTCGCGCTGCGTGCCGCCTCGCGGCTGCGCGACGACCAGGCCGCGCTCAGAACGCGCTGACGCCGGTCAGCTCCTTGCCGACCACGAGCTGGTGCACGGACTCCGTGCCCTCGTAGGTGATCACGCTCTCGAGGTTGAGCATGTGGCGCACCGGGACGTACTCGGCGCTGATGCCGGCGCCACCGAGCATGTCGCGGCAGTCACGGGCGATGTCGAGCGCCATGCGCACGTTGTTCCACTTCGCCACCGAAATCTGCGTGGGGTGCAGGCGCCCGGCGTCCTTCAGGCGCCCGAGCCGCAGCGCCAGCAGCTGCGCCGTGGTGATGCGCCGCGCCATGTCGGCGAGGCGCGCCTGGATGAGCTGCGTGTGCGACAGCGGGCGACCGAACAGCTCGCGCGTCTCCGTGTACTCGAGCAGCTGCTTCAGGCAGGCCTGGGCAGCGCCGATCGGGCCCCAGCTGATGCCGTAGCGGGCCTGCGACAGGCAGCTCAGCGGGCCGCGCAGGCTCGACACACCCGGCAGCATGCTGGATGCAGGCAGGCGCACGTTGTCGAAGAACAGCGCCGAGGTGACCGAGGCGCGCAGCGACATCTTGTTCTCGATCTCCGGCGCGTCGAAGCCCTTCGTGCCACGCTCGACGAGGAAGCCGCGAATGCCCTCGTCGGTGCGCGCCCACACCACCGCGACGTCGGCGACGGTGCCGTTGGTGATCCACATCTTCGAGCCGTTGAGCACCCAGTCGCCGCCCTGGCGCTTCGCGTAGGTCTTCATGCTGCCCGGGTCCGAACCGCCATGCGCCTCGGTCAGGCCGAAGCAGCCGAGCGCCTCGCCGCGCGCCATCGGCGGCAGCCAGCGGTTCTTCTGCTCCTCGGAGCCGAAGGCGTGGATCGGGTACATCACCAGGCTGCTCTGCACCGAGACGAAGCTGCGCAGGCCGCTGTCGCCGCGCTCGAGCTCCTGGCAGATCAGCCCGTAGCTGACCGCGTTCAGGCCGGCGCAGCCATAACCGTCGATGCTGCTGCCGAACAGGCCGAGTTCAGCAATCCCGGGGATCAGTTCCTTCGGGAAGCGGTGCTTCTCGAAGCACTCGCGGATGATCGGCAGCACCTGGTCGTCGACGAAGCGCGCCACGGAGTCCTGCACCATGGCTTCCTCTTCGGAGAGCTCCGAACGGACGTCGAACAGATCGAGGGGATTCAGTGAACTGGCCATGGGCGCGGGACCTTGCGGTGGGATAGCCCGGCATTTCTACCACACCATGGGCGGGCCCGGTTAGACCGTTTGCACAGGCCCGTTGGCCGAACCGCAGCCACCAGCTCCGACCCCACGGTCCACCCGCCGACGCCCCCACCACCGAAGCGGATTCAGCCGCGACCCGTTCGCGAGCCGCAGGGTCGTGGCCGAATCTGCTCCTTCGGAATACCCCGATCCGGTGCCGGGAGAAGCCGCTCAGAAGTTGTAGATGAACTCCGCACCCCATTCGCGCGGCGGCTGATAGAACTGGGTAATCGGGTTCGTGCCGGTCGCGACCGCACCCGACATCACTTCCTTGTCGGTCAGGTTACGACCATACAGCGTCACGCGGTAGACGTCGTCGACATCGCTGTACGACACGTGCGCGTTGAACAACCAGACGTCGTCGCGATAGAAGTCGGGATCGTTGTTGCGACCCCAGGTGTTGTACTTGTCGGTGTAGCGGCCGTCGGCATGAAACGAGATCAGCCCGGCTGCGCCGAGTGGCAGGTCGTAGTCGACCACGACGCTCGCGCTGCTGTCTGGTGCCGACGCCATATCGAGATGTGTCTGGTCTTCGCCGATCAGCCAGTTGTTCGGCGGAAGCGTGACGGGGGTCGTGATCTGCTGCTCGATGCCACCACACGGAGAGGGAAAGTACGCCGACACGCCATTGGTATCATCACACCACTTCTTGTAATCGGCGTTCAGATAGCCGTAGTTCAGGCCGAGGCGCAGGTTCTCCACCGGCACCACCGTGATCTCCAGCTCGAATCCGGCAACTTCCGCTTCGCCGACATTGGTCGTGACGCTCTCGGCGCGCAGGGCACCGGGACGCAGCACCCCGAGCTGCAGGTCCTCATACTCCGTGTAGAACACGGCACCGTTCACGCGCAGCCGGTCGTCAAGCCAGTCGCTCTTCAGACCGATTTCGTAGCTCGTCGCGGTCTCCTCGTCATAGGGGCCGACCAGCTCGGGCAGCGTGGCGCGTGAATTGTAGCCGCCGCCCTTGTAGCCCTTCGCGACCGACGCGTAGGTCATGATGTCATCGCTGATCGTGTACTGCAGGGCGACACGCGGCGAGAAGTTGCTCCAGTCGTCGTTCGGGTTCACGCTGAAGGGCGAGCCGATGGGTGTGCCTGTCACGGGATTCAGCGTACGACTGTTCAGGCTGTAGTCCTTCTCATCCTTGGTGTAGCGTCCGCCGAGCGTGAGCGTCAGGGCCTCGGTGGCGTGGAAGTCCACCTGAGCGAAGCCGGCATAGCTGCTGCCGTCCTGCTTGTTCACCGACAGGCTGCGGGTGGTGGCTGTGACGTCCACGGTGTTGATCTGCTGCCAGTCGTCCTGGCTGTAGTAGAGGCCGACCACGTAATCGAGCCGCTCGCCCCACGCAGCGGCATAGCGCAGCTCCACGCTCTGTGCGTCGCCATCGAAATCGCGTATGACATGGGTAAATGCCGGCGTACCTGTCCGGCCGTCGTAGTCGCCGATATTCACGTACTCCAGATCACGGTGACCGAGCACGGCCGTGAACGTGCCGCCGAGCACATCCCAGTTGTTATCGAGCGTCACCCCCATGGTCTCGGTGGTGGTGCGCGGGTCGAGGTCGAGCGCGGCCTTGTAGGGTTGGCCACTGATGGCCGGAATACCGACGCTGTGGCCAGCCGGCCCGTCGGTGGTGTCGTCCGTGTAGTCGACGATCAGCGTGCTGTCGAAGTTCTCGGACGGCTGGAACAGCAGCGCTCCGCGCCAGGACTTCACTTCCTGGCCATTGAGTTCGCTACCGGTCACGATGTTCGTGGCGTAGCCGTCGTACTCGCGGTAGGCGCCCGCAAGCTTGGCCGAGAACATCTCGTCGGGGCCGAACGCCGGGGAATTGACCTTGAACTTGTAGTGCTGCAGACCATTCTCGCCGGCGGTTACGCTCAACATGCCACCAAATTCTCCGGTGGGCCGCGCACTCGTGACGCTGATCGTGCCGCCGATGTTGTTCTTGCCGAACAGTGTCCCCTGGGGCCCACGCAGGATTTCAACGCGCTCGATGTCGAACATGTCGAGCATCGAGGCAGCCGCGAAGGGCACGTATACGCCGTCGATCACCGTACTGATCTTCGGGTCGCTGTTCGGGTCAGGGTCCGAGTGCTGGATACCGCGGATGGCGAAGATAGGCACGTTCGGCACGAGGCCTTCGGTCTGCAGGATGATGTTCGGCGCTATGCCGTTGATCGTCGTGATGTTCGTGCCGCCGGCGCGTTCGATCGCCTCCGGCGTGAACGCCGCGACCGCGATCGGCACGTCCTGCAGCTTTTCCTCACGCTTCTGCGCGGTGACGATGATCTGATCGAGGCCGAGCCCGCCGGCTGGCTGTTGTGCGACCGCGGCAGCTGCGCCTGACATGGCCAGGACGGCTGCCAACAGACGCGACACCGGGTGGCTCGTCGGCGACGATGAGGTTCTGGTCATCACTGCGTATCTCCTACGGTGTGAATGCTTCCCGCGCATGGCGCAAGCCGGTACAAAGCCACGTCGGGTCGCACCACGGCTCATCGCCCACAGCGGGACATTAGTCAACAAACGTGACAAAATCAAACCACTCCGCTTCGTGCCGGCGCTTGCCACCTGTTCAGGCTGGCATCGTCATCCCATCCGGCACCGGCAATCAGGAGCTGTTTCGGGACGATTCCCGCACAGGACAAGGCGGACGGGCTCAACTCCCGGAATGGGTGTGCTGTAATGAACGCAGCAACCGCAAGGTGGAGTGCTGCGTGAACATCAGCCTGGGCCGGGTCGAAGCTGTGTTGAGCGGACGGGCGCTGCCCTATACCCGCCCCGGTACGCGCAGCGCGATCGCCAAGCAGGTTCTTGCCGGTCCGGTCGCGGTGCAACCGTCGGGGCTCGCGGGCGACGAGCAGGGCGATCCGCGTGCCCACGGCGGAACGGACAAGGCCGTGCACCACTACGCCTTCGAACACTACATGCCCTGGCGCGCAGAACTCGGCGCGTTGCCCGTGCTCGCCCGACCGGGCGCCTTCGGCGAGAACCTCAGCACGACAGGATGCACCGAAAGCGACATCTGCCTCGGCGACCGCCTGCGGATCGGCACGGTCGTGCTGGAGGTTTCACAGAGCCGCCAGCCCTGCTGGAAGCTCAACGACCGCTTCGGCCGGCCCGACATGGCACAACTCGTCCAGCAGACCGGGCGCACGGGCTGGTATTACCGCGTGATCGAGCCGGGCCTGCTGCAGGCGGGCGACGACGTCCGCCTGGTTGCACGGCCTCATCCCGCCTGGCCCCTGCAACGGTTGATCGACACGCTCTATCGCCGCACGCTCGACGCCGCCACCCTGGGCGAAATGCTTGCGCTGCCCCTGACGCCATCGTGGCGACGGATCGTCGATGCACGACTCGCACGACGAGCCGTAGAAGACTGGGCAGCACGACTCGACGGCCCTGCCGCCTCGTCATCGTAGGAGCGCGGGGCGGGTCGCGGCTGGCGCCCCCTGCGCCAACACCCTTGTCCCACCCACCCGGCACCACCATGCTAGAGTTCCAGCCGGCCGCGCGTACCCCGCCTGGCAGGGCCAGTCCTGCGAACCGGAGAGCAACGCTCATGAAAATTCCCGTTGCCCTTTCCCCATTGCTCGCTCTGGGGCTCGTCCTCGCTGCGTCACCGGCCATCGCCGCCGCGGCACGGGCCACGCCCACCCCCACGCCCGGTTGCCCGGCACCTGATCGCTTCGCCGATGCCGCCAGCTCCGATCCGGTCGCGCTTGGCTGGATGCAAGGCTCCCCGCCGCCGCGCGACCGGCAGATCCGCTTCGCGGACGGTTCGACCGCGCGCTTCCCGCAGACGCGCTGGGCCTTCTCGCACTGGCGCGAGCTGCTGCCGACGGTGCGTGTGGCGCGCGGCGATGATCCGGCGAGCCGGTTCGAGCGCGCGGAACGGACGGATATCGATGCACTGGCCTTTGTGCCGATAGGAGCAAGCGCTCCCATGACCTGGCCGCAGTCGCTCGCGGCCAACTACACCGATGGCCTGCTCGTGCTGCACCGCGGGCGGATCGTCTACGAGCGCTACGCGGGAGCACTCACCGCCGACGGGCAGCATCTCGCCATGTCGGTGACCAAGTCCTTCACCGGCACGCTGACCGAAATGCTGATCGAAGAGGGCAGGCTCGATGCCGCCGCCCGCGTCGATCGCTACCTGCCCGAACTCACCGACAGCGGCTTCGGCGATGCGACGGTGCGCCAGGTGCTCGACATGACCACCGCGCTGGACTACGACGAGAACTACACCAGTCCCGATTCGGCTTTCATCACGTATGGCAAGGCTGCCGGCTTCATCGTGCGCGAGGCGGGCTACAGCGGCCCGGACACGGTCACCGATTTCCTCCGCACCATCGGCAAGTCCGGCGAACACGGCGCAGCATTCTCCTATCGCTCACCCAACACCGACGTGCTCGCCTGGCTGCTCCAGCGCGTGACCGGCAAACGCGTCCCGCAACTGCTCGAGGAGCGGTTCTGGGGCCCGCTCGGCATGGAGCAGGATGCCTCGTACCAGATCGATGCGGCCGGCACGCCGCTGGCCGCCGGCGGCCTGAACCTCGGCCTGCGCGACCTGGCACGGTTCGGCGAGGTCATGCGGCAGGGCGGCCGTCTCGACGGCCACCAGGTCGTGCCTGAGGCGGTCGTCGCGCGCATTCGCGCCGGCGGACGCCCCGGCGACTTCGCCGGTGCCGGGTACACGACCCTGCCGGGCTGGAGTTATCGCTCGCAGTGGTGGGTCAGCCACGACGACCACGGGGTGTTCATGGCGCGTGGCGTCAACGGCCAGGCGATCTACGTCGATCCTGCGGCCGAAATGGTCGTCGCGCGTTTCGGATCGAACCCGGTCGCCAGCAACAAGTGCCTCGACCCGACGACGCTGCCTGCGTTTCGGGTGCTGGCGGAACAACTCATGCGTACTGCGCACTGAACCTCCCGATCGCCTCCCGGATCTCAGGCATGCCGATCGACCGTGACCTTGCACTCAATCACGTCTTCCCGGTCTGGGAGGGCGGATACACGCAGGATGACGTGATCCTGTATCACCTCGGCATCGGCGCGGGCAATCCGCCGACCGCTCCCGGCGAGCTCGCCTACACCTACGAGAAGGACCTGAAGGTACTGCCGACCTTCGGGATGGTCGCCTGCCCGAGCGCCGGCGCCAGCCCGCTGGATCTGCCGGGAATCCGCGTCGACCCCACCCGGATCCTGCATGGCGAACAGATCATCGAGGTGCACCGTCCACTGCCGCCCGCGAGCCGGCTGCGCGCCCAGGTGCGCATCACGGACATCTTCGACAAGGGCAAGGCAGCGCTCGCCGTCCTCGAGACGCACGTCGGCGATGCGGCAGGTACGCCGCTCTGGAGTTCCAGCATGTCGCTCTTCCTGCGCGGCGAGGGCGGCTGCGGCGGCCCGCGCGGGCCGGACGACAGCCACGTACTGCCCGCACGCGCACCCGACGGCGTGGTCGAAACCCGCACGCTGCCGCAGCAGGCCCTGCTCTACCGGCTCAACGGCGACAGGAATCCGTTGCACTGCGACCCGGACTTCGCGCGGCGCGCCGGCTTCGAGCGCCCGATCATCCACGGGCTGTGCTCCTGGGGCATCGCCTGCAAGGCTGTCTGCGACGCCGCGCTCGGTGGCGACGTGACCCGTATCCGCCGCTACGCGGCGCGCTTCAGCGGCGTCGCCTTCCCCGGCGAGACCTACCTCACCGAGTTCTGGCACGAAGGCGATCGGATCCTGCTGCAGGCGAGGGCAAAGGAGCGCGGCGGCGCCCTCATCCTCTCGAACGCCGCCATCACCCTCGGTGCCGGGTCGTAGTTGTCGACGTTGTCGTCGGCGCTGAGTGCTGATCTCGCGATCAGATCGCCGACGACAACTACGACCCGGCACCATGTCCATTGACCCGGGTTTCCGGGCGGGGGTAGATTCGCCCGGAACCTCCTGACCGGGAGCAGGGATCCATGGCTGTAGCTGTCGACGCCAACGCGGACGCGTTCCGTTACGACGCCATTGCGCTCTTCCAGCGCCTGCTGCGCGAGCAGCCGCTGACGCACCTCGCCGATGGCAGTGTGCTGCTCTGCCGCCACGAGGACGTCGCCTGGGCCCTCAACAGCCACGACGTGCGCCGGCCGACGCAGTGGTCGGTGAGCCGCAAGCCCGAAGGACCGTTCCGCGACTTCGGGCGCAACAACATGATCGCGATGAACCCGCCGGATCACACGCGCTTCCGCCACGCGATCATGCCGGCGTTCTCGCGCAAGCGCACCGAGGAGATGACCAGCTTCGTCGAGCAGACCTGCGATGCCCTGCTCGACGCCATGGCCGAGAGAGGCAGCGGTGATTTCATCAACGACTTCGCCCTGCCGCTGCCGGTCACCGTGATCTGCCACCTGCTCGGCGTGCCCAACAGCGATGCGGCGATCTTTCACGAGGGCTCGGCGGCGATGCTCGCCGGCCTCGAGATCACGGCGACGCCCGAGGAATTCGCGCACGCCACGGCCGGGGCCCGGACCCTGTTCGAATTCCTGCACGACGTCGCGCGCGTACGCGAGCAGAATCCCGGCAGCGATCTCCTCAGCCTGCTCATCGAGAACGAGCGCGCCGGCAAACTCACGCGCGACGAGGTCGTCTGGGCCACGATCACGCTGCTCATGGCCGGCCACGAGACCACGACGCACCTGCTCGGCAACGGGCTGCTGGCGCTGGTGCGCAACCCCGCGCAGCTGGCCCTGCTGCGGCAGGACCCGAACCTGACCACCAATGCCGTCGAGGAATTCCTGCGCTACGACCCGCCGATCTACGTGCTGTTCCGCGAGACCGCCGCCGACGCGGAGGTCTGCGGTGAGCGCATCCCCGCCGGCACGATGCTCATGCTCTCGATCGCCGCCGCCAACCGCGACCCGCGCCTGTTCACCGACCCCGACCAGCTCGAGCTCTCGCGCAGCAACGCGCGCGAGAACCTGAGTTTCGCCGCAGGCCGCCACCTCTGCGCCGGCCATGCGCTGGCCCGCCTCGAGGGACGGGTGGCCTTCAGCCGGATCGCCGCGCGCTTCGACGAGGTCGGGCTCGCGGCCGAGCCGACCCCGCGTGCGGGCGTGATGTTCAAGGGCTATCACGCCATGCCGATCTCGTACGTGGCCCACTGACCACGACCGCAGCTGCGCCCGGGCATCGCGCTGCCCGCGGGCGCTATGCCCGGATGATCTCAGCGCTGCGACCGGTCCTGGGCAAGAGGCGTGAAACCGGCTGCCTCGAAACGGCCGGCTGCCACCGGACTGGCGACGAAGGCGATGAAGGCCTCGGCCTGGGGAGCCCCCACGCGGGTCGCCGCGATCGGATACGCGATCGGCGGATGGCTGTCCCCGGGGAAAACCGCGACGACACGCACCCGCGCATCGGCCCTGGCGTCGGTGGCGTAGACGATGCCGAGCGGGACTTCGCCGCGGGCCACGTAGGCCAGCGCCACGCGCACGTTGTCGGCGCGCACCAGCCGGTCGGCGACGCCAGCCCAGGCGCCGAGCGCCACGAGCGCACGGCGGGCGTAGCGGCCGGCCGGTACGAAGTCGGGATCACCGGTGGCGAGCCGCCCGTCGGGTCCGAGCGCCGATGCCAGCGCGACCCCCGGCACCAGCGCGAGATCGACCCGGCTGTCTGCCGGCGCGATCAGCACCAGGCGGTTGCCGGCCAGGTCGCGCCGCGTACCGTCGCGGAGCAGGCCGCGGGCGGCGAGGTAGTCCATCCACTCCTGGTCTGCCGCGACGAAGACGTCGGCGCGTGCGCCGGATTCGATCTGCTTCGCCAGCACGGAACTCGCCGCGAAGGAGAACTGCGGCGGCGGCGCCCCGGTGGCAACGTAGTCGCGGCCGATCTGCTGGAGCACGTCGGTCAGCGAGACGGCGGCGAACACGGTCAGGCGTGGCGGGGCCTCGGCAGCCCGGAGGCCAACCGGTTGCAGGACGAAGCAGGCCAGGACCGTGAAGGACCTCAGCCTGGACAGAAGCGCGACCAGCCCCGACATGGCATCACCCTCGACAAGCCTGGGCAGCAGCCGCCCGCAGGGACACCGCCTTGACCAGCACCCAGACCGGCTTCCCGGGACCGAGCCGCAGCTCGTCCACCGCGAGACTGGTCACGCGCGCCAGCACGGCCACTCCGCCCACGTCGACCGTCACCCGCCGCGAGTGTGCTGACTCGGCATCCACCGCCGTCACCGAACCCGCCAGCGCGTTGCGCACGCTCAGCCCCTGCGGCGGCTGCGTGGCGAGAATGACATCGCGCGCCAGCACCTGCAGCCTCACCGGCATGCCGGCGGCCAGGCCTCCGGCCGGCACGCGCAACGTGCCCGTGCCGGCGGCGACGCTGGCCAGGCCGGTCGCGGCATCCACGGCCGTGACGACCGAATCGAGCACCGCACCCCCGGCG
>CAUJIY010000027.1 GCA_963205295.1 Pseudomonadota bacterium
CCAGCCGCCAGCCGACGCCGACACGCGCGGGACGATCGGCAACTACCTCGAAGGTCGCAACGCCGCGAATCATCCCGACGGCACCGGTGCCGGCGATTACCAGTCCGGTGCCGTGACAGCGACGTTCAACGACATCCTCTACTGCATCGACCCGGCACTGGGTGTGGCGTCATGCTGAACCCTGCGCTGCGACCTGGCCCGGCACGCGAGCGCGGCTTCAGCCTGCTCGAACTCGCCATCGTGCTGCTCGTCATGGGCCTGCTGCTCGGCGGGCTGGTGATGCCGCTGACAGCGCGGGTCGACCAGCAGCGCTTCGACGCGACGGCGCGGCAGCTCGAGGAGATCCGCGCGGCGCTCGGCGGCTGGGCGCTTGCGCACGACGCGCTGCCCTGTCCGGCAACGCCCGGTTCGAGCGGTGCGGCCGCGCCCACGGCGAGCGGCTGCGTGGCGCAGCATGGCTTCGTGCCGGCCGTCACGCTCGGCCTTGCCGGGGCGCGCAACGAGGACCAGCTCCTGCTCGACGCCTGGGGCAATCCGCTGCGCTACTCGGTGAGCCGCGCCGACGCCGACGGCGACGGCAACTGGGACTTCGTGGTGCCGGGTGAGATGCGCAACGTCACCGTGGTCGCCCTCGCGCCGGATCTCGTGGTCTGCACCACGGCAGCCGGGTCCTCGCCGGGTGCCTGCGCGGGCAGTGCCACCACCGTGGTGGCGACGGCGCCCGCGGTGCTGCTGTCGATGGGCAAGGACTGGGCGAACTTCGCCTCTGCCGACCAGCAGGAGAACGTCGGCGCGATGCTCGGCGGCGGACCTTCCGGGCGCAGCTACCCGGTGGCCAGCGACATCGTGTTCGTCGCCCACAGCCAGGTGCAGGCCACGGGCGCCGAGTTCGACGACATCGTGACCTGGGTCTCACCCGGCGCGCTCTACGGACAGCTCGTCGCCGCGGGGCGTCTGCCGTGAGCCGTGCCGCGATTTGTCAAAGTGTGACTGGCTTTACAGAAGCGGCAACGCCGGCCGGGCAGAATCACTGCGGGCTGTCGCGGGGTCCGTCCCGCAGGCGTGGAACTTCGAGGGAGCGTCCCATGGTTGCAATGCGCAAGCAGCAAGGTTTTACCCTGGTCGAGATCGCCATCGTGCTCGTCATCATCGGGCTGCTGATCGGCGGCGTGCTGAAGGGCCAGGAGATGATCACCAACGGCAAGGTGAGCAAGGTCGAGAACGACTTCAAGGGAATCACGGCAGCGATCCTCGCCTACCAGGACCGCTACGGCGTGATGCCCGGCGACGACCCGGCGGCTTCGACGCGCTTCCCCGGGACCTGGGCCGGATCCGACAACGGCAACGGCAACGGGGTGATCCAGGGCGCGTGGAACAGCACCAACAATACCCTGGAGTCGCGCAAGATCTGGAAGCACCTGCGCGGCGCGGGCTTCATCAAGGGACCGGTGGACGCCACCGCGGCCAGCTATCAGCAGCCGACCCATGCCTTCGGCGGCCTGATCGGCTTCGAGCAGGGGCTGTATGGCCTCAGCGGCAACGTGGTCGTGTTCGGTGCGGTGCCGGGCAACATCGGGCAGATCCTCGAAGCCCGCGGCGACGACGGCAGCCCGTCGCGCGGTTCGGTGCAGTCGCACGCCACGCAGACGGCCTACAACATCACCGCCAACTACGACATGGCATTCCGCTACTGAGCCGCGACCCGCGGCCCGGGAACCGGGAAAAGGCCGCGCCCAGGCGCGGCCTTTTCGTTTCCGGCTGCGGATTGCTGTGGGAGGGGCGCCAACCCCGACAAGCTCCTGTGGGAGGGGCGCAAGCCCCGACAGATGTCGGAGTCGCGACTGGCGTCGCTCCCACGGATTGCCGCTCCCGCAGGAACCGACGAGCTATCTGGTGCTGTGGGAGGGGCGCAAGCCCCGACCCCGGTGCGCGAAATGGGCAGCGGTCACGATCAGCGCCAGCGTCAGGCAGATCTCGCCGAAGTTCGCGACCGGCAACGACCAGCGCGAGCCCGCGAAGGCGCCGGCAGCGACGAACATCGCGCCTGCCCCGGCGGCGAGCCAGGGCCAGCGGCGCGCCCGCCACAGCGCGAGCCCCACGCCGAGCAGGACGACGTTGGTGAGAATCGCCACCAGCGCGGCATCGGCGCCGCCCCCGGATGGCGCATCGCCCGGGCTGCAGAGCTGGGTCGCCGGCACGTGCGTGGTGTAGCGCACCGTGTCGGCGACGCAGGCCAGGTGCAGCTCCATGGTGAAGATCCCGGGAATGTCGAGCGCGGCGAATGCGACGGCGACCACGCAGAAAGCACCCATCACGGCCCGTGATCGCGCCCAGGCGAGAGCCGCGGCCCGCGCGATCGAACCGGCAGCGATCACCAGCAGCGGCAGCATGCTCCAGTGCCAGGCGAAAGCCGGCACGCTCAGGGCGTGGAGCGTGTCGCCGGCGCCGACGAAGCGGCCGATGCCGATGCGGAAATTGTCGTAGGAGAGCAGCGTGCCGCTGATCAGCACCAGCGCCAGTGCGACCGGCCGCCCGCGCCGCGCCCACAGCCGCCAGCCCCAGAGCCACAGGCAGAGGTGTACGACGGCATAGCCGAGGAATACCCAGGACAGCATCGGGCCGTCAGCCCGAGTCCTGCAGGCCGCGGGTGATGCCGCCGATGCTGGCGACTAGCGCGCGGTAGAGTTCCTGGTCCTGGCGCTCGCCGGCACGCCAGCGACCGAGCAACTCGACCTGCAGCAGGCTCATCGGGTCCACGTACGGATTGCGCAGCCGGATCGAGCGGCGCAGGGTGTTGTTGCCTTCGAGCAGCACCGCCTGGTCGCGCAGGGCGAGGAGACCGCCGACGGAGCGCTCGAACTCCTCGCGCAACCCGGGGAAGAAACAGGCATGCAGCCCGCCGGCCAGCGTGGAGTAGTGCTCGGCGATGCCGAGGTCGGCCTTGGCCAGCACCAGCTCGACATCGCCGATCAGTGCCTGCAGGAAATACCACTGGCTGGCAGCGTCGCGCACCGCCGCGGCGCCGAACTGGCGCACGACCGCCTCCAGCGCGCTGCCGAAGCCGTACCAGCCGGGCAGCATCAGCCGGCTCTGCGTCCAGGCGGCCACCCAGGGAACGCCCGCCAGGTTCTCGATGCTCGCCTGCGGCGGGAGATCGAGGCCGGGGCGGGACTGCATCCGCTCGATCACGTCGACCGGCGTGGCATGCTTGAAATACTCGTAGAAACCCGGCGAGTCGTAGACCAGGGCCTTGTACTTGTCGCGGCTCGAACGTGCGAGCGTTTCCATGATCTCGTGCCAGATGGCGACCTCGGCGTCCGGCGCGTGCGCCGCAAGTCCCGTGGCGAGCGCCACCGAGCCTATGGCCTGCTCGAGCGTGCGCAGCGCCACGCCCCGCCCGCCGTACTTGGCACTCACCAGTTCTCCCTGCTCGATCACGCGCAGGCGCCCGCGTACGGCACCGGGCGGGGAGGCGAGGACGGCGGCGTGGGTCTTGCTGCCGCCGCGGCTGATGCTGCCGCCGCGGCCGTGGAACAGCGTGAATTCCACGCCCGCATCGTCCAGCACCTGCACCAGCGTGGACTGCGTCTGCTTGAGCAGCCAGCGCGCCGCGGCGAGTCCGCCATCCTTGTTGCTGTCCGAGTAGTTGAGCATCAGCGTCTGGCGGCGCTTGCGTTGCGCCAGGTGCTCCCAGTAGATCGGGTCCTGCAGCAGCTGGCGCATGGTGATGTGGGCGTTGGCGAGGTCCTCCAGGGTCTCGAACAGCGGCACCACGTCGAGCGGCACCGAGCCGCCCGGTCCGTGCAGGTCGCCCCAGCGGCCGAGCAGCAGCACCGAGAGGATGTCGTCCACGCCGTGGCTCATGCTGACGATGAACGGCCCGATGGCGCGATGGCCGTACTTGCGCCGGCAGAAGGCGACCGCCTGAAAAACCGCCAGCGCACGCTTCGCGTCGTTGTCGAGGTCGTCGCGCGGGGATTCGTTGCGACGTATCGCCTCGCGGATGCGCTCGGCCCGCTCCTCGGGCGTCTTCGCGAGCCAGCCAGGCTCGTCGAGGCAGCGGCCGACGACGTGGCGGATCGCCAGTGCGTTCTGCTTCAGGTCGAGCGTCAGCATGTGGAAGCCGAAGGTCTGCACCCGCCGCTGCAGCCGGCGCACGGCGAACAGCCCGGCGTTGACGCCCTTGTTGTGGCGCAGGCTGCGCTCGATGAGCAGGACGTCGTCGAGGAATTCCTGCGCCGATTCGTACGGATAGCTGCCGTCGTCGTGGGTCGCCTGCAGCCGTGCCATCATCAGCTGCAGCAGCACGCGGTACGGCATGTCGCGGTGGCGCAGGGACATGGCGCCCATGGCCCGGCCGAAGTGCCCGGCGTAGGCCCGGATGCGTTCGTGGATCGCGGGGTCGATGGCGACGCGCGCACTGCTCTGCGAGAGCTTGTTCGACAGGTCGCGGCATTCGCGATGGTAGAGGTCGAGGATCAGCGAGCGCTGCCGCGCCAGGATCTCACGGATGGTGCGCGCGGTGACGTCCGGGTTGCCGTCCATGTCGCCGCCGATCCAGGTCGCGAAGCGCACCATCGTCGGCGGCTCCGGCCCGGTCGGGCCCCAGGCTTCGCGCAGCGCCGCCTCGAGTGCCTCGTACAGCGACGGCAGGATCCGGTAGATGACGTCGGTGATGAAGAACGCCGTGTGCTCGAGTTCGTCGAACACGGTGCGCGCTTCGACCGGGTTTTCTTCGGTCTGCCAGATGGTGGTGATCTCGGTGCGGATGGCATCGAGGACCGCGGCCACCTCGGTGGGCGTCAGGACCGGATTCTGCATTTCCACCAGCCGCCGGGCGATGGCCTGGTGCTTGCGCAGGATGGTGCGCCGGGTCGGTGCCGTCGGGTGGGCGCTGAATACCGGGACGACGCGCAGGCCCGCGAACACGGCCTGGGTCGCCTGCAGGTCGAGGCCGCCCTCGCGCAGGCGGAAGATCGTTTCGGAGATGGTGCCCGGCTGGCGCAGCGCGGCGCTCTTCTGGTAGTCGCGGCGCCGGCGGACGCGATGTACCTGCTCGGCAGTGTTCACGACCTGGAAGAAGGTCGAGAAGGCGCGGGTGAAATCCCGCGCCCCCGCGGTGCTGAACTGCGCGAGGATCGCCTGCAGCTTTTCGCTCGCACCGGCCTCCCCCTCGCGCCGGTCGATGGCGGCGCGGCGCGCGGCTTCGACCGCCTGGTAGAGCTCTTCGCCACATTGCTCGCGCAGCAGTTCGCCGACGATGACGCCGAGTTCGTGGACGTCACTGCGCAGCTGCGCGTCCTTCGCGCTGAACTCGATGTCCTCGCGCTTCTCCGAAGGGCGGGCCGTCGGGTGCGCTCCGGTGAGATTGCTGGGGTTCCAGGCGGACATGGTGCCGGTCGGGCTCTGCGGGCCGGCGTGGCAGCGCCGGGGCTGCGGAAATCTTAGCACTGCGCCACGCGAATCGGCACGAAGCCCATCGATATGTGGCGCGACGGTGGCGTGCCGCCTCTGCCAGATTGACGCCGTGTCGCGCCCGGGGCGAGGGAGCGTGCCGGCAGTGATGGACGATCGACAGGCCAAGGCAGAACGGTGCCGCAGCGACGTGGCAGCACCGGATGCCGAGCTGCTCGAAATTGCCGCCGCGGTGGAACCACGCGCCACGTGGCGCGCGGAGTTCGCGTGGCTGCTGCGGCACCCGGCGGTCGCAGCGGCGCGCGGCGGCTCACCGGCACCGCTTGGCCTGCGCAGCCTCGCCACGGAATACGCCATGCGCTTCCCGGCGGTGTCGGGTGACGCGGCCTGGCTCGCCGAGCGCAGCGTGCCGGTGCTGGCGCGACGCCTGGCGCCCCTGCTCGCGCACGGTGCCGAGGTCGGTATCGACCTGTCGGTGCTCGAGCGGGGCCAGCGCAGCGACGCGATCCGGCGCGAGCAGATGCGTCTCGTCGCCGCCGGCCTGGCTGCGCACCTGCCGGCGGCGCTGGCGCCTTTCGGTGTCGCGGCACACGGCCTGGTGTTCGCGGTGACGGCAGACCATCCCGGCCTCGGCGAGCTGCTGCGCCTGCGCAGCTGCACGGGGCTCGGCCGGCCACGCGTGGTGCTGCGCCTGCCCGACCGTCTGCTGCTCGCCCTGCGCGGTGCCGATCGTGCCGAGACCGGTGCCTGGCCGGGCGATCCCGTGCGCCAGTGGCAGGGGCTCACGAGCCTCGCGCATCGCGAGCCTGGCATCCATCTCGTGCTCCAGCACACCACGCGGCCCGCCTGTGAGCTCGCCGGCAACGAGCGCAGCGATGCAGTCCTGCCCGGTTCGCTGTTCGAGACCCGCGCCGAAACCGCGTGGCCGACCCTCGTGCTCGCCCTCGACCAGCTCGCCGCCACCACGCCGGCGACGGCGCTGCCGGAACTGCGCCGCCTGCTCGCTGCCGGGCTGCGGCTCGCCGACAACCTGGTCGACCAGCTCGACTGGCCATCACCCGAGCTGGCACAGGATGCCCTGGTCAATCGTCGCCTCGCCGTGCACCTGTCCGGCATCGGCGATGTGTTCGATCGCTGGGGCCTCGATCCGGCGACGTCCGCGAGCGCGCAGCTCGCGGTGCGCTGGCTTGGCATCGTGCGCCGCCTGATGCTGCGCGAGTCGAATGCGCTCGCACGCGAGCGCGGCCCTTTCCCGGGTCTCGAGCTGCGCGACATCGAAACCACGCTCGCCCGCAGCCTCGGCAACGAGCGTGCCCGCCGGCTGCTGCGCCGGGCCGGACTTCGCCATCGCCACCTGCTGGTGCTGTCGCCCTGGGCGCTGTTCCCGCGGCGCGCGGCGCGCCGCCCGTTGCCGGCCTACCTGCACCTGCTGCCGGCCCTGCGCTGGGCGGACACCATTGCCATGTGCGGCGATGGCATGGTGCGCGCGTTGCCGGTGGCGGCCTACCGCCGCCTGCTGCGCATGACCTGGGCCATCGCGCGCAATCGGCCGTAGCCACCCGATATTCCGCTCGGCAATACCCTACTGGCCCGCTGCCGTTGTCGGCGCAGCGACGGTCGTGCTATGACTGCGCGCGGAGACGACGCCGGGGCCGCTGGCGCGGCGGCCCCGCCGGCCGGTCGATGCAAACAAGCAGAAGGAAAACCTGTTGCCAGCGTCACTGAACGTGCATGCCCTGGTGGTGCTCGCGCTGATCGCGGCAGCATTCTGGATGTTCGCGCAGGAGCGTATCGCCCAGCAGACCACGGGCTTCCTGGTGCTCATGGTGCTGACGCTCGGCTTCTACGTCTTTCCGTATCCTGGCGTGGCGATGGCGGACTTCTTCAACAATTTCGGTCACGAGGCCCTGGTCACGGTGTGCGCCATGCTGGTGCTGATCAAGGGCCTGGAGGTTACCGGCGCCCTGCAGCCGCTGGCACGGCTCATCGGCCAGGTCTGGACCGGAGGTTCGCGCCGGGCACTGGCGGCGAGCCTGGTGCTGATGGCGGTACCGAGTGCATTCGTATTCGACACGCCGCTAATGGCCATCCTGATGCCGGTGTTGCTCGCGAGCGCCGTGCGCAGCGGTACCTCGCCGTCGCAGCTGCTGCTGCCGGTCAACCAGGCGGTGCTCATCGGCGGCATGGCAACTGCGATCGGCAGTTCCACCAACGTGCTCGCGCTCAGCGTCGCTGGCGACCTGGGCGTGACCACACCCGGCATGTTCGCGCTCGCACCGGCAGCGCTGGTCGCCGGCACAGCCGGCCTGTTGTTCCTGTGGCTGGCGGCACCGCGCCTGCTGCCGCAGCACGCACCGCCGCTCGAGAACACGGCGCCGCGCCTGTTCAGCGCCGTGCTGCACGTCGATGCCGGCAGCTTCGCTGCCGGCAGCACGGTGGCCGACGCGGTGGCGCGCACCCAGCGGCGCATGCGCATCGACCGCGTCGACCGCGGCGAGGGCTTCTTCAGGGAACCTCCGGGCGCGCTGCGGCTGCAGGCCGGCGACCGGCTCTACGTGCGCGACAGCCGCGAGAACCTCAAGGATTTCGAGACCCTGCTCGGCGCCACGCTGTTCAACGCCGCCAACCTCGAGCAGCCGGTGAGCGAGCTCGTGCCGCTCGCCACCGCGGGCCAGCAGCTTGCCGAGGTCGTCATCACGCGGGCCTCACCGCTGTACCAGCGGGTGCTCGACGCCGCCGAGTTCATCGCCACTTACCAGCTGCTGCCGCTCGCCCTGCACCGCGGCCGGGCCACCACGCGCCTGGCGGGCGAATTTCCCGAGGTGCGGCTGCGCGCCGGCGACGTGGTGCTGGTGCAGGGTGCGCGCGAGGCGCTCGCCAGCCTGCGTCGCGACGGCAGCACGCTGGTGCTCGATGGCGCACTCGAGCTTCCGCACACGGATCGCGCATCGACGGCCCTGCTGGTGTTCGTCGCCGTGGTCGTCGCCAGTGCCACCGGCCTGGTGCCGGTCTCCGTCGGTGCGCTCATGGGCGTGGCGGCGATGCTGGTCACCGGTTGCCTGCGCTGGCGGCAAATCACGCAGGCGCTCAACATCAACATGATCATGGTCATCGTCGCCAGCCTCTGCCTGCAGGTGGCGATGACGCATACCGGCGCGGATGACCTGGTCGGCGGGTTGTTCGTCTGGCTCACCCAGCTCCTGCCGGTGTCGCTGGTGCTCGGCAGCCTGATGCTCGCCGTGGCGCTGCTCACCAACCTGGTCGCGAACAATGCCGCGGCCGTCGTGAGCGTGCCGGTCGGCGTCAGCATCGCCGCGCAGCTCGGCCTGCCCGCAGAGCCATTCGTGCTGGCGGTCGTCTACGCGGCCAACATGGCGTTCGCCTCGCCGCTGAGCTACCAGAGCAACAGCCTGATCGCCAGCGCCGGGCGCTACGTCGCCGACGACTACCAGCGGCTCGGCATCCCGCTCATGGCGATCATGCTGCCGCTGTTCACGCTGATGCTCGCCTGGCTGTACGGGCTGTAATTGCGGGCGGGAACGGACAGGGACAGGACACATGCCTCCAGCCCCGGACCTGCACGCATTAGCGGTGGTCGCCCTCACGGTCGGGGCCCTGTACGCCTTCGCCCGCGAGTTCGTCCGTACGGAGGCCACCAGCCTCGGGATCGTGCTGGCGCTGGTCATCCTGTTCTACGTCTTTCCCTACCACGGCGTCTCGCCGGCAACGTTCTTCGCCAACTTCGGCCACGGTGCCCTGGTGACGGTGTGCGCGCTGCTGGTGGTGTGCTTCGGGCTGGAGCGTACTGGCGCACTCCAGCCGCTGGTCACCGCGCTCGCCCGTACCTGGACCACACGGCCGCAGCTCGCGCTGGGCCTCACGCTGTTCGGCTCGGCGCTGGCGAGCGGGTTCGCCAGCGATACGGCGCAGATCGTCATGCTCATGCCGGTGCTGGTCGCCTGCTCGCTGCGCGCGGGGATATCACCCTCCGCGGTGCTGATGCCGATGGGCATGTCGGTGGCGATCGGCGCATTGGGCACCACCATCGGTTCGGGTTCGACGATTCTCGCGGTCGGCGTGGCCGACGAACTCGGTGTGCACCTGCAGATGTTCGACTTCACGATCCCGGCGGCCGGCGGCGGCCTGCTCGGCCTGCTGTTCCTGTGGCTGGTGGCACCGTACCTGCTGCCGCAGCGCCAGGTACCGATGCCGGATACCTCGCCGCGGGTCTTCGATGCCGTGCTCCATGTGGGGGAGGCGAGTTTCGCCAACGGTCGCACCCTCGATGAGCTGCGGGTGCGTACCCAGGGCCGCATGAACGTGCAGAGCGTGCAGCGCGGCAGCGGCCTGATGCTCGGGCTGGCCGGCGAGATCCGGCTGCGCGCCGGCGATCGCATCTACCTGCGCGACACCCCGGACCGGCTGAAGGAATTCGAGCAGGTGCTCGGCACCACGCTGTTCAATGCCGGCGACCTCGACCGCCCGATCAGCGCCGCTGTCCCGCTCGCGAGCGAAGGCCAGCAACTCGCCGAGGTCGTGATCACGCGTGGCTCGCCGCTGTATCACCGGCCACTCGACCCCGCCGTGTTCCTGCGCAGCTACCAGCTGCTGCCGCTCGCCATCCACCGTGGCGGCGCCGACGCCGGCATCGACCCATCGGCGGCCGGTTTCACGCTGCGTGCGGGCGACGTGCTGCTGGTACAGGGCACCCGCAAGGCACTGCGCGAGCTGCGCGCGACCGGTTCGCTGCTGGTGCTCGATGGGCAGATCGACCTGCCGCAGACCGACCGGGCGCTCTGGGCCGTCGCCATGCTGGTCCTGGTGGTGCTGGTGGCCGCGACCGGCCTGCTGCCGATGCAGCTGGCAGCGCTGTGTGGCGTCGGCGGCATGCTGCTGACGCGTTGCCTGCGCTGGGGCGAGCTGCCGGATGCCCTCAGCCTGTCGGTCATCATGCTGGTCGTGGCCAGCCTTTCGATCGGGGAGGCACTCACCGCGACCGGGGTGGTGGAATACGCCGCCGCAGCCCTGGTCGCGGTCTCGGGCGCACTGCCAGTTGGCGTGACATTGAGCGGGCTGATGCTGCTCATCATCGTGCTCGCCAACCTGGTGGAGAAGCACACGGTGGCGGTCATTGCCACACCGGTGGCGATCCGGATGGCCGAGCAGCTCGGCGTGCCGGCCGAACCGTTCGTGGTGGCGGCGATCTTCGCCACCAACATGAGCTTCGCCACGCCGATCGGCTTCCAGGGCAACATGCTGCTGATGGCGGCCGGCGGCTATCGGTTCGCCGATTTCCTGCGCGTCGGCGTGCCGCTGACGCTGATCATGTGGCTGGCGTTCAGCTTCCTGATCCCGGCGTGGTATGGCTTGTGAAGGCGGCAGGCGGGGGTGCAATGGGGAGTCTGCTGTGGGAGGGGCGCAAGCCCCGACGGGGTGATCTGTGGGATCGGCGCAAGCCCCGAAGGGATGCTCTGTGGGAGGGGCGCGAGCCCCGACATCCTGACCATGGCAGGCGCCCTTGCGGCGGGGGAGCCAAAGTCGCTCCCCGATACTCGCTTGGTTTGGCTCCCCCGCCTCCGGGCGCTCGCGCGCTGCGGGTCGCGGCTGGTGCCCTGCAGGATCCCGGGATGAATTCTGCTGTGGGAGGGGCGCGAGCCCCGACAGGTGCCGGAGTCGCGACTGGCGTCGCTCCCACAGAGGACGGGAAGGCGGTCTGTTGTGGGAGGGGCGCAAGCCCCGACAAGGAGGTCGCGACTGGCGTCGCTCCTGCCGCGTCGCCTTCCTTGACCGCTCCACCGGTGGCGTGGATACTGCGGCCATGTTCGCCGTGACGCACGTGGCCTGCTGGTGGTGGACCCTCTCCGCGGAGGGGGTTGCTGGCTAGAGCCTCGTTTTTTCGTCCCGGCCACTGACCCACCTTCGCGCGAGCGGGGTGGGTTTTTTGTTGTCTGCGCCGGGCACTAGACCCGGCGCCGGAGAGAGTCGTACGCCATGCAGGGTCCCTTCGACATCGCCGCCGATCTCGACACACCGGTGTCGGCATTTCTCAAGCTCGGGCCGCTTGCGCCGCGTTTCCTCCTGGAAAGTGTCGAGAGCGGTTTCCAGCTGGCGCGCTACTCGTTCCTGGGCTTCGGTGCCGTGCGCGAGCTACGCCTCGACGGGCGCGGGCTCGTCATCGACGGCGCCGTCCAGCCGCCGCCCGCGGATGGGGCCGGCTGGCTCGCTGTGCTGCGCGCGGCACTCGCCGCCACGCCACGGCTCGCGCCGGAGGTTCCCGAACTGCCGTTCGCAGGCGGCCTGGTGGGTGTGGCCGGGTACGACGTGGTGCGCCGCTTCGAGCGCCTGCGCCGGCCGCCGGCAGGCGCCGCACGCCCCGCGGTGCCCGAGGCCGCCTACCTCGCCACCGAGTCGATGCTGGTTTTCGACCACCTCACGCGCCGCGTCGCCCTCCTGCACGCCGGCAGCGAGGCGGCGCGCACGCGCCTGCGCGCCGAGGTGCTGCGGCTGTTACGCGGCCCGCTGCCGCCGCCGGTGATCGCCGCTGCCTGCGGCGAGGCGCTGCCGAGCCTGTCCGCCGCCGAGTACTGCGCCGCGGTCGATCGGGCCAAGCACTACATCCGCTTGGGCGACGTGTACCAGCTGGTGCTGTCGGTGTGTTTCTCGGGCCGCTGCACGCTCGCCCCGTTCGAGACCTACCGCGCCCTGCGCCTGCTCAATCCCTCGCCGTACATGTTCTATCTCGACCTCGGTGACATCCAGGTCGCCGGCTCCTCGCCCGAGGCGCTGGTGCGGCTGCGCGCCGGACGCGCGTCGCTGCGGCCGATCGCCGGGACGCGCCCGCGCGGCGCCGAGCGCGAGCAGGATCTCGCGCTCGAGGCCAGCCTGAAAGCCGACGAGAAGGAGAACGCCGAGCACGTGATGCTGGTCGATCTCGCGCGCAACGACCTCGGCCGCGTCGCCGTGCCCGGCTCGGTGCGCGTCGAGCCCTACAAGGCGATCGAGCGCTACAGTCACGTGATGCACATCGTCAGCGGCGTGCAGGGGCAGCTCGCGCCGGAGCGCGACGCCTTCGACCTGTTCGCCGCAGCGTTTCCCGCCGGCACGCTGGTCGGCGCGCCGAAGGTGCGCGCCATGGAGCTCATCGACGAACTCGAGCCGCTCGGTCGCGGCCTCTACGCCGGCACGGCCGGTTACTTCGCCAACAACGGCGACATGGACCAGGCGATCACCATCCGCACGCTGGTGTTCCGCGACGGCACCTACAGCTACCAGGCCGGGGCCGGCATCGTTGCCGACAGCGTCCCGGAGAACGAGTACCAGGAAGTGCTGGCGAAGAGCGCCATCCTGCGCGGTGCGCTCGCCATGGCGGAGGCCGGACTGTGAAACCGCAGCTGCTGCTCATCGACAACTACGACTCCTTCACCTACAACCTGGTGCAGGCTTTCCTCGTGCTCGGCGCCGAGGTGCAGGTCTACCGTAACGACGAGATTACGGTGGCTGCAGCGCTGGCGCTCGCCCCGACGCACCTGTGCATCTCCCCGGGCCCGGGGCGGCCGGACGATGCCGGCGTGTCGCTGGCGATGATCGCTGCCTTTGCCGGGCGCGTGCCCGTGCTCGGCGTGTGCCTCGGCCACCAGAGCCTGGTGCAGCATTGCGGCGGGCAGATCGTGCCGGCGCCGCGCCTGATGCACGGCAAGACCTCGATGATCACGCACGACGGGCACGGCGTGTACGCCGGGCTCCCCAATCCCTTCCAGGCAGGCCGCTACCACTCCCTCACCGCCGAGGACGGGTCCATGCCGGCAGTGCTCGAGGTGACCTCCCGTTCCGAGCGCGGCGAGATCATGGGCGTGCGCCACCGGCAGTTGCCGCTCGAGGGCGTGCAGTTCCATCCGGAGAGCGTGCTGACGCCGGAAGGCAACCGGCTGCTCGGCAACTTCCTCGGCAGCGACGCGCCGTGAGCGAGGCCGTGCAGGCCGTACTGGCGCGGCTGGTTCGCCGCGAGGATCTCGACGAGGAGACCGCGGCCGGGCTGATGCGCGCGCTCACCGACGTCGCGCTCGCCCCGGCACTCGCCGGTGCGGTGCTCGCTGCGCTGCGCAGCAAAGGCGAGACCGCGACCGAAGTGCGCGGCTTCGCCGCGGCGATGCGCGCGCTGGCCTGCGCGGTGCCGCTGCCCGCCGGGTTGCCGGCGGTCGATGTGGTCGGCACCGGCGGCGATGCCTCAGGGAGTCTCAACCTGTCCACCGGTGCGGCGCTTCTCGCGGCCGCCTGCGGCCTGCCGGTCGTCAAGCACGGCAACCGCTCGGTCTCCTCGCGCTCGGGCAGCGCCGACGTGCTCGAGGCGCTCGGCGTGCCGCTCGCCCGCGATGCCGCTGACGCGCTCGGCAGCCTCACACGCTGCGGCTTCGCCTTCCTGTTTGCGCCGAACTTTCATCCGGCGATGAAGGCGGTGGCGCCGGTGCGTCGCGCACTCGGCGTGCGCACGGTCTTCAACGTCCTCGGCCCGCTCACCAACCCGGCCGTGCCACCGTTTGCGGTGCTCGGCGCGTTCGACCTGGCCACCGCGAAGCTGCTGGCCGAGGCGCTCGCCGGCCTGTCGCTGCAGCGGGCCTTCGTCGTGCACGGCGACCCGGGCTGGGACGAGGCCACCCCGGCCGGTCCGTTCACGCTCTTCGACGTGCGCGCGGGCCGGGTGCAGCGGAGCCGGCGCGATCCGGCCAACCACGGACTGCCCCGATGCCGCGCCATCGACCTGGCCGGCGGTGATGCCGCGGACAATGCCCGGGCGCTCGAAGCGGTGCTGCGGGGCGAGGACCGCGGCGCGCACCGCGATGCGCTCCTGCTCGGCGCAGGCCTCGCGCTCGAGGTCGCCGGCCGCAGCCGCGGACTGGCACGCGGCGTCGCCTGCGCCCGGCGAGCGCTCGACAGCGGTGCGGCGGCGCGCCTGCTCGATGCGCTGCGCACCGGCCGGGAGTTCCGGCCGTGAGCGCTGCCGTGCCCGGTGACTTCCTCGCGCGCATGGCGGCCACCAGTCACCAGCGTCTCGCCGCCGCGCGGGCGCAGGTCCCCGAACCGACGTTGCGGGCGCAGGTCGCGGCGCTGCCGGCGCCACCGGCACCGCGCTTCCCGCACACGGGGTTCCACCTGATCGCCGAGGTGAAGCGGCGTTCGCCCGCGGCCGGCCCGCTCGCTGATGCGGCGCTCGCGCCGGATGAGCAGGCCAGGCGCTATGCCGCGGCCGGGGCGCTCGCGGTCTCGGTGCTGACCGAGCCGGCGGAGTTCCACGGCGATCTCGCCGATCTGCGCGCGGTGTGTGCCGCGCTGCCGGCCCTGCCGGTGATGCGCAAGGACTTCCTGGTCGATGCCTACCAGGTGCTCGAGGCGCGTGCTGCCGGGGCGGCCGGCGTGCTGTTGATCGCTGCCATGCTCGAACCGGCCAGGCTCGCGCAGCTCCTCGGCCAGGCGCTCGCGCTCGGGATGTTCGCGCTGGTGGAGGTGTTCGACGCCGGTGAGCTTGCCGGCTGCACGCCACTGCTCGAGGGGGCGGCGGCGACGCCGGCCGGCCGCGGGCGGGTGCTGCTTGGCGTGAACTGCCGCGACCTGCGCACGCTCGCGGTCGACTTCGACCGCTTCGCGGCGCTCGCCCCGCAGCTGCCGGACACGCTGCCGTGGGTTGCCGAGAGCGGCATCGACACGCCGGGGGCGGCGGCCACTGTGGCGCGCCTCGGCTACAGCCTCGCCCTGGTCGGCACAGCGCTCATGCGCGCGGGCGACCCGGCAGCCGCCGGCCAGGCCCTGCTCGCGGCCGGCCGCGCTGCGCGTGGCGGATAGCGCCGGCGATGCGCGTGTTCGTCAAGATCTGCGGGCTGCGCGATGCCGATACGCTGCGCGTCGCCATCGAGGCCGGCGCCGACGCCGTCGGTTTCGTGCTCGCCGAGTCGCCGCGGCGGGTGACGCTGCGCGAGGCGGTGGCGCTGGCGGCGACTGTGCCGGCCGGGATCGTGCGCGTGGCGGTGCTGCGCCAGCCCGACGCGCGCCTGTGGCAGGGCGTGGTCGACGAGCTCGCACCGGACTGGGTGCAGAGCGATGCGGCGGACTTCACCCGCCGCACGCTGCCGCCCGGGATCGAGGCGCTGCCGGTCTACCGGGACCTGCCCGGTCTGGACAGCGCACAGCTCGCCCGCGAAGATCGCGTTCTCTTCGAAGCCGCCACGAGCGGCATCGGCGCGCGGGCCGACTGGGACCGTGCCGCCGTGCTGGCGCGGCAGACGCAGCTGGTGCTTGCCGGCGGGATCGACGCCGGCAATGCCGGCGAAGCCATCAGTCGCGTCCGCCCCTGGGGGGTGGACGTCAGCAGCGGCGTGGAGTCCAGCCGCGGGGTGAAGGATCCGCAGCGCATCCGGGCGTTCATCACCGCGGTGCGGCGCGCTGAACAGGAAATCGACCGTGCAGATCGATAAGCAAGCATCAGAAAAACTGCTGGGGCAACTCATCCGTGGCGAGCTGCCGGACGCACGCGGCCGCTTCGGGCCCTTCGGCGGGTGCTATGCACCGGAGATGCTCATGCCGGCGCTCGAGCGCATTGGTGCGGGTGTCCGGCGCTGGCTGCACGATCCGGATTTCACCGCCGAACTCGGGCGCGAGCTGCGCGACTGGGTCGGCCGGCCCACGCCGCTGACGCCGGCGCCGCGGCTCGGCCGCGAGTGGGGCGCCACCGTGTACCTCAAGCGCGAGGATCTCACCCACACCGGTGCGCACAAGATCAACAACGCGCTCGGCCAGGCGCTGCTTGCGCGCCGCCTCGGGGCGCGGCGCGTGGTCGCCGAGACCGGCGCGGGCCAGCACGGCGTGGCGACTGCCGCCGCCTGCGCACGCTTCGGGCTGCCCTGCGTGGTGTACATGGGTGCCATCGACGTGCGCCGCCAGGCACCGAACGTCGAGCGCATGCGCCAGTTCGGCACGCGCGTGGTGCCGGTGGAGAGCGGCGACCAGACCCTGCGTGCCGCCATCGACGAAGCTTTCCGTGACTGGGTCGCCGATCCGGAGGGTTCCTATTACCTCCTCGGTTCGGTGGTCGGACCGCACCCGTATCCATACCTGGTGCGCGAACTGCAGGCCGTGATCGGCCGCGAGGCGCGCGCACAGTTCATCAAGGCTACGGGCGGTCTGCCGGACGTCGCCGTGGCCTGCGTCGGCGGCGGCTCCAACGCCATCGGCCTGTTCCATCCGTTCCTCGGCGATGCCGGCGTGACGCTGCTCGGCGTGGAAGCGGGCGGTCGCGGCCCGGGCCTCGGCGACCACTCGGCGACCCTCGGCCGCGGCACGCCCGGTGTCCTGCATGGCACGTACTCGCTGCTGCTGCAGAACGCGGACGGGCAGGTGCAGGAGACGCACTCGATTTCCGCCGGGCTCGACTACTCGGGTGTCGGCCCCGAGCATGCGCTCCTCAAGGCGATCGGACGCGTCGAATACGTGAGCGCTACGGACGGCGAGGCGCTGGCGGCCCTGCGGGAATGCTGTGCACAGGAAGGCATCCTGCCGGCACTCGAGTCCGCGCATGCGCTGGCCGGCGCTCGCCGCTGGGCGCAGGAGCATCCCGGGCGCCGCATCCTGGTCGGCGTCTCCGGCCGCGGCGACAAGGACATGCCGACGCTGTCGCAGGTCTTCGCCGATGCCACCGGCGCCGCGAACCGTCACTGAGGTCGCCCCCATGCCGCAGATTCCGCCGCACGAACGCCTTGCTGCCACGATCCGCAACGCCGAGCGCAACGAGGGCGTGGCGCTGATCCCGTACCTGACCGCGGGCTATCCGCAGCCGGCACGCTTCGTGTCGAACCTGCGCGCCATCGCCGAAGCCGGCGATGTCGTCGAGATCGGCGTGCCCTTCAGCGACCCGATGGCCGACGGGGTCACCATCCAGCGCGCCAGCCACGCTGCCATCGCCGCCGGCGTGACGCTGCGCTGGATCTTTGCCGAGCTCGGCCGCGCCGGTGAGCTCGCGGCCCCCGTCGTGCTGATGAGCTACCTGAACCCGCTGCTTCAGTTCGGCTTCGACAAGCTCGCTGCTGCTGCCGCACAGGCCCGCGTCAGCGGCTTCATCGTGCCTGACCTGCCGCTCGAGGAGAGCGCGGAACTCGACCAGCAGCTCGATGCCCGCGGCATCGCCCTGGTGCATCTCGTCACGCCCGCCACGCCGGAGGCGCGCATGCGCACGCTCTGCGCCGCGAGCCGCGGTTTCGTCTATGCGGTGATCGCCAAGGGCACCACGGGTGGGGCGAGCGCGCTGCCTGAGGACGTCACCGGCTACCTCGACCGCGTGCGCGCGCTGTCGCGGTTGCCGGTGTGCGCGGGCTTCGGCGTGCGGACCGCCGAGCAGGTGCGCGCCCTGAGCGGCCACGCCGACGGCGTCATCGTCGGCTCGGCCCTGGTGGAGGAACTGGAGGCCGGCCACAACCCGGGGGCCTTCCTCGGCGCCCTGCGTAGCCGGCGGCACTAAGGGTCAGGTCGGGGCTTGCGCCCCTCCCACAGTTGAGGCGTCCTGTAGGAGCGACGCAAGCCCCGACCGCCAGCGATTCAGCCACTCTCCGGCGCCGGTCAGCTGCGCGGCCGGCCCAGCCAGAGCGTGATCACACCCGCTGCGGTGAGCAGCCAGCCGGCTGCGGGAGGCTCGGTCCCCAGGCCCAGCCACAGCACGCCTGCCATGAGCAGCACGGCCCCCGCACCGAGCGCATAGCGCTCACGGCGCGAATCGCGGGCGGGTGCGGCGGGTGCCGTCGCCGGCGGTGCTGCGACGCCGGCCTGCGTTTCGACGAAGCGGCGCAGCGCCACCGGCAGCTGCTCGAGCGTGTAGCGCAGGTCCGGCAGTTCGCGGCGCAGGCGGCGCAGCGTGGCGCGTGGCCCGGACTGCTCGCGGACCCAGCGGCGCAGCACCGGCAGGCCGGTTTCCCACAGGTCGAGCTCGGGGTAGAGCATGCGGCCGAGGCCCTCGATCTGCACCAGGGTCTTCTGCAGCAGCATGAGCTGCGGCTGCACGTGCATGTCGAACTGGCGCGCAGTCTGGAACAGGCGCAGCAGCACCTGGCCGAAGGAAATGTCCTTCAGTGGCTTGTTGAACACCGGCTCGCAGACCGAGCGGATGGCGGCCTCGAACTCGTCGACGCGGGTGCCGGGCGGAACCCAGCGTGAGTCGACGTGCAGCTGCGCCACGCGGTGGTAGTCGCGCTCGAAGAAGGCGAGGAAGTTCTCGGCGAGGTAGCGCCGGTCGTTGTCCGTGAGGGTGCCGACGATGCCGAAATCCACCGCGCAGTAACGCGGCTGCTCCGGGTCGCTGGCGTCGACGAAGATGTTGCCCGGGTGCATGTCGGCGTGAAAGAAGTTGTCGCGGAACACCTGCGTGAAGAAGATTGCCACGCCGTTGGCCGCAAGCCGCGGGATGTTGACGCGCGCGGCGCGCAGGGCTGCCATGTCGTCGATGGGAATGCCGTGGATGCGCTCGACCACCATCACGTTCGGGCGGCAGTAATCCCAGTACACCTGCGGCACGTAGATCTTCGGATCGTTGTCGAAGTTGCGGCGCAGCTGGGCCGCGTTGGCGGTCTCGCGCATCAGGTCGAGTTCGTTGAGGATGGTCTTCTCGTACTCGGCGACGAGCTCCACCGGCCGCAGCCGCCGGCTCTCCGGCCACCAGCGCTCGGCGAGCCGCGCGAAGGCGTAGAGCACCTCGAGATCCCGCTCCACCTGCTCACGCACCTGCGGGCGCAGGATCTTCACCACCACCTCTTCGCCGCTGTGCAGGCGCGCGGCGTGGACCTGGGCGATGGACGCGGCGGCGAGCGCCTGGTCGTCGAAGGCAGCGAACACATCTTCCGCCAGGCGGCCGTAGGCGCGCTCGACCTCACTGCGCGCGGCGGCGGCCGGGAACGGCGGCACCTGGTCCTGCAGTTTCGCCAGCTCCGCACCGATGTCCTCGGGCAGCAGGTCCTGGCGCGTGGAGACGGACTGGCCGAACTTGACGTAGATCGGCCCGAGTTCCTGCAGCGCTTCGCGGATGCGCACGCCACGGGGTGCGGCAGGACGGCGGCCGAACCAGTAGAACGGCCAGAGCAGCAGCAGGAAACGCAGCGGCCCGAAATGGTGCATGCCGACGATGAGCTGGTCGAGCCCGTGCCGGAACAGCACGCGTTGCATCGCCAGCAGGCGCAACACCAGGCTCATCTTCACCGCTCGATCCCTTCTATTTCCACCCTGCCACCCTCTGCAGCAGGAGCGGCCCAGGTCGCGACTCCATCACCCGCCCTGTGGGAGCGACGCCAGTCGCGACTCCTCCGGTCGGGGCTTGCGCCCCTCCCACAGCTCCAGATGCCATGTCGTCCTCTGTGGGAGCGACGCCAGTCGCGACTCATCCGGTCGGGGCTTGCGCCCCTCCCACAGCAGAGGCCACCCCCGGGTCCCGGCAGTGTTTCTACGAACCGGACTCCAGCCGTGCGAGGCGGGCCTCCGCGCGCTCGACATCGTCGACCAGGCGGTCCACGCGACGCGTGAACTGCGCGACCTCGTCGCGGGTCGGCAGCAGGCGCGCTTCTTCATGCAGGTACTGCGCGACTTCGCGCTCGATGCGCTGGCCTGTGGCCGCCGACCAGTCCGTGAAGGCGCGGCCGGCCTCGCCGAGTTCGCGCGCGAGCGGGGCTCCGACAAAGCGCGTCAGCTCGTGCTCGAGGTCCGGTGCGGCGGCGCGCAGCAGCTCGCCGAAGCGTTCGGCGACCTCGTTGTCGCCGGAGAACGTGACCGCACCTGCGCGCACGACGGCCTGCGCGTCTTCGCGCAGCAGCCGGCCGAGCGACAGCGGGCTGCCGCGGATGCCGGCATCCGGGATGCTGCCGTCCGGGAGCAGCGCGCGGACCCGCCCGCCCGCGACGCGCAGTCGCAGGTCGACCGGCGTGCCCTCGACCGTGAGGCCGAGGCTGCGGCCCTCGAGTTCGCCGGCGATGGCCTGCGCGGCGGTCGACTGCGCCAGTCCGCGGTTGAGCAGCGTCTCGACGGGGCGCAGGAAAAGTTCGGCGAGCATCGCGGTTGCCGCGCTCAGTAGCGCTGGCCGATGTGCAGCGCGACGATCCCGCCGCTCAGGTTGTGGTAGCGGCAGTCCTCGAGGCCGGCTGCCTGCATCATGCCGCGCAGGGTTTCCTGGTCCGGGTGCATGCGGATCGACTCGGCGAGGTAGCGGTAACTCGCCTCGTCACCGGCGACCAGCCCGCCGAGCACCGGCAGCACGCGGAAGGAGTAGGCGTCGTAGACCGGGTTGAGCAGCGGCAGCACGGGCTTCGAGAACTCGAGCACGAGCAGTCGCCCGCCCGGGCGCAGCACGCGCGCCATCGAGTCGAGCGCCGCCTGCTTGTCGGTGACGTTGCGCAGGCCGAAACCGATGGTGATGCCATGGAAGCTGCGGTCGCGAAACGGCAGCCGCTCGGCGTCGGCCTGCACGTAGGCGACGTTGCCGGCGATGCCGCGGTCGAGCAG
>CAUJIY010000028.1 GCA_963205295.1 Pseudomonadota bacterium
TGGTGGGTGCAGGCGTTCGTGTGGATCAACCCGGGCGGCGCGGCACGCATGACGCTCCTGAACGGCCTCGGTGGCTGCCCGCTGCTCGACATCGGCAACTTCGGCAACGGCAACGACCCCGGCGAGCCCTACGCCCACAGCTGCCTCGCGAACTCCGGCGACCAGCCGAACCTCGGCCCGGCCGCGTACGGCCAGTGGCTGCTGCTGGAGATCGTCCACACGACCGCGATGAACGGCACCCCCAACGGCGCGGCCATGGAATTCCGGATCACCGGCGACGGGATCAGCCGCACCATCCAGCTCGCGCCGTACTCCGGCCCGGGCTCCGGCAACCCCGCCTACCTCGGCCTCGCTGGCGACGCCTTCTGGGACGATGTGCGTGCGGGTTACGGCCCCGTCCCGGCCCCCGTGCCGCTGCCAGCCGCGGCCTGGCTGATGGCCTCCGCCTTCGGCATGCTCGCCGGCCTCCGCCGCCGCTGATCAGGTGCCGGGTTTGGCTTGTTGGTTCGCAGGTCTGACAGGCTGCGACCACATGCGTGATCGCCCCGTTCCCGTACCGCGATCTCTCGACGCAAGACCCGATCGGCTATCGCGACTTCGATCCGCATCGTGAACGTGTCCTGTCCGGTCGTGCGGCGCGCGGTTCCGGCGCTCCCGCCACGAACCGCGCAATGCCCCCCGAGACGTCGCACCCGGCGCGACATTGTCCGTTAAGATCCGGGAACCGAGCGAGGAAACAAACGTGGCTCCCGACCCGGAAACCCCAGTCACGCACCTGCGCGGCGTCAACCTCGGCGGCTGGCTGGTGCTGGAGAAGTGGATGACACCGAGCCTGTTCGAGGGGCTCGCGGCCACCGACGAGACGTCGTGGTGCGCCGAGCTTGGCCGCACGGCACCCGCGCGCTTGCGTGCGCACTGGAACTCCTTCGTCACCCGCGAGGACTTCGCCTGGCTCGCCGGCGTGGGAGTCAATGCCGTGCGCATCCCGCTCGGGCACTGGATCTTCGGCCCGCCGTATCCCTACCACCGCACCTATGGCGAGGCGCGACACCCGTTCGTCGAGGGCGGAATCGACGTACTCGACCGCGCCATGGGCTGGGCGGCGGAGTTCGGCCTGCGCGTGGTGCTCGATCTGCATGCAGCGCCCGGTTGCCAGAACGGCTTCGACAACGGCGGCATCAAGGACGTCTGCGAGTGGCACACGAGCGAGGAGCACCTCGCGCACTCGGTGGAGGTGCTCGGCCGGCTGGCGGCCCGCTATCGCGGGCACGCCGCGCTGCATGCGATCGAAGTGCTCAACGAGCCGCGCTGGGACGTGCCCACCGACCTGCTCAAGGACTACACCCGGCGCGGCTACGAGGCGATTCGCGCCCATTGCCGGGCGCAGGACGTCGCCGTCGTCTTTCACGACGGCTTTCGCACCCACCGGGAGTACCTCGGCTTCATGCAGCCGCCCGCATTCGAGAACGTGCTCTTCGATGTGCATCGCTACCAGTGCTTCAACCGCGAGGATATCGACCTCGACATCGACGGCCACGTGCACAAGGCCGGCGTGCTCTGGAAAAGGGAGGCCGACGACATCCAGCGCGAACTCGGCCTGCCGGCGATCGCCGGCGAGTGGAGCCTGGGACTCGATCTCAAGGTGGTCTCGCTCTGGGCCGCAGGGCCGTTCAACCACGCACTGGAGAGGCTCGATCCTTTCCAGGAGGCCGTCGCCTATCGCGCCTACGCCGCAGCGCAACTGCTGGCGTTCGAGCACTACCGCGGCTGGTTCTTCTGGAGCTACCGCACCGAGACCACGCCCGCCTGGTGCTTTCGCGAGTGCGTCGAGCGCGGCTGGCTCCCGGCGCGGTACTAGGTGCCGGGTTTGGCTTATTGGCTTATTGCCTTGCAATAAGCCAATAAGCCAAACCCGGCACCTTTACGCTCCATCCGCCGGCGCTGGGAACAGCTGGCGGGCCTCCCCGATCCAGTCGAGCACGATCTTGCGGTCGTGCAGCCGCTCGAGCCCCGGATGGAAGCTGATGGTCAGCAGCGCGGTATCCGGCAGCTCACGGTGCAGCATCTCGAGGATCATCTTTTCGCCCTTGGGATCGAAGGCACCGGTGGCCTCCTCCATGAAGATCCATCCCGGGCGCAGTAGCAGCGCGCGCGCGAAACTCAGCCGCTGCTGGGCGCGCAACGGCAGCACGTGTTCCCAATGATCGTGCTGGTCGAGGCGCGGCAGCAGCCAGGCGAGACCGGCACATTCGAGCGCGCGGCGGATGCTCGCATCGCCGAAGGCGTTGCCAGGCCGCGGGTAGCACAGCGCGTCGCGCAGCGACCCTTCCGGCAGGAACGGCCGCTGCGTCATGAAGAAGACACTGCCCTCCCCGGGCAGCAGCACGCGGCCGGTTCCCCACGGCCACAGCCCGCCGATGACCTTGAACAGGCTGGCGGTCACGGTCGGATGCCCCGTGATGAGCACGCGCTCGCCACGGTGGACCTCGATGCTGAAGTGCTCGAGCAGGATGCGGCCTGCCGGCTCGGCGATGCACAGATCCTCGATCACGAGCCGAGGGCGGTCGCTGACCCCGAAGAAGATCCGATGCCTGTTCGGCGTACGCGCTTCGGCATCGAGCCGGCGCATGTCCTGATACAACGACAGCACCCGGTCGGCCGAAGCGCGGCAGCGGGCGATCTCGCCGAGATTGTCCACCGGCCAGGACAGCGCCGAAGTCAGCCTCTGGAATGCCTGCGCAGCCTGCATCAGCACGCCGAGCGTCATCGCCCCGGCGATGTACTGCGGTGCCGCCACCAGGACCGGGAACACCGGCAGCAGGGCCCCGTAGGCCGTGGAGAACGAGACGATCCCCATGAAGGCGAGCGACTGGCGGTCCCAGTCACGCACGATCTGGGCGAAACGCGCCGCGGCGCCGCGTCGCTCCATCGGTTCCCCGTGGATCAGCGCGATGGCCTCGGAGCGTTCGCGGGCCCGGGCCAGCGCGAAGCGGAACGTGGCCTCCGCCGTCTGCAGGGCATTGGTCGTGCGCACCAGCGGCCGGCCGAATACCCAGCCGAGGGCGCTGCCGGCAAGCGCATAGACGATGGCGAGCGGCACCATGTACCCGGGCACGTCGATCGTGGTGCCCGGCACCCTGATGGTGCCCGACACCGACCAGAGGATCTCGACGAAGGATCCCAGGATGAGCAGGGAAAAGACCAGCGAGTGCGCCAGGGCAATCGCACTCTCGGTGGTGATGCGGATGTCCTCGGCGATGCGCCCGTCCGGGTTGTCGTGCTCGCCCGCACTGAACAGCAGCCGGTAGTGCCGGCCGCTCTCCATCCAGCGGCCAACCAGCCGGTACGTCAGCCAGCGCCGCCAGTCGAGCTGCAGCCAGCGCTTGACCATGAGGTGCGCCGCCGTCACCCCGATCGAGATCACGAATATCAGCGCAAACACGCCGACCTGCACCAGCACGCCGCGCACGGAACGTTGTTCGAGCGCATCGAACAGGGCTCGGTTCCAGTAGCTGCCCCAGACGGTCAGCCCGACCTGCCCCATGGTGAGGACGAGGAGCAGCAGCGTCGCACCGCGGATCTGCCACTTCTGCGTGGAGCTCCAGTAGGGCCCGGCGAGACGCACCATCTTGCGCAGGAAATGGCGCCGCGCCCTGCGACGCGGTGCCGGCAGCGTGGCCGTGTCGGCCAGGTCGGGCAGGCGGGTGAGATCGGTCGCGGTTGCCGATCCCGGTTCGATGGTTGGCTCTTCCTGGTCAGTCATCAGCCGGCATCCCGCATGCGACGGGTTCACACGCCATCGGTGAGCCGGGGGTCACGCCTGGCAGGCGTGATCGGCGCCAGCTGCGCCGTGCCCGGCCTGCCGCAGGATTGCACTGATCTGCCCGACCGCCAAGCGCTTTTTCATGGCAAATCCTCCGTCCTGATAGACTCGATCCCGCCGCTTCCACGCGCAGGGTGGGATGCGCGTCGCTGTAGGCGGTTCCTGCTGCGAATTATGATTGAGCGGTTGTTCGCCTTTGTGCAGGGAGGGGCTCACACCCTGCCAGCCCGGTGCCCGGTACGGGGCCGCCCGGCCCGGCGTGTCGGAGTTCCTCGCCGGCTGCCGTGCAGTGCGGGCCGGTCCGGTCGATGGAGACGCATGTGCTTCCTTTACGGTCTCGACGAGCGCCCCAGGCCGCGGATGTAGTAGCGGTGATCCGGTCCCGGCTGCGCACCACGGTCGGGTGGTGGTGCAGCGCATTTCCGGCAGCGGGGATGGGCACCCGGTGAAGGAGATCGCCATCCTCGGTTCGGGCATGGCCGGCTGCGGGGCTGCCTACCGATTGCACCAGCAAGGCGTGCGCCCCGTCATGTACGACATGCACGACCACTACGGCGGTCACACGGCGTCCTACGAGTTCTCGGGCGGCTGGCTCTTCGACGAGGGCCCGCACGTCTCGTTCACGCAGGAGAAGCGGTTGCAGGACCTGTTCGCAGCCAACATCGGCGGCCGGTACGAGACCCTGTCGACCCGCGTCAACAACCACTGGAAGGGCCACTGGATCAAGCACCCGGCCCAGTGCAACCTTCATGGCCTGCCCACGGACCTGGTGACCCGCGTGCTGGTGGACTTCATTGCAGCCCAGCAGCGCCCCGAGGCCCCTGTGACCAATTACGAGGAATGGCTGCGGGCAAGCTACGGCGACGTCTTCGCCGAGACCTTCCCGATGCAGTACACCGTCAAGTACCACACGACGGCCGCGGCCAACATGAACACCGACTGGATCGGGCCGCGCCTGTACCGGGCGTCGCTGGAGGAGATCCTGCGCGGCGCCCTGGCACCTGCCACCGCTGACGTGCATTACATCAGCCACTTCCGCTACCCGAGCCGGGGCGGGTTCAAGGCCTACCTCGAGGCCTTCGTAGCCATGGCCGACCTGCGACTCGGCCACCGCCTGGTGCGCATCGACCCGCGCGCACGCACCCTGCACTTCGCCAATGGTGTCACGGCCGGTTACGACGGCGTGGTGTCGTCCATCCCGTTGCCCGAACTGGTGCCATTGGTAGCGGGCGCGCCTGCGGCAGTGCGGGAAGCAGCGGCCAGCCTGGCGTGCACCGAAGCGGTCATCGTCTGCCTCGGCGTGGACCGGCCGGATCTCATCGACGCGCACTGGACCTACTTCTACGACCAGGACTACTTCTTCACGCGCCTTTCCACGCCGCACCTGCAGTCGCCCCACAACGTGCCCCCAGGCTGCGGCAGCCTGCAGGCCGAATGCTACTATTCGCGCAAGTACCGGCCGCTGGACCGCAAACCGGCGGACTGCACCGAGCCGGTGATCCGCGATCTCATCCGCTGCGGCGTGCTGCGGGAAAGCGACAGGATCCTTTTCCGCCACGTCATGCACATCCCCTACGCCAACGTCATCTTCGACCTGGACTCGGGTCCGGCGACCCGCCTGGTACACGACTGGCTCGACGAGGCCGGCATCCGCTACTGCGGCCGTTACGGCGACTGGGCCTATATCTGGACCGACCAGTCCTTCGTCAGCGGTGAGAATGCCGCGCAGAAGGCCCTCGACGGAGCGGCCGGCCGATGATCGACGTGCGCTGCAAGGCCGGCGACCTGGTGGAAGTCAGGCCAGCAGAGGAAATCCTCGCCACACTGGACGAGCACGGCTGCGTGGACGGGATGCCGTTCATGCCCGAGATGCTGGCCTTCTGCGGACGGCAGTACCGCGTCTTCGCCAGCGCCCACAAGACCTGCGACAGCATCTACTACAAGCTCGGACGCATCATCGACGACGCGGTCTTCCTCGAGGACCTGCGTTGCGACGGCGCGGGCCATGCTGGCTGCCAGGCGAAGTGCCTGCTCTTTTTCAAGCTGCACTGGCTCAGGCCCGTGGCACCGGTTCGCAACTGGCGCCTGAAAAACCGTCCATCAGCTCCACCAGGCCGTGACACGGCATGGCTGCGGGCCACGGTGAGCACCACGGACCAGGCGGGCGAAACGATTTACCGCTGCCAGACCACGGAGCACCTGCGGGCAACGCGGGAATTCAAGCCGTTCGATCCGGGCGTCTTCCTCGCCGACCTGCGCTCCGGCAACGTCACGGTGACCCAGCTGGCGCGCGCGCTACTGCTCCTGGTCACCTGGCACATCTCGCGGAACACATCTGTCGCCTGGCGTTTCTGGAACGGCCTGTACGCTCGACTGCACCACTTCTTCTACCAGCGCGAGAGCCCGCACATCGACGGGACCATCCCGAAGGGCGCGCCGACTCCGGACGTTCGCACCGGGCTGCAGGAAGGGGAATTGGTCAGGGTGCGGCCGCTCGCCGAGATCCAGCCGACGCTCAACGTCGGCAACCGCAACCGTGGACTGTCGTTCAACCCGGAGATGTCGCCCTACTGCGGCGGCACCTACCGCGTGGAGCGCCGCGTGACGCGCATCATCGACGAGAAGACCGGGCGCATGCTGGACCTGAAGAACCCGTGCATCATGCTGGAGGGCGTCTACTGCATGGCGCGCTACCATCCCGAGGCGCTCCTCTGTCCGAAGCGCATCCCGCAGTACTTCCGGGAAGCGTGGCTCGAGCGGGTCGATGGCCGCCAGTAGTGCGGATGACCCGGTACCGCCCCTGGTCAGCATCGGCGTGCCGGTCTACAACGGCGGCAGCTACCTCGCCGGCTCGCTGACCTCGCTGACCGGGCAGACCTACCGCAACCTCGAGATCATCATCTCGGACAATGCTTCGACGGATGGCTCCGCAGACGTCTGCCGCGGGTTCGCCGCCCGCGACCCACGGGTGCGTTACTCGCGGCTGGCGGAAAACATCGGCGGGGTGGCGAACCACAACCGCGTGTTCGAACAGGCCGCCGGCGAGTTCTTCATGTGGGCCTCATCCGACGACATCTGGCTGCCGACCTACGTGGAACGCTGCATCGCAGAGCTGCGCGCGCATCCCGACGTGGTAGTGGTCTATTCCATCAACGCCCGCATCGACGGGGACGGCCGGGCGGGTGAACCGATACCGTCCGGGTTACCGCTGGACAGTGACGACGTCGTGGAGCGCTTTGCCAGGCTCATGGACATCTACCGGCCCCCCGTGTTCTTCTACGGCCTCGTGCGGCGCGCAGCGCTCCTGCGTGTGGCCCGCATGGCGCGGCACCCGGGCTTCGACCGTATGCTGTTCGCTGAACTCGGCCTGCATGCCAAGTTCCGGCAGATCCCTGAGCCGTTGTACTGCCGGCGCATCCACGAGCAGCAGTCCATCCGCGCATTTCCCAGCCTGCGCTCGCGTTATCGCTGGATCAATCCGGGACGCAGCCAACGTTTCCTCTGGCCGCATGTCGAGTACGCACGGGGTTTCGCTGCTGCGGCGCTGCGCTCGGCGCCGGGCGCGACGGGGCGCGCGGCCTGCCTGTGGGAGGTGCTGCGCTGGTGCAACTGGCATCGCCGGGAATTGTGGGCTGACCTGGTGGGGCGCGATCCGGCATGAGCCAGGCGGAGGTCACGGTCATCATCCCGACCGTCGCCGACGAGAGGCGCGGGCAGACCATCTGGCGGGCGATCGACAGTGCCGGACCGCGCAGCGGAGCCGCCACGCGCATTCTCGTCGTGGTAAACGGCACCCGTTTCTCGCCGGCTCTCGTCGAGCAGCTGCGCAGGACGCCGGGCGTGGAATGCATCTACGTCGAGCAGGGCAGCATGCCGCTGGCGCTGCTGGCCGGTCGCCGCAGGGTACAGAGCGAGTTCTTCGCCTTCCTCGACGACGACGACGAGTACCTCGAGGGTGGTCTGGCCGTCCGCCGCGAGGTGCTGCGCGGCGACGGGCGCGCCGCCTTCGTCATCACGGCCGGCTGGTTGCAGACACCGGACGGACAGCTTCCCCAAGGCAGCCTGATGGCCGCCGACATCGAGGCCGATCCGCTGGGCAGCATGCTCCGGGAAAACTGGATGGCCACCTCGGCGTCGGGCCTGTACCGCAGCAGTGCAGTCACGGCCGACGACTTCGAGCCGATGCCTTCGTATCTGGAGTGGACGTACCTCGGCTTGCGCCTCACCGCGCGTCTGCCGTTCCGTTTCCTCGACACACCCACCTACCGGCGCTACGACCTGCCGGGAACCGTGTCGAAGTCCCGCGCGTACCATGTCGGTATGGTCTCGGCCCTCGGGACCACCCTGCAGCTGCCGCTACCCGAGGGTATACGCAAGTCCCTGCGGCGCAAGCTCGCCATTGCCCACCACTCCCTGTCCGAGATGTTCCTCGACGAAGGAAACCGCGGCGAGGCCTGGCGCCAGCACCTGATCAGCCTGGCGCAGCCTGGCGGCCTGCAATTCCTCAGCTACACGCGCTGGCTGCTGCTGCCGCGCCGGCGCCGGCCCGGCTGACGCGACGCTCCGGGCCGCGGACGTCGGCAGGCTGGCCGCAGGATGTGGCCCTGCGGCCCAGGCTGTCAGCGCCACCGCGGCCGCGACCTGAGCAGATTCCAATCAGCGCATATTGGAGATCGAGTTCTTGACCGTGTCGTGCCGGGGCTTGAGCGCGCCACTTTCCGCGCTGAAGCCGATCACGATCTGCACTTTCTGCGCTGGCGCCGCCTGCCGCACCTGGGTCTTGAGTGTGTCCTTGAGGCCCGATACGGGCTTTTCCACCACCACGGTCAGCTGATACTCGCCATCGGCCAGCGGCTGGGTGATGTCGATGCTGCCGGGTGAGGTGCTGCGGCTGGGCAGCGCAGCGGCCCGCCCGGCAGCCGCATAACCGGCAGCGGACGCACCACCCGCAGAGGCGTGCGAGCCAACCGCTGACACCGCCACCGACAGGATGCCGGCACCTGGAACGGCACCACCAACACTCGCCGCCGCCCCCTTGCCGAGGCTCTCGTGCGGATCGTCCCAGTGCTGTAGCGCCTGCCGGCCGGCCGCATCCAGCGGTGCGATCCCGAGCGCCGCCAGGTCGACGCGAAAGCCCTGCCCGTCGGGGAAGGCGACCAGGCAAGCCTCCGGGGTGCAGCCGATCTCGATCGTCATCGCACCCTGCGCAACCGCACTGCCCGCCGTCTGAATTCCGGTACCCCGTTTCTCCCCGAAGGTCGCTCCCTGGGTCTGCCTGGGCGTGGTCACGTTCATCGACATGCGGCTTGGCAGCGCCCTGTCGCCTGCCGCCATGACCGTACCCGCCAGCAGCATCGCCGCCACGCCAACCGACATCCAAGTTCTCATGCGCCACCTCCGGTGTATCGCGTACCCCGATCCTACACCCGCTGATGGGGCACCCCGGCCGCGATGCTGCCCGGCTGCGCGCTGTGCGTTCCAGCCGACGGCGCGTTCGCCTCCAGGAGTGAGGTCCCATGAGCCGATCAGCCCTGCCACTCGCGACCATCGCCATCGCTGCTGCGTGCGCCATCCCGTCCGGCCACGCCGCGCCGCTTTACACCATCGAGGATCTGGGTGTGCTCGCGGGAGATGACAACAGCAATGCTCGGGCGATCAACAACAATCGCCAGGTCACGGGCACGTCCCGCATTGGCAACGGCGACGACGACGACGAGAAGACGGACGAGGCCAAGCCCGCCGAGGAGCCGAGCCCGTGACACGGAGCGGCGCCCCTCGACCCATGCCCAGCACTCCCATCATTCCTTCATCCGTGGATTTGGCCACTGCCTGAGCTGGGGTTACCTAGAGGTCGAGTTCCTTTTCCAGGTCGTCCTGCTCTTTCTTGAACTTTTCCTGGCGGTTCTTCTCGGCCGTCGCGGCATCGGCTTCCCGGCTGGCACGCAGCTCCTGCGCGCGCTCGCCCTCGCCCGCGATCTCGTAGAGCTCGGCTGCGGTGGCCCAGTCCTTACCGCCGGCAAGCTTGCCGGCAAGCCCGCGCGCCTTGGCACGGACGGCAGGCTCCTTGTCGGCGCGGTCGGCGAAGCTGTAATAGTGCAGCGCCTGTTCGAGCGCATAGGCGTAATCGAGCGCGGCGTACTCGTCACCGCGCTTGACCGCCCGGGCGACGACGGTTGCCGCCGCCGCGTCGCCCCCGAGGCGCAGCCAGTCGCGGGCTTCCTCCAGCAGGTCGCGGCGCGGTTTGCGCACGCTATGAGTTTTCGCTTCCTCGGCCAGCAGCCGCTCGGCCTGCTGGCGCGCATGCGCCTGCACGGCGCCCACGCCGTCGGCGAACTCGTGACGCTGCATGAACGCGAGCTTCTCGGCCGCAAGCTCGCGGTTGGCAGGCTCCGCAGCGACTTGCTTCAATCCTACGCGGCGCGCCTCGTCGAATAGCTCGCCCTGCTCGAAGTAGCCGAATGCCGCGGCCAGCTTGCCGCCCGACTCGGCGTTCCGGCCGAGCTGCCCGGCCGCGCGGGTCGCCAGCGCCTTGGCCGCGTTGTAGTCACCGCAATAGCGCACCTCGCTACTGGTGGCGAGGCGCAGCGCACCGGCCAGGTCGCCCGCCTTCTCGGTGGCCTGCGCGCGCGCGAGCGCTGCATTGCCGGCGCGGCGTTCCTCCGGCGAGCAGACGTCGTCGGCATGCAAGGGTGCGGCCATGAGCACGGCCACGGCGATCAGCAGGGTCGTGACGGTCGTACGCATGAAATCCTCCTGCCTGGTCACGGGATCTTGTCGAAGACGTCCTTGAGCGTTCCGAAGCCGAAGCCTTTCTTTTTCGGCGGCGCTTCGCTCTCCTCTGCTCCCTCGGCATCGCCCGCTTCGGGCGTCTCGGCAGCGGTGTCGGGCAGGCCGAGCGCGCCCTTCGCCGCGCCGATCCCCACCGCGCCCGCCATGCTGTTGTAGCCCTCCGGGATCTCGAACAGGTCGGCGGCCTGCGGGCCGATCTCGATGTTGCTGAGCTCCTGCTTCAGGCGCATTTTGCTGCCGGCCTCTTTGGCGAGCATGTCCATCTTGACCGGGATGCCATCCGATGTGATCCACCAGAAGCCACCCATCCTGGTGCCGTCTTTGCCGGTCATCACGACCTTGTGCTTGATCGTGTCGAGGCCGGCGAGCTGCTCGGGGCCAACGACGGTCATCTCGGCGTCGTAGTCGTCCGGGTTGGTGGCTGCCCTGCCGGAAGGGTCAGGCTGACCTGTATTCATCTCCATGTACATGCGCTCGGCCGGCATCAGTATCCACATCTTCTTGAGATCGTCGCGGCGGATCGTGACCGTGGACACCCCGCCTGTGCCGGCATCCTCGCGGCGCTCCTTGCCGGGCGCGACGAATGTCTTGCCTCGCAGGGCTCCCTCTTCCGTCTCCATGACGTAATCGGCCGAATAGGACACCTGGGACCCCTCGGCACTGGCCGGCGCCGGGACGACCAGGGTCGCGGTCAGCAGTACGGCAGCCTGGATGAGTGTTCGCATGGAATGACTCCTCGCCTGTGCGGTATCCGCTGGCAAACTATACGACCAGCAGGGTCCGGACGCATCCCCGGCGCCACGGCAAAGAACCACGGCATCGACCGCTGCACTGGCCAATGCCGGTACGGAGGTACCCTAGACCGAGAACCCCTCGCGCGCCAACGGTAACGTACGGACACGCTGGCCGGTGGCGGCAAAAATGGCATTGGCCACCGCCGGAATCAGCGGCGGCAGCGCCGGTTCGCCCACGCCGGTAGGCGGGAAGTCGCTCTGGATAAAGTACACATCCACCGTTGGCAGATTTGCGTTGCGCAGGACGGGGTATTGATGGAAGTTGCTTTGTTGTACGCGGCCGCCTTCGAAGCCGATCTCCAGACGCGCCATCGTGCTGAAGCCGTCGATGACCGAGCCTTCCACCTGGTTTTCGGCGCCACTCATGTTGACGATGACGCCGATGTCGCCCGCCACCGTGACTCTGTGCAGGGTGACTTTCCTGTTCTTGTCCACACTCACCTCGGCCACTTCGGCGAAATGACCGGCATGGCTGTAGTAGAACGCCAGTCCCAGTCCGCGACCTTCCGGCAGCTTCTTTCCCCAGCCGGATTTTTCCGCTGCCAGCCTGATGACGCTGGCGGCGCGGCCGGTGTGCAGGCCACCTTCCGCAGCGGAAAGCTGACGCGGTTCGCCCAGCAGTTCCAGCAACACTTCCAGGTGATCGCGACCGGCCGCCACGGCCAGCTCATGGATGAAGCATTGCGTGACGAACGCGAACGAGTTGGAGCCGGGCGCACGCCACGGCCCGCAGGGCTGTCCCATCGGCAATCTGGTTTGCGTCAGACGGAAATTCGGCACGAACGGTCCCGGCATTTCGCCACCGGTCATCGCCCCGCCGCTGACCGGACGACCGCCAGCCTCGAACGTGATGAAGTGATCCTGAACGGCGGAGATCCTGCCGTTCGCATCGATGGCGCCCTTGAAGGAGTGGAAGCCACCAGGGCGATAGAAGTCATGGGTCATGTCGTCTTCGCGCGTCCAGACCAATTGCACGGGGCGGTCCACGCGCCTGGCGATCTGCCCGGCTTCGCACATGTAGTCGTTGATCAAACGACGGCCAAAGCCACCGCCAATCCGTGTCAGGTGAATGGTGATCTGCTCCGGCGCAAAGCCCAGCGTGCGCGCCACCAGCGGCAGAGCGCTGGTGGGCATTTGTGTCGGCACCCAGAACGTGATCGCGCCGCCCTGGACGTGTGCCGTGCAGTTCATCGGTTCCATCGGCGAATGCGACACGAACGGATAGGTGTAGAAACCTTCCACGATCGTCCTGGCCGAGGCAAAAGCCTGATCGACGCTACCGGTGTCCTTCACGGTTTCGGCGCCCTGGGATTTGCCAAGTGCCGCGGCTTGCGACACGAGAGCGTTCCAGCTGTCCCTGGCAGCGGTGGTCTCGTCCCATTCGACGCGCAACATCTTCCTGGCTTTGAAGGCTGCCCAGGTCGAATTCGCGACGATGGCCACGCCCGGGTAGCCGCTGGTGGCGTCGGCGGTGCCTTCGACCACGAAGCAGTCCTGGACACCGGACAGTTTCCTGATGTCGTCCACATTGGCGCTCTTCACCTTGCCCCCATGTGCGGGGCAACGTTCGAAGACCGCGTACACCATGCCGGGTATTTTCTGATCGATGCCGAACAGCGGTCGACCGGTAACGATGGCCTTGTTGTCCACGCCCGGAATGCGCGCACCCAGCAACCTGTATTGATCGCGCGTTTTCAGCCTGACAGTGCCTTCGGCCGGTACCGGCAGCGCCGCAGCCAGTTCAGCCAGCTCGCCGTAGCTGGTTCTTTTCCTGCTCCTGGCGTGAATCACAAAGCTCTTTTCCGTGGTCAATTCGCTTTCCGCCACGTTCCATTTCCTGGCGGCGGCGGACACCAGCATGGCGCGCGCCGTAGCGCCGGCTGTGCGCAACGTGTCCCAATTGGCCGGGATGGAACGCGAACCGCCAGCCATCTGCTGGCCGTAGGCGCTGGCGATGGCGGCTTGCTCGCATTTCACCATGGCCCAATCGGCGTCCAGTTCTTCGGCGACGATCATCGGCAGCGAAGTCTTCACGCCCTGGCCGATCTCGGGATTCTTGGCGAACAGGGTGATGATGTTGTCCTGGCCGATACGCACATAAGCGTTCGGCGCGAAGGTTGCGCCCGCATCCGTATCGGCCAGCGCTTCGCCCGTGCGGAACGCCAGCGCGAATCCGCCTCCGGCCAGGCCGGTGAGCTTCAGGAACGAGCGGCGATTGAGCGGCACGGCGGCCGGCCACTGTTCGGTACGGCCTTCGACAACATCCAGGATGGCGTGCATGTAGCCGGAGACCTGGGTGCTCATTTCGCAGCTCCCGGCGACATGACGGCAGCGGCGGCATGGATGGCTTTGCGAATGCGGATGTACGTGGCGCAGCGGCACAAATTGCCGCCCATGGCAGCATCGATATCCGCATCGGTGGGCTTGGGTCTCGCTTCGAGCAGCGCGGCGGCGCTCATGATCTGACCTGCCTGGCAATAACCGCACTGCGCCACGTCATGATCGATCCACGCCTGCTGCAGCACCGTCAACGTGCCATCGGTGCTGGCCAGGCCTTCGATGGTCGTGATCTTCTGGCCCTGCGCCGCCGCGGCGGGCATGGCGCACGAACGAACCGCCTGACCGTTCACGTGCACGGTACACGCGCCGCACTGGGAGATTCCGCAGCCGTACTTGGTGCCGACCAGGTTCAGGTGATCGCGCAACACCCACAGCAGAGGTGTGTCGTCGGCAGCATCCTCCACCACCACGTCCTTGCCATTCACATTCAGACGCAACATCTTGCAGCCCCCTGAAAGAAGCACGTAAACGCCACTGGCGCGCCAACGCTCGCGGCAGCGATGCCCGCCGGGATCGGGCCAGAGCGTCGGCTGGTTCGAGCGATCATGTCATACCTGTATTTTTCGATATTTTGCAGCATCGGGCCGGTCTCGCCCCGCGGCTTCGCTCGCCCCGACGAAGGCCCGGGTACTGACAGGACGCCATTCTCCCCCTGTAGCGCAGGAGGGCAAGCCGGGGCTCTGCCGGTTATTGCGGAATATTTTCGAAAATGTTACATGTGCGTGTCAATGTGAGTAAGGTCCGGGTAGGTATGAAGGTTCCCGATTCGGTCGCAATCGCGGCAGCCCCGTGCAGGGAATACACGAGTTTCCTCCGGGCCTCGCGAGATCTCGTGATACTGCTCCTCGGCATTGCGGTGGCCGGCTGCGAACCACCGCTCCCCACCGTCGCGCCTGTCGCGGGGTCGGCGACACAATGGCCTCATTTCGGCGGCGACGCCGGCGGGCTGCAGCACACGCCGCTCGCCCAGATCACCGCCGCGAACGTCGCAGGGCTCGAGGTCGCATGGATCCATCGCTCCGGCGACCATCGCAATCCCAGGGAGCCGAAGATGCAGCGCACGTCGCACGAAGCGACTCCGCTGCACGCGAACGACACGCTGTATTACTGCACGCCGATGAATCGCGTCTTTGCCCTCGATCCGGCGACCGGTCGGGAGAAGTGGGTATTCGACCCCCATGCGCCCGTTGCCGCCACGGGCAAGCCGCTCTACGAAAAGCCGCGGACGAATTTCTTCTGCCGGGGCCTTGCCTACTGGGAAACCAGGGAACCGACGACCGGCCAGGCCTGCGGGCGGCGCATCTTCAAGCCCTCGCGTGAAGGCCACCTGTACGCGATCGATGCCGAGAGCGGCAAGTCCTGCCCGGATTTCGGCGCGTCGAAGGGCCACCCGGGCTACGTCAGCGCCTGGGACTATCCGGCGTACGGCAACGACGAGCAGCGGAGCATGGCGCAGGCTCCGCTGGTCATCGGTGATGTGGTCGTCGCGACGATCGATGCCGATGATGCGGTTGCCGACGCCAATGACGGCCTGGTCCGTGGCTTCGATGTACGGACCGGCGAGCTGATCTGGGAATTCGATCCGATCCCCGAGGGCCGGCGGCACGAGTCCGGCGATGCCAACGTCTGGGGCAACATGACGGCAGACCCGCAACGCGGGCTCGTGTTCTTCGGCACGACCAGCCCGGGTCCCGACTATTACGGCGGCACGCGGACATTCGACATGCCCCATGTGAATGCCATTGTCGCCCTGGATGCCCGCAACGGTGCGGTCCGCTGGTCGTTCCAGAATGTGCACCACGATGTCTGGGACTACGACAACGGCACTCATCCCCTGCTGGCGACCATACAGAAGGACGGCAAGCCGCTCGATGTGGCAATCCTGCAGACGAAACTCGGGCACCTGTATGTTTTCGATCGGGACACCGGGCAATCCATCTGGCCCATCGTCGAAAAGCCCGTGCCGCAGTCGGATGTTCCGGGGGAACAGACCTCACCGACCCAGCCCTTCCCGGTACTGCCCGAGATCTTCGCGCAGCAGACCATGACCCGCGACGATGTGTTCGGGCTGACGCCTGTCGACCGGGCGTGGTGCCGCAAATCCTTCGATGAACACCGTTACGAGGGCATCTTCACCCCACCGAGCCTGCGCGGGTCCCTGACCTTTCCAGGACCCTTCGGTGGTGGCAACTGGGGTGGTGCGACCTACGATTCAGGCTCGAATCTCCTGATCGTGAAGTCCCAGAACCTCGTGATGTCCATGAAGCTGATTCCGATCGAAACGATGCCCAAGAGCGAATCGGGCCAGCTGAATCGACGTCGCCTGGCGGGCACCCCGTATGCCTTCGAGGGCTATCACTGGCTCTCGCCCCTTGGCGTGCCCTGCAATGGACCTCCCTGGGGCCTGTTGACCGCGATCGACATGAGCACGGGCAAGATCGCCTGGCAGATACCCCTCGGCCAGGCGCGCCGGTACGGCATCACCATTCCCGCCGCCTTCGGCTGGGGATCGCCGAACGTCGGCGGACCCTTGTCGACCGCCAGCGGCCTGATCTTCATCGGCGCCTCGATGGACTCGAAATTTCGCGCGCTCGACGTCCGCACGGGCAAAGAACTGTGGTCAGCGAAGCTGCCCGCGCCCGGCATGGCGGTACCGATGAGTTACGCCACCGCGGGCCGTCAGTTTGTCGTGATCGCCGCGGGCGGCAATGCCCCCGCCGGAACCAGACTCGGCGATGCGCTGGTTGCCTTCGCGCTGCCCGAGTCCCTCATCCGGGAATGACGTCACCGATGAGCGCTGCCGCACCACCGCCCGCCTGTTCGAGCCGGGAGAGCTGAACGATGCAACGAACTCCGTACAGCGGGCCGCGCGCCTGCTGCGCAAGCGGCGCAGTGATGATTGCTGCGGCATCGATCGGGCTTCTCGCCACGGCCGGAACATGCGCAGCCGAAGCCGTAGCCAGGCCACATTCCGCGCAGGAGGACATGCTGTCGGCGGATGGCAGCCGCGCTTACCGGCTGTTCATCGCCGCACCCGAAGGCGCGGCACCGGCCGATGGGTATCCGGTCATCTACGTGATGGATGGCAATGACTCCTTCGGTACCGTGGCGGACACTGCCCGGCGCCTGGCATTCGAGTCCGAGCAGACCGGCTATCCCCCCGCCGTCGTGGTGGCCATCGGTTATCCCATGGACCGGCCGTATGACGAGATCCGGCGCACCTTCGATCTGACACCTGCTGCGCCACGCGAGTTGCTGCCGCCCTGGGATGCAGACCGCAAGGACTGGCCGGCGACCGGCGGTGCGGATCGGATGCTCGATTTCATCCAGAACCGGGTGCAGCCGCTCATCGCGCGACGCTACCCGGTGGATCGCCGACGCGAAACCCTGATGGGGCACTCGTTCGGCGGATTGTTCGTGCTCCATGCCCTGTTCACCCGGCCGCAGGCGTTCGATGCCTACGTCGCGATCAGCCCGTCGATCTGGTATGCGGATCGCCACGTCCTGAAGGAGGCGGAGTCCTTCGCGGCCCGTCTGTCCCGGGAGCCGCTGGCCGCGCGCCTGCTGATTGCCGTGGGCGCCTGCGAGCAGGTAGCCGGCCAATGTGATGCCACGCTGCCCCGCAGCCCGGCCCGCGACGAATTTCTCGCCTACGCGCGACAGGTCGACAACGCGAAGGACCTCTACGGTCGCCTGGCGCCGCTGCGCAACGGCGGTCTCGACGCGGAGCTGCTCATCCTCGACGGCGAGCAGCACACCACCGTCGTGCCGGCAGCGATCGGCCGCGGCGTGCGATTTGCCCTGCGTCAACCTGCACCGGAGGCATCGTCGTCCGTGCCGGCTGCCGCCACGGCACACCGCGCCGGCGGTAGTCCTGCGGGCAGGAGCCTGTCCGGGTCGGGAGGTGAATCAGGCGAGTGACAGCCTCACGCTGGCTGCACGCCTGGCCACGGACGTCAGCTGGTCATCGTGCAGGAACAGGTCAATAGCCCGACAGCATCATGTCGGGCGCACGGCTGCCTGACGCTACTCCTCGCAACGGGCGTCCGCGGGAGACGCGGCGCCGTAGCGGGACTGCACGAGGCGAGTGGGGCTTCCCTCGCCGAGCACGAGCACGAACAGACGGTCGAACTGCGACTCGCACAAGCGGCTCAGCGCTGGTCCGTCCAGGGCGTCAACGATGGCCGGAACGGTGTTGCTGTGCCCGACGATGAGAACGGAGCGTCCGACATAATGTTCCCTGACGAGTGCCGCGATCTGCCGGGCATGCTCGTTCACATCCGTGGTGAAAGTCACGACATCCGGCGTGATCCCGAACGCCTGGGCGACCGCGGCTCCCGTCTGGCGGGTGCGTTGGAACTGAGTGGTGATCACCCCGGAGATACCTGCGTCGCGTGCGACCGCGAGGAGGGCGCGGGCGCGATCCTCTCCGGCCGCCGCAAGTGCCACGTCGCCAGTCGGCCCGGCTTTCTCGGCGTGGCGGACGAGCAAAACGAGCGTGTCGGCAGTGGCACGGTCTACCGCCGCCATGGCAATGGCGACAAATCCGAGCAAGAGGAGCAGGCGTCGCATCGACGGATAGTAGCGGATGATCCGAGGCAGGTCTCCTCGCGCGACCGGATTGTCGGTCGCTCCGCGGGCGGTGCGATCAGTGGTACCGTGCGTCCGGGAGATGCCGCGTAATCTGTCGGTAATGCGTGAGATGGCACCATGGCGACTGTCCTGGTGAGACTTGGAGATGATCCGGCCATGAACAAGAGAACCCGCCTGCTGCTTCCGCTGTGTGCCGCACTCGCCGCACCGGCCACCTGGTCCCCCGGCCATGCGGCGGCGCTGACCGTTGAAGAGCGCCTCGCGGCGATCGAGGCTGGCTACGCAGAACTGAGAGAGGAAAATGCGCGGCTGCGCGCGCTGCTGGAGACGCAGGTGCCACCTGCCACAGCTGTGGCTGCCGCGCCTGTGGCCGCAACATCAGTGGCCGCCACACCCGCCGTCATCACGGCACCGGCTGCCACCGCTCCGGCCCATGTGCTGGTCGAAGCTGCAGGCAAGGAAACCCGCCTCTCGATCGGAGGTTTCATC
>CAUJIY010000029.1 GCA_963205295.1 Pseudomonadota bacterium
CCCGGTTGCCTGCTGAGCAGCTCCGGCAGATCGATGGCGAGCCGGCCGACGGGCTGGGCGTTGCGCAACTCGGCGAGGAGCGACTGGCCGGCGGCGAGTGACGGTGCATTCTGCGCGTCCTTGCTGGCCTGGCTCGCCTGCACGGCGAGTAGCGCCAGCTCACGCTCGAGCCTTTCGGAGAGCGCAGCGACCTGCTGGGCTTCGCGCTCCTTGAGGATCTCGCGGGTGAAGACGGCGCCCTGGGGGAAGGCCTGGTCGGTGAGGCCGCCGGCGCGCTCGATGAGCGCAGCGAGCGTCTCGCCGCGGCGAATGGGGTAGCGGCCCGGGAAACGCACCTCGCCCTCAAGGTCGACGAACTCCTGGTTGGACCACTGCGGAATGCGCCGGATGGTGAGGACATCGAAGGGTCGCAGCTGCAGGTCGGCGCTGCTGTCGCCGGCGAGCGCGCGGGCCAGGTCGAGTTCGACGACGCTGGTCTGGCGCGATGCGCCGTTCACGACGTCGTAGCGGGCCAGTTCGGCCTCGCCGCCGAAGGCCGCTTCGGATAGGCTGCCACCGGCACGCACCAGGTCGGCCACGGTCATGCCGGGCTCGAGGGGGTATTCGCCGGGCATCCGTACGCTGCCGCCTACGGAGACGATGCCTGCGGGCTGCTCGAGCGTGCTCTGGCGGCGGTACTCGTCGAGGATGGGGCGCAGCAGTGCCTCGCGGCTGCCACCCATGTCGAAGACGATGATGCGGTCGCGCGGGGCGAGTACCAGGTCATCCACGCTGCCGGGCGCCTGCAGGGCGCGGGTGAGACTCGCCGAGTGCAGCTCGATGCGCCGCTGCGGGGCGAGTTCGCGGCGGATCAGCACATAGTCCGGATCGGCGTTGGGCTTGAGGTCTTCAACGCTCGCCAGCACTTGGGTGAGCCGCATACCGCTGCGGAACTGGCGGGCGCCGGGCTGGTGCACATGGCCGGCGACGACGATGCTGTCGCTGAGCGTGTCGCGCACCGAAGGAATGCGCAGGATGTCGCCATTGTGCAGGCGCATCTCGCGGCCTTCGCGGCTGCTCAGGTCGACGTTGAGCACGATACGGCCGCGCGCCGGGTCGATGCGTTCGATGGTGGCGCGGCGCGGGGCGGCAGTCGCGGCGAGCCCGCCGCCGAGATCGACGAGGTAGCCGGCGGTGGCGGCACCGTCGAACTCGTAATACGCCGGGCGGTGCACGTCGCCGGTGATGCCGGCTGTGTCGCCGAGCGGGGGTACGAAGAGAACGTCGCCGGACTGCAGGCGCACGTCACCGCGCGAGTCGCCGCGCAGGAGCAGGTCATAGAGATCGAGTGTCCCGGCGACGCGGCCGGCGCGCAGAATACGCACGCGGCGCAGAGAGCCGATGGCCTTGATGCCGCCGGCAGCGACGAGCGCGTTGCTGGCCGTCGACAAGCCACCGACGGTGTAGGCGCCGGGCTTCTCGGCGTCGCCGGTGATCATCACCTGCAGCGAGCGCAGGCGGCCCATGCCCACGGATACGCGGGTGCCGATCATCTGTTCGCCCACCATCTCGGTGAGGGTGGTCTGCATCTCCTCGAAGCGCATGCCGGCCACCGCCACGGGGCCGATCTCGGGCAGGCGGATGCGGCCGTCGCGCCCGACGGTGAGGGTGTATATGCCCTTCACGTTGCCGAGGAACTGCAACTCCACCGCATCGCCCGGGCCGATGGTGTAGTCGGGGGGCACCGGGATGTCGCTCGCCTGGGTGAAGGTGGTCGGCGCGTTGCGGAAGATGTCGTAGCCGTAGGGCCTGAGCGCATCGACGCCGAGCGGTTCGGGCTTGAGCAGCGTGAGCTGCGCGTTCAGGCTGCGCAGGGCTGGTTCGCTTTGCAGCCTTGCGCTGGCTTCCGGCGCGGTGAGGCCTGCGAGTGGAATGGGCTCGGCGAGACCGGGGATGCGGATGCGCCCGTCGCGCTCGAGGCGGTAGGGGTTGGCGGCGAGTGCCCGCATCACCAGTTCCTGGAGTGCCACATCGACAGGGACCGCGTTTGTGGTTGCAGGCAGGCTGAGCGAGAGGAGCACGGTATCGCCGGGGGCCGCGCGGGCGGGGTCTTCGACGCCGGTCTCAGCCCGCTTGGGCGTCGTGGTCGCAGGAGTGGCGAGCGGCTGGTCGGAAGGACTGGCGTTGTTCTGGCGGAACTGCTCGAGCAGCGCACGCTGCTGCTCGGGAGGGAGCTGGTTGAGGAGCTGAAGCTGTTCGGCGGTCTGGGCCTGGGCCAACGTCGCCAGAAGTACCGCTGCAATGGAGCTCAGGCCCCGGGATATGCTCCCTCTGGCATCGAACTTCACGCAACGTCCCCGCTGTGCCTGTCAAACACCCTGAATTTCCAATGGTAAACACTGGTCCCCGGGGGTGGCAACACAATCCTGAAAGTTCTCCACACGATGCCGGGTCGCCGTGCTCGCAGTCGTGCCGGTGACACGTCGTAGGCCGCAGTCCCTGAACAACTGCGTGTACGGCGGCCCGGCGCCGTGTGGATGGAATCAGCAGGAGAGGCGGGGCAGGTCCAGCAGCATCCAGTTCGGGGTCTGCCGCAGGAAGCGCGCGGAACCAGCCAGTCGCGCGGCGACGGCCGATTGCCAGTCCGGCCCGTAGCGGCGCAGCAGCTGGGTATCGACTGCGACGAGGAGGAACATCGGGCGGTCGCAGGCCAGGCTGGCTTCGGCAGCAGCCAGCGTCCTGGCAACGGCCTCGGGGTCGTGCAGCGTGTCGATGCGTCGGGCCGCGCGCCCGGTTTCGATCGCGATCACGTCACCCCGGTTGGTCGCGAGGTAGGCTCCCGCGGGCAGCTGGCGGGCCGCAGCCAGGAATGCCGCATCGTGCGCCAGGACCTGTCGCAGCGTTCGCGCACCGATCGGGACCGGGGAATCGCGTGCAGCCAGCGCCAGGTTGCCGTCCGCCCGGCGCAACGCGGTGGCTGCCGCTGCCACGGCCTGGTAATCGCTCCATGCGTACACGAGACGCGCCACGACGAGCGCACCCACCAGGGCGACACCCACGGCCCTGGCGATCCCGGGGGCGCGCGCTGCGCACGGCACCCTGCTCGCGAAGGCCAACGCAACCGCCGCGGCGATGGCCCAGGTGCTCTGGACCATGTGCCGCAGGTTGATGGTTTCACCCCATTCGTACTTCGTTCTGGCCAGGACGACAGTCGCCACGGCCGCACCGGCGTACAGAACGAACAGCAACAGCGCCAGGCGGCCAGGGCGGTCGGCATCGCCCCGGGCTCTCCACAGCCACACGGCCAGCGCACCGGCGAGCGGCACCACGACCAGAGCGAGACCCGTCGCGCTCCATGCCAGCGATCCCGTAACCACAACGGCGGAAACATCGATCAGCTGGTGTTGCAGGTACGAGCGGCCGTTCTCGATCAGCCCGATCGTCGACGGCGGCATCCGGTAGGGCTGGACCGCGCCCAGCACCATCTGGTTGTAGAACAACAGCGGCACCACGGCGATCGCTGCGCCACCACACCAGGCCGCGCTGCGCTGCGCAGCCGTACGCCAGTCCGACAGCCGCAACAGGGGTGCCAGCAGCAGCAGCGCCAGCGTGGCTGCAACCAGGGCGATGCCGGCATTGCGAACGGCATAGCCCATGCCTGCGAGCAGACCGGCCGTGCCGAAACTGCCGAGGATGCCTACACCGGGCTGCGCCCCGCGAATCAACAGGCCGGCAGAGCTGAGCGCCAGAGCCAGGTAAGGCAGGTCTGTCGACGCAATGACGCCCTCCTGCAGGACGCCTGGCGACAGGAACACGATAACCGCGACACCGACGGCGGCGAAGTCACCAATCTGGCGACGCAACATCAGAAAAAGCAGTACCGGCAGCAGTGCCCAGCTGCTGCGAGTGACGAGCAGCGCCGCCTCGGGTGCGGGAACGCCGAGCGCGGCAACGGCGCTCACCATCAGCGGGTACCCGGGCGGCCACAGATACAGCGGCTCGCTGTCCCGATCGGTGCGATCGAGGGCAGCAGTCACAGCCAGGCCATGCCCTGCCGCCAGACTGCGCGCCGCCTCGATGTAGTAGGCGCTGTCCGGAGCGAACGGATACTGGTTCCGATCCAGTGCGGCCGTACAGGCCGCGACGAATCCCGCCGCAGCCATCAGCAGGACGATCGAGAGCAGACTGGCGCGTGCCAACGAGCCGTTCCTGAGCCAGGTTCGCATTCCTGGTCTTCCGATTTGGTACCGGATCATAGCACCCTGCCGGCGCGCTCATTGCTACAATCAGGCGATCAACACCGAGGAAAGACGCCGGGCGAACGCCGTGTCTGCGCCACCGCTGGTTGTCGATCTGGATGGCACGCTGACGCGTTCGGACACGCTGGTCGAGTCGCTTGCCTCACTGTTGCGCTCGGCGCCAGGCCTTGCCTGGCGGTTGCCCCTGTGGCTGCTGCGCGGTCGTGCTGCCTTCAAGGCACAGGTCGCCGCCCAGGCGCGTCTGAATGCCGCTTCCATACCGCTGCGCGACGATGTCCTGCACTACCTGCGCGAGCAAAAGGCCGCCGGACGACAGCTGGTCCTGGCCACAGCCGCGCATCGAAGCATTGCCGTCGCCATCGCGGCCCGCGTCGGCGTATTCGATCAGGTGCTGGCCACCGACGGCGCGGTCAACCTGAAGGGCGAGCACAAGCTCGCGGCGATTCGCGACCGCGTCGGCCCGGATTTCGTATACGCCGGCGACAGCGCTGCCGACCGGCCGATCTGGCGCGCAGCGAAAGCGGCGATCCTGGTCGGCGCCTCTCCAGGCACAGCGCGGCAGGTACGACGCTCGACCACGGTGGAACAGGAGTTCCCGCGCAGCGCGGCCGGCGTCGGCGTGTGGCTGCGCGCCCTGCGCGCGCATCACTGGCTCAAGAACTGCCTGCTGGTTGTGCCGCTGCTGACCACCTTTCTCTACGACCAGGCCGACAAGTTGCTGGCGGTGGCACTCGCGTTCGTCGCGTTTTCACTGGTGACCTCCGGCACCTATCTGCTCAACGACATCTGGGACCTCGAGGCCGATCGCGCACATCCGCGCAAGCGTCATCGCGCGATCGCGAGCGGCCACATCAGGATCACGTGCGCCGCTGCGGTGGCGGTCGTGCTGCTGGCGGTCGGGCTCACCACGGCCTGGCTGGTGTCGACCTCTTTTGCTGCGATCCTGCTTGGCTATATAGCGGTCACGACCGGCTATAGCTGGTGGCTGAAGGAGCAGGTTCTCATCGACGTGATCGTGCTGTCGTTGCTCTATACGGTGCGGATCGTTGCGGGATCGGTCGCCATCGGGGTTGCGACGAGCTTCTGGCTGCTGGCGTTCTCGGTATTTCTCTTCCTGAGCCTCGCCCTGATCAAGCGCTGTTCCGAGCTCGTCATGCTGGCGCAGGATGGTCACGCGGCAGTTGCCGGCCGCGGCTATCGCATCGGCGACCTGACGGTACTCTGGCCGCTCGGCACCGGCTCGGCGCTGGCAGCGGTCGTGGTATTTGGCCTGTTCATCAGCACCCCCCAGACACAGGGAACCTACGCCACACCCGACCTGCTGTGGCTGACCGCGATGGCGCTCATCTACTGGCTGTCGCTCCTGTGGATCAAGGCACAACGCGGGGAGATCCACGATGACCCGGTGGTGTTCGCCATCCGCGATCGCGGCAGTCGCCTCGCGCTCATGGTGATGGTCATGACGACGCTGCTCGCGCATTCGGTCGAGATCGACATCGGACCGGCGCTGCGGCCGTGACCAGTATGGACCTGGTCGGGCAGATCGCGCTGGCAGGCGGGCTCGCCTGGGCGAGCGGCATCCGCCTCTACGCGGTGCTGTTCCTTGCGGGCACCCTGGCCCGCATCGGCTACCTCGACCTGCCAGCGCATCTCGAGGTGCTGCAGGAGCCGCTGGTGCTGACGGTGGCGGCCGCAATGCTCGTGGCCGAGTTCGTGGCCGACAAGATCCCCGCCTTCGACAGTCTGTGGGATGCTCTGCACACCTTCGTGCGCGTACCAGCCGGAGCGGTACTCGCGGCCGCAGCGCTCGGCGACCTGGATCCGGCGTGGGTCGCGGTCGCCGCCATCCTCGGTGGCACCATCGCCTCGGCTGCGCACGTCACCAAGGCCGGCAGCCGCGCGGTCATCAACACGTCGCCGGAGCCTTTCTCCAACTGGACCGCGTCGTTCGCCGAGGACCTGGCCGTGCCGGTCGGGTTCTGGCTGGCGATCCGGTACCCGCTGGTTTTCCTCGGCCTGCTGGTGGCATTCGTCGTGCTGGTCGCGTGGTTGTTGCCGAAGATCTGGAGTGGCCTGCGCGCGATCTTCGCGCGGCTGCGGCGGGTACTGGCGTGAGCTGGCCGGCTGCCGGATGTCGCACCTCGTGCCGCCGCCACGAACCCGTTGGGCGGCCATAAGATTCCCTTGCGGCACGACTTCGCCGTACTGATCGCAGCCCACGTGGAGGCGGCCCTGACCGCCGTGATCGTCGTGGTGGTGATCCTCGCCGCGATCTTCTGGCATGCCGTGGAACGCTACGCTCCGCGCGGCTGGGCCTGGAGCGTCGCGGCCTGGGAGCACCTGTGCGCCACCGGGCTGGCCGCGCATCTCGGGCGCATTCCCGTGCTCGGGCGCCTGCTGTCGGGGACGTTCACGGCGGCGCGCTACCTCGGCATCGTGGCCATTGTCGGCCTGCTCTGCGCCGCAGGCGCCACGGCGCTGTTTTTCGCACTGGCTGATGAGACCGGCGTCGGCGAGTCGCTCGCGGCCTTCGACGTCGCCCTGAGCGATGCGCTGCGTGCACAGGTGTCGCACGATACCCTAGCGCTGTTCGCCGTCGTCACCCACCTCGGCGACTTCGGCTTCCTGCTCGGGCTGGGCACGGTCGTCTTCGCGATCCTGCTCGTCCGCGGCCCTACCGGGCTCGCTGCTGCATGGCTGTACGCGACCCTCGGCGGCGCCCTGCTCAACCCGCTGCTGAAGGCAGTCTTCGCGCGCAGCCGCCCGCTGCACGATCACGGGCTCGTCGAGGCGAGCGGCTGGAGCTTCCCGAGCGGCCACGCTTCAGGCGCACTGCTCGTCTACGGAATGCTCGCCTACCTGGTGGTGCGCCACACACGAGCCGTCTACCACCTGCCGGCGGCGGCGGTGGCCATCGTGCTCATCGTCCTGATCGGCGCCAGTCGCGTAATCCTCCAGGTGCACTACCTGAGCGATGTACTGGCGGGCTACATGTCGGCCGCGGCCTGGATCGCGATCTGCATTGCGGCGCTGGAAACGCTGCGGTGGCGCCAGTTCCGTCAGGCTGCCGACCCGCCGGGCGGCGGCCCGGCCGGAACATAGCGGTCGAGCCAGATCCAGTGCCGGCCGGTGTTCCCGCTGAGCAGCGCGAGCGCCCCGGTGTAACCGAGCAACCGGCGCAGCGGCGCTTCGGCGCGCAGCACGGACATGCCGCGCCGGTTGTGCTCCTCGAGCAGCGTGGCTTCGCGCGCGCAGAGATCATCGCGTACGGCATCGCGGTATCGTTCCGCGCAACGCACACGCAGGATCATGATCGGCTCGTGCATGCAGCTGCCGAGCATCTTGTAATGCACGCGCGGAGGCAGCAGCACCAACTGCTCGCCAAAAACCTCGCTCAGCAGCGCCGCCGGGCGGGTCAGGGCATCTTCGTCCTGCGAGCGCATCAGCAGACCCTCGCGGGTAGCCTCGAAGGCAATGGCATCGGACGGCTCGAGCAGGCGCAGCGCCTGGCGGGCGAAGCCCATCTGGAATGGACTCGATGCCAACCGGACCAGGCGCTCGACGGGAAATCCGGCCTGCATCAGCCGGCTGGCGCCAGGGTGCTTTCGACCCGCAGTCGCCGCGTCAGGCCATAGGGGAATGGCCACTCGATGACCTCACCCTCCTCCAGACCGAGGAGAGCGGAACCGACCGGGGCCAACACGGAGACCTTGCCGCTGGTCGGGTCCGCTTCCTCGGGGAGGACCAGTTCGACGATACGACGTTCGCCCGAACGCTCGTCGCGATAGGTGACCCGGGAATACATCCGGACGATATTCGTGGGCATCCGTTCCTCGGGGAGGACAGTAGCCTTGCTCAGTTCATCGGCCAGCGAGGTCCCGCCGGCCACGGATTCCAGTCTGGCCAGATCGCTTCCAGCGATACGCAACATCGTGCTTCTCATGATAAAAAACCCGAAAATTCATCAGACAGGCAGATCACCTCCGGACGGTCTGCCAGTCCCGATCATAGTGAATGCCCCGGTGGAGGATAAGGACCTGCCACGAACCAGACTGTTGCCAGCCAGGCTACAATCAGGCGATGCAGGACCTGAACCTGATGATCGTGTTCGCCCATGTCGTCGAAGGCGGCAGCCTCTCGGCGGCAGCTCGCCGGCTCGGCATGTCGCGCTCGGCCGTGAGCAAGGCCGTCGCCAGGCTGGAAAAAGTCCTCGGCGCACGCCTGCTCAATCGCAGCACACGCCACCTGAGCATGACGGAGGTGGGAACCGCCTTCGCCGAGCACTGCGCCCGCATCCTCGACGAGGCCGTGCGGGCCGAGCAGGTCGTCAGCAGCCTGCACGGCCAGCCGCGCGGCGTGCTGAAGGTGGCGGCATCCGTGGCATTCGGCACGCTGCATGTGGCGCCCGCGCTCGCCGGTTTCCTCGACCGTTATCCCGAGATGGATATCGACATGACGATCGGCGACCGGCCAGTCGATCTCGCCGAGGAAGGCTACGATGTGGCCGTCCGTGTCATGCGGGAGGCACCGCCGAATCTGGTCGCGCGGCGCCTGGCGCCGGTACGTCGCCGACTATGTGCCACACCGGCTTATTTCGCGCGGTATGGCGTGCCGCGGATTCCCCAGGACCTGTCGGGGCACAACTGCCTCGACTACACGCATTCCGGCGAACAGGGCCTGTGGCACTTCACCGGACCGGATGGCGACATTGCGGTGCCGGTATCGGGGCGGTTGCGCATCAACGACGACGAAGCCCTGTCGCAGGCGGTGTTGCGCGGACTCGGCCTGGCGCTGCTCCCGACCTTCATCATCGGCCGCGACATCCAGGCCGGTCGGCTGCGCACCGCGCTGTCCGAGTACATTCCGGTCGAGCAGTACGTGTATGCGCTCTACCTGCCGACCCGCCACCTGCCGGCGAAGGTTCGCGCCTTCATCGACTTCCTGCTGGAACGCCTCGGCCCGGATCCGTACTGGGACCGGGAAGTCGCCGGGCCGACCGGCTGATCGTACCGGCCAACCGGGACACCGCACTGGCGCGCTAGCCTTCCGTCTCCGCGCCACGCCCGGCCGCTGACTTCGCCCGGGCGCGATACAGGCTCGCCCGCATCAGCATGATCGCCGTTGCCGGAGCGGTGATCACGACGAACACCGTGATCAGCAGCGCGTGCGGCACGAATCGCTGCGCCATCGCCGACGACACGACGACCGAGGCGATGATGATGCAGCCCAGGCCGAGCGTACTGCCCATCGACACGCCATGCATGCGTGCCTGGAAGCTCGGCAGGCGCACGAGGCCGAGCGATCCGACCAGGGTCAACAGCCCGCCCGCGACGAGCAGCAGCACCACGGGGACAGCCACCCACGGCGACTCGATGCCCGTCATGGTTCGATAACCTCACCGCGCAGCAGGAACTTGGCGAGCGCCACGGAGCCGACGAAGCCGAACAGCGCGATGAGCAGCGCCACCTCGAAGTACACGCCCGAGCCCGCGCGGATCCCGAGTACGAGCAGGGTCAGCATGCCGTTGACGTACAGCGTGTCGAGCCCGAGCACGCGATCCTGGGCAGCGGGCCCGCGGATCACCCGCCAGGTGGCGAGCAGCATCCCCAGGCCGGCGCATGCAGCGGCAAACCAGGCGGCGTAGTCGATCAGTCTGCTCATGGCTGGAAGATGTCGATAAGCGGTCGTTCGTAGCGATCCTTGATGATCCGGACCCACTTCTGTTCGTCGTCGAGATCGAGGATGTGCAGCGTGAGGGTCCGCCGATCGGTGGCGAGACCGACCCACACCGTCCCCGGGGTTGATGTGACGATCATCGCCAGCACCGCAAGGCCATGCGCATCCTGCAGGTCAAGGGGTATGTCGAGAAAGTCCGTGCGCACCCTGCGCCTGCCGACCAGCCCGAGGATGATGCGCCCGACCGCGAGGTTCGAACGCACGATGTCGACGAAGACGACCGCAAGCAGACCAAACCCGAGCTGCAGCCGGCGCAGCCGTGGCCGCAGCGGACGCAGACGCGCTGCCCACCAGGTCAGCACCATGGCAAGGACGATGCCGAGCAGCACCTGGCCCGGCGCGACCGTGTCGTTCAACGCGAGCCACATCGCGACGAGCGCGACCGTCAGCACTGGCATGCCACGTCTCAAGTCCCGTCCTCCGCGGCAAGCACCGTGTCCACATAGACCCGCGGTGCGCGCAACGACCCGGCGGTATCCTCCAGGAAGCCCATCGCCGGCCCCGCGGCCGCCGTGAGTGCGATGCAGAGCAGAACCAGCATGGCCACCGGTCCCGCCTCGAGCATGCGCAACCGCGGCGTGTTGCGCCCGGTCACCGACCAGAACAGGCGCATGCCGATCCGCGTCAGCGCAATGAGGCTCGCGAGACCGGCGGCGATCGTCACGATCACCAGCAGCCACGGGGCCGGCGTCGATGGTGCAGCCGACGCCAGCCGGATCGCGCCGGAGAGAATCGCGAACTTCGCGACGAAACCCGACAGCGGGGGCGACCCCGTGACCAGCAGGACGCAGAACGCGAACATGAGGCCCATGAAGGCCTTGGCGGCGGGAATTGCCACGCCCACGGCGTCGTCCGGCGCGTGTGGCGCCGGTGAGTGGCGTACGCCGAAGGGCACGTAGTCGCCGGCGACGAGTGGCAGCGCATCGGCCGGCGCCGCCGGCTGCGGCGCCGGCACGCGCCAGGCCCGCTCGGTCATCCCGATGAGCATGAAGAAAGCGCTGGTCGCCAGCACCGACCCGACGAGGTAGAACAGTGCCGGCGCAAGCAGCGGCGCATGGTCGAGGCCCATGACGGTGAGCAGCAGGCCCGAGGAGACGATCACGGAATAGCCGACCAGGCGCGCAAGCTGCTGGGCAGCCAGTATGCCGAAGATGCCGAAACCCATTGTCGCGATGCCGACGTAGTACAGGCCGCCGTGGAAAAGATCGGGCCGCAGCAGCGCTGTGCCACCGGCCTGGCCGAGCGCGTCGGCGCTACCGATCAGCGAACCGAGCCGCAGCAACGCGTAGATGCCGACCTTGGTCAGGATCGCGAAGGCTGCCGCCACGGACGCACTCGCTGCGGCATAGGTACCCGGCAGCCAGAAGTTGAGCGGCCAGCCGCCTGCCTTCGTCAGGAAGGCCACGCCCAGAATCGCGGCAGCCGTATCGAAGAGTGCGCGATCGGCAACGGACAGCCCGGCCGCCCGCGCCGGCAGATCCGCCATGTTGAGGGTGCCGGTCACGCCGTAGATCAGCGCCACCCCGACCAGGAACAGCAGCGAGCCGACGAGATTGACGACGATGTAGTGCAGGCCGCTCCTCACGCGCTGGGCATTCGAACCATGCAGCAGGAGGCCGTACGACGCCGCGAGCAGGATCTCGAAGAAGACGAAGAGGTTGAACAGGTCACCGGTCAGGAAGGCGCCGTTCACGCCCATCAGCAGGAACTGCAGCAGCGCATGGAAGTGTGGCCCGACGCGGTCCTGGTACGCCAGTGCATTGAAGAATGCTGCCAGCCCGACGACCGCAGTCAGGATCAGCATCAGGCCTGCCAGGCGGTCGATGACCAGCACGATACCGAACGGCGCCGGCCAGCCGCCGAGCGCATAGGCGCCGACGCCCTGGGGCCAGATGTCCGGAAACGCCTCGGTCGTGAGCGCGAGGAGTTCGATCGCGACGAGGAGCTGGACCACGATCGAGAAGAATCCGACCGCAATGCGCAGGCTGCGCGTGCGCTCGGTCAGCAGCAGGATCGTGGCAGCCGCGATCAGCGGCAGTACGACCGGCACCACGGGCAGATGCTGGAACCAGGGACTCACTGCGGCTCCCGTCCATCGACATGGTCTGTCCCGGTGACGCCGCGGGCCGCGAGCAGCACCACGAGCAGGAGCGCTGTCGTCGCGAAACCGATGACGATGGCGGTGAGCACGAGTGCCTGTGGCACCGGGTCCGCCACTCCCGCGACAACGACCGGCGAATCGGCGGCGATGATCGGTGCCTGGCCACTCCTCAGGCGTCCCGTGCCGAAGATGAACAGGTTCACGGCGTACGACAGCAGCGCGAGGCCGACGATCACCTGAAAGGTACGCGGCCGCAGCAGCAGCCAGATGCCGGAGCCGGAGAGGATGCCGATCGCGATGGCGAGGAAGGCTTCCATCGTCAGGTGGCCCGCGGGCTGCGGAACGACTGGTGAGCGAGCGCCACGAGCATCAGCGCAGTCGCCCCCACGACCACGAGGTACACGCCGACGTCGAAGAGCAGCACGCTCGCGAGGTGCACCTCGCCAAGGAGCGGCACGGTGACGTCGGTGCCTGTGTTCGCCAGGAACGGCGCACCGGCCACCCAGGCGAGCATCCCGGCGCCACCCGCGGCGACGAGGCCGAGCGCGACCCAGTATTGCGGATGGACCCGCATGCGCCACTCGACCCACATCGCGCCACCGACCATGTACTGCGTGACCAGCGCGGTGGCCATCACGAGTCCACCGACGAAGCCGCCACCCGGCGCGTTGTGACCACGCAGCAGCAGGTAGATCGCCACGAGCCCGGCCATCGGCAGCAACAGGCGCACCAGGACCGCCGGAATCATCAGGTCGCCCGCCGGCAGCTGCGCCTGCGGGTCGAAGCCATGTAAGCCTCCCTTCGGGGAGCCCTCGCGCTGCGCCCGCGGAATGCCGATGCTCTCGGGCGCCGGCCGGAACCGCCGCAGCAGGGCGTAGACCGTCAGCGCAACGATGGCCACCACCGTGATCTCGCCGAATGTGTCGAAGCCGCGAAAGTCGACCAGGATCACATTGACGACATTGCGCCCGCCACCGTCCGGCAGGGCATGCTCCACATAGAAGCGCGCGAGGCGGTCGAGCGGGGTGCGGGTCAGCACTGCGAACGACAGGGCTGCGAGTCCGCTGCCGATGACGACCGCGACCACCAGATCGCGCGCCCGCCGCAAGCGCGCCCCGGGTGCGCTCCGGTCGGGATCGTCGAGCTCGACCCGGCGTGGCAGCCAGCGCAGCCCCAGCAGGAGCAGCACCAGCGTGACGACCTCGACCGATATCTGCGTGAGGGCGAGGTCAGGCGCCGAGAACCACGCGAAGGTCAGGCCGGTGAACAGCCCCGCCCCACCCAGCATGATCAGGGCAGCGAGGCGGTGAAACTTGGCCTGCATGGCCGCGCCGACGGCGCAGCTGCAGCCGGCGAGCCAGAGAAGCAGATACACGGGGTCGATCGGCGCAAGCGGTACGGGGCCGGGGGTTAAGCCGCCCGTGAGCAACGGCAGCGCACCGACCACTAGTGCTGCGCACACGATCAGGAAAAGCTGCGACTGCTGGCGGCGCGACGAGGCAAAGCGCACCATGCGCTCCGCGACCCGGTGCAGCACGACGATCAGGATGTCGAATACGCGTCGCCCGTCGAGTGGCGCCCGCACCGGCGAGCGGCCGGTGGCGCGCTGGCCATAGAAGTATCGCAGCAGATACAGACCGACGCCGCCAGCGAGGGCCGTGATGCTCATCACGACCGGCAGCGTGAGACCGTGCCAGATCACCAGGCTGTAAGGCGGCGTGTCCGCCCCGAGTATCGAGCGTACGGCGAGGGCGAGTCCCGGCCCGATGGTGCGCGCCGGCAGGATGCCGACGAGCAGGCAGGCGAGCACGAGCAGCACGCCTGGTGCCAACATCCAGCGGGCCGGCTCCCGCGGAGTACGCGGCAGATCCGGCGCCAGCGGACCGAAGAAGACCTGGTGCACGAGACGCAGCGAATAGGCCACGCTGAAGATGCCGGCGAGCGTTGCCACGGCCGGCAGGCCGATGCGCAGCAGCGGCCCCTCGCCGGCGAAAATCGCCTCGGCAAAGAACATCTCCTTGGAAAGAAAACCGTTGAGCAGAGGCACTCCCGCCATGGCCGCGGCCGCCACGGTTGCGACGGTTGCAGTGATCGGCATGGTACTCGCGAGGCCGTTCAGCCGGCGCAGGTCGCGCGTGCCTGCTTCGTGGTCGACGATACCGGCCGCCATGAAGAGCGTCGCCTTGAAGGTGGCGTGGTTCATCATGTGGAAAATGGCGGCCACGAGGGCGAGCGGGCTGTTCATGCCGAGCAGCAGCGTGATGAGCCCGAGATGACTGATCGTCGAGTAGGCCAGCACGCCTTTCATGTCGCGCTCGAACAGCGCCGCAACCGCACCGAGCAGCAGCGACGCGAGCCCCGCTCCACAGACGAGCCAGAACCACAGGTCGGTGCCAGCGAGCACGGGCCACAACCGCGCGAGCAGGAACACCCCGGCCTTGACCATCGTGGCTGAGTGCAGGTAGGCGGACACGGGCGTCGGCGCCGCCATGGCGTGCGGCAGCCAGAACTGGAAGGGAAACTGCGCGCTCTTGGACAACGCGCCGAGCAGGATGAGCACGAGCGTGGCCGGGTACCACGGATGCGCGCGTACCGTGGCCCCCGCCACGAGCACCCGCTCGAGATCGTAGCTGCCGGCGATGGTCCCGAGCATGATGACGCCAGCGAGCAGGCAGAAGCCTCCGCTTGCCGTCACCGTAAGTGCCATGCGCGCACCCTGCCGCGCATCGAGGCGGTGATACCAGTACGCAATCAGCATGAAGGAGCTGAAGCTCGTCAGCTCCCAGAACACCACCAGCTGGATCAGGTTGCCCGAGAGCACGATCCCGAGCATCGAGCCCATGAACGCAAGCAGGAACGCGAAGAAGCGCGGCACCGGGTCCTGCGGCGACAGATAGTAGCGCGCATAGATGACGACCAGCCCGCCCATGAACGAAACCAGCAGCGCGAACAGCCAGGCGAAGCCGTCCATGCGCAGGCTGAAATCGAGCCCGGCCTGCGGCAGCCACGGTACCGCGACCCGCAGGACGACACCGTCCGCTACCTGGTCGTACTGAGCGAGGGTCAGCGCGGCACAGCCGAGCGCCACGAGCCCGGCGAGCCAGGCTTCGGCATTGCGGGCATTCGACGGCAGAAATGCGGCACACAGGCTGCCGACGAACGGCAGCAGGATGATCAGAGTCAGCGCAATGCCAGGCTCCAAACCCTACCCCTTCCCGGCAGGTATCAGGTGACGCCGCGCGGCACCGGTATCAGGCCTTTCGCGGGCAGGCTACCGCCGGGCGCGCAGAAGTCAGGATACCCGCGCAGGTCACCGACGCGCCTGATTGCAGCCCGGATGCACCACCCGCCACTGGTTGCACCGGCCCGTTGCGCCGCACGATGGCTATGCGGGCGTGCCGCGAATGACCTCGATGAGGGCGTTGAGCGCATCCGTCGCGGTGAAGATCCCATAGAACTTCCCGGCCTTGTCGAGCACGATCACACTGCCGATCTTGCGCTCCGACATCCGCAACGCCACGTCGTCGAGCCGGTCGCTGAGGCGCACGCTCACCGGGTCCGGAGACATCAGATCGGCGGCGCGAATCAGCGACTGTCGTTCCGGCTCCAGTGCCGCCAGCACTTTGAGGTCGCGTTCGCTGACCACCCCGACCACCATGTCGCCACGCACGATCGGCAGGTGGCGGATGCCATGCTCGCGCATCAACTCCGTCAGCTCGGCAATCCCGGAATCCTCGCGTGCCGTCACCGGATTGGGTGTGGTGAATTCTTCGACGGCAAGCACGCTCGACGATGAGACCATGATGTACTCCGCAATTAATTCGACGATTTTCTAAGTATAGCTGCCTCTGTGGGCGGATTGACCGTCGTCGGCACAGCCGGGACCACCGACCGCCGCAGCGTATGTCAGGGCCCATGACCGCAGCACTCTGGCGTGGGCTTGAAATAATTGACTGTCGCACCCATATCCAACACTACCGTCCTGGGAACAACGCGAGTACACAAGGGAGAGGGAACCTGCCATGTCTGAAAAGCCGAAGCTCACGACTGCGTTTGGTTGTCCGGTAGCCGATAACCAGAATACGATGACAGCGGGTCCACGCGGCCCCGCCCTGCTGCAGGATGTCTGGCTGCTCGAGAAACTGGCGCATTTCGACCGGGAGGTCATTCCGGAGCGACGCATGCATGCCAAGGGCAGTGGCGCCTACGGCACGTTCACGGTGACCCATGACATCAGCCAGTACACACGGGCGAAGATCTTTTCGCGGATTGGCAAGAAGACCGAGCTCTTCGCGCGCTTCACCACTGTCGCCGGTGAGCGTGGCGCAGCCGATGCCGAGCGCGACATCCGCGGCTTCGCGGTCAAGTTCTACACCGAGGAAGGCAACTGGGACATGGTCGGCAACAACACGCCCGTGTTCTTCCTGCGCGATCCGCTCAAGTTTCCCGACCTCAACCATGCGGTCAAGCGCGATCCGCGCACCAACCTGCGCAGCGCGCAGAACAACTGGGATTTCTGGACCTCGCTTCCCGAGGCGCTGCACCAGGTCACCATCGTCATGTCCGATCGCGGCATCCCGGCCAGCTATCGCACCATGCACGGCTTCGGTTCGCACACCTTCAGCTTCATCAACGCGAAGCAGGAGCGATTCTGGGTCAAGTTCCACTTCAGGAGCCAACAGGGCATTCGCAACCTGACTGACGCCGAGGCCGAGGCCATCATCGGCAAGGATCGCGAGAGCCACCAGAAGGATCTCTACGACGCCATCGGCAAGGGCGACTTCCCGCGCTGGGTGCTCAAGGTGCAGATCATGCCGGAGAAGGATGCCGCGACGCTGCCCTACAACCCGTTCGACCTGACCAAGGTCTGGCCGCACGCCGACTACCCGCTGATCGAAGTCGGCGTCATGGAGCTCAACCGGAATCCGGAGAACTTTTTCGCCGAGGTCGAGCAATCGGCCTTCAATCCGGCGAGCGTCGTGCCCGGTATCGGTTTCTCACCCGACAAGATGCTGCAGGCGCGCCTGTTCTCCTACGGCGACGCGCAGCGCTATCGCCTTGGCGTCAACCACTACCAGATTCCGGTCAATGCCCCGCGATGCCCGGCTCATCACTATCACCGCGACGGCACGATGCGTGTCGATGGCAACTTCGGCAGCACCAAAGGCTACGAGCCGAACACACTCGGGGAATGGCGGGAGCAACCGGACTTCCGCGAGCCACCGCTGTCGGTGGAGGGCGCCGCCGGTCACTGGAACCACCGCGAGGACGCCGACTACTACTCGCAGCCGGGGGCGCTGTTCCGGCTCATGAACACGGCGCAGCGGCAGGCTTTGTTCGGGAACACTGCTGCGGCAATCGGCGGAGCCTCTCGTGAGGTACAGATCCGTCACATCGGCAACTGCCTGAAGGCAGATCCGGCTTACGGTGAAGGCGTAGCCAGGGCACTGAAGATTCCGATGGCCGACATTCCGCGGTAGGACTGCCCCGGAGTCCAAACAGGAAGGCTGCAGGGCCGGGCCGGCCGGGCTGCGACAACACCCGGCGCCGGCCCTGCCCGGGCCTGCATTGTGTCGCCTGCGAAGCCGGACTTCGGTTTTCCGCAGGTAGCGGCGCCGACATTCCGCTGTAAGATATATTGCACGGATATCTTATTGGTGCTGTATCGCCCGCAGGAGGCAGGCCCTCATGGAATCGATACCCGACACGGTCGCCCGCTATCAAAGCACGCCGATGTTCGACGAAGAGGATGTATCCGAGGCATTCCTCTTCCCGCACGCCACCAAGCGCGGGGTCTGGGCGAAGATCGTCGTCGTGGAAGGCAGGCTGCATTACGTCCTCGACGAGACCAAAGAAGAGCGCCAGCTCGATCCGGATCATCCCGGGATCGTGCCGCCGCGCGAGCGGCACTTCGTCAGGCTCGTCGGCAAGGTACGTTTCTTCATCGAGTTCTATCGCTAGCGCGTCGGGCCGGCTGTCGTCCTGCTACCAGGCGTACTGCCAGGCGACCGTCCAGGTGGTGAAATCCGAGCCGATGCGCGTCGATGCACCATCCGACCAGGCGACCTTGAGCGACTGGTCGCCGGTGAGGGGCATCGACAGCGTCAGCCCGAGCCGGGTCGCTTCCTGGCGGTCGGCTTTGCGGATGCCGTCGACGGTCGTGCGCCCGCCGCCGTACCACGTGGCGTTCCCGGCGATCCAGAGCCGCGGACGAAACGTGTAGCCGATGTGCGCCTGCATGGTGGTCAGGGGATCCTGCTCCCGCTGCGAATTCCCGAAGAAGGCGTCGTTGTCACCGAAGAACCACGCTCCCGCGGAAATCTCCAGCGACCAGGGGCCGAGCGGCTGGTAGAGCCCGAGTTCCGGCTTGAAGGCCCAGCGGTTGGTGCCGAGATTGACGAGCTTGTCGTTGTCATACTCGCCGGTCGGTGCCGCAACGACCAGACTCATGCCGAGCGTCGTGCCGGGCACGCGCCTGGCAAACTGCCCACGGTCCATGGCAGGACCACCGAGCAGGTTCACTGCCAGGCGCAGCCGTGCATCGGCAAAGCCGCTCCGCTTGGCGGTGCGGCTCTCCTCGAATACCTCGCCGCTGACATCGGCCCGGGTATAGGGCACCGCGAATCCGATGCTGGCACTGCGCCCACCGAGGCCAAAGGTGCGTACGACACCGACGATGGCGCTGTCGATTTCGGCATCCACATTCGTGATCGGCAGGGTCGGATCGGTGGTCACCCCGCCGCTCGACCGCTGCCAGGAAAGGCCGAGGAAGGTTGTCCCGACCGGCGACGGCGAATAGGCGCGCGGCTCCATCTCCTGGGCCCGCACGGGAGCGCCGATGCAGGCCAGCGCTGCCGCAACCAGAATCGGCCAGAAATGTCTCGGGTTTTCCGGTGCGCACATGAGCGGAGATACGCTATATCAGGCCCGGCGCACCGGCCACACCCGCGAAACCGGCCATGCAATATCCAGCGCCACGGTGTACATTTTCCCGGGAATGCAAGGGTTGCAGCAGCCCGCTGGAACCGCCCGCTGGAACGACATATGGCCAATGCCCGGATCGATGCTCTGGCCACATGGTACCAGCCGATCGTGGACCTGGAGACCGGCCGGATCATCGGTTTCGAGGCACTGAGCCGCGAACTGGCCGCCGATGGATCGGTGCGCTCGGCAGCGGCATTGATGGATGCACTCGAGCGTGACCCCGAGGCGCAGTACGCGCTGATTCACCGCCTGCTCGAGTCCATCCGCCGCGAGGTCGTGCCGGTATTCGCGCAGCACCCCGCCTTCTACGTGAGTGTCAACATCCCGCCGGCGGTGCTCGGCACCGGCCGGATCATGCCGATGTTCGAGGAGCTGAACCTCGAGCCCTGGTTGTCACGGCTCGTCGTCGAACTGACCGAACGGCAGGCGTTGAGCGAACTCGGCCGTACGGCCATCGACACAGCCCGCGCCCTGGGCATCGCCGTGGCGCTCGACGATTTCGGCACCGGGCACAGCGGGCTGTCGCAGTTTGTCGGCCTGGATCTCGACATCCTCAAGGTCGATCGCAGCCTGCTGCTGCCGGTTCTGGGCAATCGCACTGCGGCGCGGATGCTGCGTGGTATCGTCGCCCTCGCCGCAGCCCTGCGCATGCGCACCGTCGCCGAGGGCGTGGAAAGCTGGGAGCAGGCGTTCTTCCTGCGCGCTGCCGGGATCGACTACGGTCAGGGGTATTACTGGAGCCCGGCCATGCCAGGCTCGAAGATCGCCGCGGTGCTGCAACGGGGCTTTGCCGACCGGCTCGAGCCCAATGCGGCGCGCTAGTAAACCACACAGACCACCGGAGACAGGCATGATGAAGCGCACGGTACTCGTTGGCACGGTAGTTCTGGCCACACTCGGTTGCGGCTCTGCCTGGAGTGCCGGGAAAGACCTGCTGAAGAACCCCTTATACGTTGCCCTGGGGACCTTCATCGTCGATACGGACACAACCGTCTCCCTGGACGGAGAAGCGGGCCAGGGCTCGCGTGTGGACCTGGAGAAAACCTTCGGGGACGACTCGGCTACCCGCATCAGACTCGACGCCTACTGGCGCTTCGCCGAACGGCACAAGATCCGCGCCATGGTCTTCAATGCCCGGGCGGACCGGACCCGGATCCTCGACGAGGAGATCAACTGGGGTGACGAGGTGTTTCCGGTCAGCGCCTCGGTGACGCTGGAGCGCGATTTCGACATCTACGAACTCGCCTACGAGTACGCGTTCCTGCACCGTGAGAACTGGGAACTCACCGGCTCGGCGGGCCTGCACTGGACCTCCCTCAAGATCGCACTTGCAGCCGACCTGACCACCCCGGGTGGCGGCACGCGCGCCGCGAGCGACAGCGGCAACCTCGACCTGCCGCTGCCGGTGCTCGGCCTGCGGGGTCTCTGGAACCCGGGTGGCGACTTCTGGATCGATGCCTCCGCGCAGGTCTTCTCGCTGTCCTTCGACGAGTACGACGGGCGCCTGACCGACTACCGCCTGGCCGCCCTGTGGCAGCCGCTGCAGTGGCTCGGCATCGGGCTCGGCTACAACCTCTTCAAGGTCGATCTGGATGTGGAAAAGGACCGTTTCAGGGGCTCGCTCGAGTGGCAGTACGACGGCCCGCAACTGTTCCTGAGCGGCACCTTCTAGTGAGTCCCCTCGCCCGCCGCATCCGTGCCGGCGCCTTCGTCGTCACCACGGAGCTCACGCCGCCGAAGGGCACGGACCTCTCCGACCTGTTCGCGAAGGCCGATGGGCTCAAGGGCTGCGTCGACGGCATCAACCTCACCGAATCACCGCGCGCCCGCATGGCGGTGGAGCCGACGGCAGTCGGCCGGCTGCTGCTGGAACGTGGCTGCGAACCCATCGTGCAGTTCACCATGCGCGACCGCAATCGCATCGCACTGCAGGCCGACGTCCTCGGTGCGGCGGTGCTCGGCATCAGCAACGTGGTGTTCATGGGCGGCGACGACCCGAAGCTCGGCGATCATCCCGAGGCGAAGGGCGTGTTCGACATCACGGCCGTCGAGCTGCTGCGGGCCGCGCGGGAGATGAACGCGGGCCGCGACATGATGGGCAACGCGCTGCAGGGTGCGCCCTCACTGTTCCTCGGGGCCACGGCCAACCCGGGGGCCATGGATCTGCCCCGCGAGGTCGACAACACGCGGCGCAAGATCGATGCCGGTGCCGAGTTCCTGCAGACGCAGGCGCTCTACGACACGGACACCCTGGCGCGCTTCGTCGATGCGGTGAAGCCTGGCGACGTGGCGCTGCTCGCCGGGGTTATCCCGCTCAAGTCGGGGAAGATGGCACGCTGGCTCAACGACAACGTGCCGGGCATCTGCGTGCCCCAGGCATTGATCGCCGAGATGGACGCCGTCGCCGGCGACGCCGTGGCGGAACTGCGCACCAGCATCGACATCGCCGCACGCATCATCACCGCGGTGCGGCCGCTGTGTGCGGGCATACACCTGATGACCCTGGGCTGGGAGCAGCACGTCCCGGCGATCCTGCGGGCGAGCGACCTCACCAGAGGCTGACACCACCGCGAGCGACTGCGCCGCCTGCAATAGCCGTCGCTCAGGTGTTCGTCGACCGACTGCACCATGCGTGTGCATGGTCTGGTGGGCGGACTACGGCAGAATGCCGCAGGCTTGTCGCCCCGAATCACACCTGCTAGCGTCGCCCGACCCGATACAGGGCAGACCACCGGCGGATGCGGCCGCATTTCCCATGCAGATTCACATCATCCTCGAACCGGACATCACGGCCAGCGAACTCTGCGAGATCGGCCTGCTCGCCGAATCCCAGGACATCGCCGGGCTGTGGGTGCAGAACTACGCCACCGCCGGCGACCCGTTCATGAACCTGGTGCCGCTGGCGCAGGCGTCCAGCCGGATCCGCCTGGGCGTCGTGATCGTCAGCCCGCAGGAAATGCACCCGCTGAAGATCGCCACCTCCCTGCTGACGCTGAACGAGCTTTCCCGCGGACGGGCCATGATCACCCTCGGACGCGGCGGCGAATGGCTGGGCGTCATCGGCGGGCAGTACAGCCCCAATGTCGCCGCCCTGCAGGAAGCGATCACCATCGTCCGGCATGCGGCGCGTGGCAAAGGGCGCGCGAAGCACGGCTTCAGCCTGCCCGGCCAGCATTACCGCGCCCAGTACTTCCGCACGCCCTGGGTCACGCAGGACGAGCCGGCGCTGGTCTACGCCGGCGTCACGCGGGACCGCATGCTGCGCATGGGCGCCCAGACGGCCGACGGCGTGATGCTGGCGGACCTCGGTCTGCCGCGGGTGGCGGCCGGGCGCATCAAGGTGATCCGCGAAGCGCTGGCGACCGGCAACCGACCCGCTGAGGAACTTCGCATCAGCAATTTCGTGGGCTGGCACGTCAAGGACGATCCGGTTGCCGTGGCCCACGAGGCCAGGCGCGAGCTGGTGATCCGTGCCTGGCTGGTCCGCGACTGGCTCGAGCCCTTCCTCACGCCCGAGGAGAACGACATCGTCCAGAACAACAAGCGGGCGTTCGTCGATGCCTACCGCAATCGCAGGGGCACGATCGAGGGCGTTCCGGACGAGATCCTGCAGAAACTGATCGGCGGCCTCACCATCACCGGCACCGCCGACCGCATGGACGAACCGCTGCAGCGGTTGCGTGATTTCGCCGCCGCGGGCCTCGACGAGATCTGCCTGCGCCTGCACGACGACCCGGCAGCCTCGATCCGCATCATCGGCAGGCAGGTGATCCCGAGGTTCGACGGCACCGCCTGACCCCACCACCCGGCGCCGCCCGTGCGTGCGCCCTGATCAGTACTCGACCGGCAGCGGGTCGAGGCTGCGCCACAGGTACCACGTGGCGACGCTGCGCCAGGGCTGCCATGTGCCGGCCAGTTCGACGACGCGCCGGCGTCCGTCGCGGGTCTTCAGGCTGTCCGGCGACTCATCGTCGAAATACTGCCGGCCGATAGCCCGCAGCAGCCCGATGTCATCGAGCGGCAGCACATCGGGCCGCATCAGGGTGAAGATCAGCAGCATCTCCACCGTCCAGCGGCCGATGCCGCGGATTTCGGTCAGCTCCGCGATGATCGCCTCGTCGGTCATCGTCCCGAAGTGCGCCGGATCGATACGGCCGGAACGGAAGTGCTCCGCCAGATCCTGCAGGTACTCCACCTTGCGGGCCGACAGCCCGCAGGCGCGCAGGCTGCGCACCGGCGCCGCCGTGAGCGCTGCCGGCGTGAGCTCCGGCAGCCGCGCGCCGAGACGTTGCCAGATCGTGTCGGCCGCACGCACCGAGATCTGCTGGCCGACGATGGAGCGCGCCAGCGTGACGAACGGCTCGCCGCGCGAGCGCAGCACCGCGCCCGGATGGCGAGCGATGATGGCCGCGAGGCGTCGATCGCGGGTCGCCAGCGTGCGGCGGGCACGGTTCCAGTACGGCGGATTCATGGCCGGCAGGTTCAGGCAATCCGCGTCGAGGTGCGGCTACTTCGACCCTGGTAAAGAACCTGTCGGCAGCTCGAATACGCCCTCGCTGGAAAAGCGGGTCGTGTTGAAGGCCGGTCCGCTGAGCTTGCCGTGCATCTCGTACTCGATCCGGCTGGGTGCGCCCCCGCCCATCACGCCCATGGCCTGTCGCACCATGCTGAACGCGGAGATGGTGACGGGCACGCTGATGACCGCCTCACCGAAGCGCGGCACGCTGCCACTGTCGCTGCTGACCCCGCTGGCGAAGCTCTTGCCCTGGATCTCCATGTCCAGCGCCACACCGTCGTATTCCACCGGAGCGTCGTTCGGATTCTGCACCCGCAGATTCACCATCATGCGGAGTTCCAGCCCCTCGCCCTGCAGCGGCTCGATGCCCGCGACCGTGACCTGCAGTGGATCCCTGCCCTGCAATGAGGTACAGGCGGCGAGCCACACCGGAGCGAGGGCGAGCAATGGCCACACAAAGCGCCGCATCATGGTTTGTTCCCCTTTGCTGTTCCACCGCCGGCTGAGCCGGACATGGGGAATATTGCCACGGTGCCACGGGCAGGACCCGCATATCGGGGGCCCGCGCCGCTGCATGTGCAGCCGCCCCGTGCAGCAGACGGCGGGCTCTCGGCAAAGCGGTGGATGCAGAATCGACGCGTTGCGCGGCGGGTCCGGCTAGAGCGGGAGCGCATCGGCCGGGCGGGTAGCCGCACCGGTGCTGGACGCGACACGGCATCCCCTGGCGCGCCGCCGCATGCGTGCTGCAGCGATGCCCAGCGCACTGGCGAGGAGCCCCACGGAGGCGGGTGCGGGTACTTCCGAGGCCACCACTTCGAGGCCATAGGTCGCGAGGATCCCGTCGTCGACGTAACGGGTGACCCAGGCAAGGCCGGGATCGAGTCCGGGCAGCAGCAGGTGGGCAAAGCCGGCAGCCGCACCCGAACTGCGCGCGGTCAGGAAGTCGAAGCGGTCGCCGAGCTGCGGGTCATACTCGTCGAGCAGCGCCACCTCCAGGGTGCTGTCGCGGCTGGTGAGGGTGCCGTCCACGGCCAGCACGTCGTGCAGCGCCGCCCCGGCGATGTCGATGTGCAGGATGCCGTCGAGGGTGAAGTTGCCCGCCAGTTCGACCCGGCCTGCGGCCAGTGGATCGCCGGGATCGAGCGTGGCGGTGGTGAAGCCCTCGTTCCCGTAGCCCTGGCCCAGGTAGAGTTCGCCTTCGAGCCGGCCGTTGCCGCCCAGGGTACCGCCCGTGAAGATCATGTAGGCGGCCAGTACGCCGTTGGCGTCGACCTGCGTGCGCCCGGCGGTCTGGGTGTAGTTGCCGCCATGCAGGCTGGCGCCTGCGGCGATGGCCACCTCACCGCGATTCCCGAAGTCGCCATGGTTGGCGATCTCGCCACGGTTCTCGAAACGCCCGGCATTGACGATGGTGTCGCTGTTGCTCACCTGCCCGCGGTTGACGAAGCGGGCGCCGGGACCATTGGTGATGGTGCTCTGGTTGTCGAGCACGCCGGTGGCATGGTTGTAGAACGTGCCCGCGTTCTCCAGCGGTGCGCCGACATCGTTGATGAACTGCCCGCGGTTGACGAACCAGGCACCGGCGCGGTTTACGAGACTGCCCGGTGCACTCGAGAACGTGCCGGGATTGAAGAACAGCGAGCCCTCGCGGTTGTGCACCACGCCGCTGTTGTCGAACACTCCGCCATTCTGGTAGTCGGTGTAGAGACCGGTGGTTTCCACGAATGCCACCTGGCCGGAACCAATGACGACGCCCGGGTTCAGGCCGCCGCCGAGGTCGACGGCATTGGCCGACGACATCGATATATGGGTGGTGCCGGCGCCGTCGGTGAATCCGCCGTAAGACCAGCCCTCGTACGGGACTTGATAGATCAGCCCCCCGGCACCCGTGATGTGCTGGCCGGACAGCCAGGCAAAGTCGTCCCGCTCGTCGGGGAGGTAGCCATCGACGAAACTCACGTTCACCTGCGCACCCTGGGCGAAGCTCGCCGCCCCGCCGACGGCCAGCCGGTCGTAGTCGTCCGGGCTGCCGATCTCCACCTCGATGGAGGAATCCCCGTCCATCGAGACGTCACCCGCGATCGTGAGCGTGCCGGGCGAGTTGCCGGGGCGCCAGGAGCAGCCCTGGCTGGTGACCGTCGTCATGATGCCGTGGCCGGAGAGAATGCCCCCGGCGCCGCACTCGATGACGTTACGCACCTCGCCGTCGACGACCAGCCAGCCGCCGTTCGTGACGCCGATCGTGCCCTGGCCGCTCACGATCCATCGCGAGGTTACCGCCAGGCGGCCGCCGCTGCCGACGGTCATCGCGCCGTCGTTCCGGGCGCCACCGTTGATCAGCATGATGCCGTCGTTGCTGACGCGGACGCGGCCGCCGGCCTGGTTGTCCAGCGTTCCCGAGGAGCCGCGGATCTCCAGCAGTGATCCGGCATCGTGGACGGAGATGATGTCCTGGTTCTGGACGGCCCCGCGCGCGAGGAACTGTCCGCCCTGCTCGATGTCGATGACATTGCCGTTGTGAACGGTGCCGAGGGTCGTCGCCGAGCCACTGATCATGATCATGCCGGCGACATTGTCCAGCGTGGCCGACTTGCGCTCGACCAGCAGGGTGCCGCCGGCGGACACGCGCAGGTTTTCGACGTTGCGCTGGCCCTCGTTGACGAACGTCCCCAGGTTGATCGCCAGGGTGCCGCCGCTGCCGACGCTGATCAGGCTGTTGATGCCCTGGTTGTATCCCGACAGCGTCGTGACGCGGCCGCCGGTGTCCACAGTGACGGTGCCCTCGTTGCGCAGCTCTCCGGCGAAAGCGCCGTCCGCGAGGACGTTCACGTCGGCGAACTCATTGTTGCCGATGCTGCCGCTGAGGAAGGCGTCTCCCACGATGACGATGCTGCCGTTGTTGAGGATGTTCTCGCTCGCCTCGGCACCGTTCCGTATGGTCAGCGTTCCCGGGTTGTTCAGGCCGATCCCCGCGTTGAGGTTGCCGGCGTAGTCGGTATCGGGGCCTTCGATCGTGAAGGTGCCCTGGTTGTAGATCAGATTGATGTTGCTGAACCGGTTGGCCAGCCCGGTGCCGGAGAAGGTGTAGTCCGCGCCCTGCAGGAGGCCGAGGGTACCGTTGTTGACGAAGGTGCCGGTTTCAACCATCGAGCCGGCGAGGGTGATGGCGCCGTTGTTGACGAAGCGCGCGCCGGGAAGCCCGTAATAGAGTCCATTGAGGATCATCTGGCCGTCGTTGCCGATCTGGCCGAAGTTCTGGAGTTGCGCCCCGCCGCGATTCTCGAGACTTCCACCGCTGACCACGTTGATCGCGCCGTCGTTGACGAAGTTGACCGCGTTGTACCAGCCGTGGGGATCGTCATCGACGTCCACGAGGTTGTCGGCCGGATTCGGATAGGGCCGGATCTGGTAGTCCTCGGTCCAGCGGACGAGGCCGCGCACCCTGGCCACGGTGCCGTTGTTGCTGCCCGGCGGGAGCGCCTGGGCGGCGCTCGTGCGGGTTCCGGTTCCCGTGTTGTTGACCGAAAGGCGCAGGACGTTCTCCTTGCCCCGCGGATCCCTGTCGCCCAGGATGAACGCCTTGCGGTCGTCGATCCTGCCCTCGGTCGTCTGGCTGAACGTGAAGGACTGCGCCTGGTCTCCCGGCTCGAACGTGTGCTGGCCGACACCGACGTCCCCGTTCATCGTCCCATCGCCGATGGCGACGCCATTGAACAGGAGGACCACACGGTCATCGGCGTACAGGTCGAAGAAATCGAGGTAGACGTCCTGCGCGCGACGCGGCAGTTCGAAGGACAGGTCGGCAGTCCAGGCCCCGTCGAAGGCGACCCAGGAGGCCCCCGGGATGAACTGCCCGGTGGCCGTTCCAGTGCTCGAAAAACTGATGAACTGGGGGTAGGGCGTCACCAGCACGGCCGGTACGTTCGTGCCCCCCGCACCGGTGATGAGCCACTCGTTGGGTACGACGTCCGTGCCAAAGTACACGGTAGCGACTTCGTCGGCGGCACGGCTGGCGGTGGCACCGAAGAGGCCCAGCAGCACGGCGGTCAATCGCAGGACACTGCCCTGGATACGGTCGGTCGTGAAACTGGAAACGCCAGCGCCCGAGTGCCGTGTCATGATGAGCCCCCGCGGTTCTTGCTGTTGTCGTTGCCGCGTGATGCTCACGGCGGCGTTCATGACCATATACACGTAGACGCTGCCGCCCGACAAGGCTTGCGCAACATAAAGCAGGCGCAACGCCGGGCAAGACCCGGGACCGTGCGTGGTCTCGCCCCGGGATCGTCGGTTTCGCCCGGCATAGCCGGGCCTGACCTGCTGCCCCAGGGGCGGCTGCCCGGGCCCTGACGGCGTGTACCGCGGCCGGATCAGGCGGTGCCGGACAGATCGGCCATGGATGTTCCGGCGGGCCGGGGCAGTCGCGAAATCAGTGCTTCATCAGCCACTCGGCCAGCGCCATGTAGAGCAGCGGTGCGTCGGAATCGTTCGACTCGTTAGTGCCGCCTGCAGCATCGGGGCTCGAGGACAGCTTGACGATCACCATCTCGGCCACCGGATCGATCCAGATGTACTGGCCATTCACGCCGATGGCACTGGTCGTCTTGTGGGAGTTGTTGAGCGTCCACCACTGGGCATGGTAGCCGCTGGTGATCGTGCCGAACCATTCGGGCGGATAGTACTTTCAAAGCACCCGGCTTTGAACGTCCTATCCGCCGATGAGCCGCGCGTGCCGACCGAGTACCTGCGCTACCTGTTCGGCCCGGAAGTTGACCAGGCGCTGATCACCCTCGACGCGGAGATGGACCGGAAGAAGGCCGGCAAGGCCTCCGAGCTGATGGACCTGCTGATCGCCAAGGACTGGAAGTCGCTGTTCCACATCACCGACGTCCAGGTCACGTCGGGCAGCGGGGCCGCCGTCTCGTAGCGGCCGCCCCGGCCGCGCCACGGGCGCCGGGTGTCCTGCCGGGCGGCATTGTCGAGTCCCGTGTTCTGGGCCAAACTCGCGCAGTCTGGTTCCGGGGGGGGATTGCGATGAATTGCCGGTATGTCTTGTCAGGTGTCCTGGCAGCATGGTTGCTGCCCGTTGCGGGTTGGGCGCAGGAGAGCCTGCCATTTCCCCCGACCCCATCCGGCAGCAAGGCCGGGCCGACCATCGCGCAGTCGGCGTATGCACCAGCCAGGCCCGTGAGCCACCTGCCCGAAGGTGCCCCGAACATCCTGGTCATCATGCTCGACGACGTCGGGCCGGGATTGCCGGCCACCTTTGGTGGCCCGATCCGTACCCCCACGCTCGACCGCATCGCCGGCAGCGGCATCTCCTACAACTCGTTCCATAACGCGGCGATGTGCTCGCCGACCCGTGCATCGCTGCTTACGGGACGCAACCATCATCGCAGCGGCTTCGGGCAGATCGCCGAGCTCGCCAACGACTGGGATGGCTATACCGGCCATTGGCCGGCCACCACGGCGTCGGTTGCCAAGATTCTGGGGTACTACGGCTACAACACGGCGGCTTTCGGCAAGTGGCACAACACGCCCGCCGAACAGACCACCAGCCAGGGCCCCTATGACCGCTGGCCGACCGGACGACTGGTGGGCTTTGACTACTTCTATGGCTTCCTCGCGGGTGAGTCATCCCAGTGGGAACCCGCCGTGGTCGAGAACACCGTCCGCCTGCCGGCTCCGCACCGCGAGGGGTATCACTTCACGGAAGACATGACCGACAAGGCCGTGACCTGGCTGCGGCGGCAGAACGCCATTGCGCCCGATCAGCCGTTCTTCATGTACTGGGCGCCGGGCGCCTCGCACGGCCCGCACCACATCTTCAAGGAGTGGGCTGACAAGTACCGCGGACGGTTCGACAAGGGCTGGGATGCCTTGCGCGAGGACATTTTCGCGCGGCAGAAGAAGCTGGGTTGGGTACCTGCCGGGACGATGCTCACGCCCCGTCCGGAAACGCTGGCTGCGTGGGACAGCATCCCGGCTGACGAACGGGCATTCCAGATCCGTTTGATGGAAGTCTTCGCCGGCTACACCGAGCATGCCGACGCGCAGGCTGGCCGGCTCATCGACGAGCTGGAGAAGCTGGGGCTGCGCGACAACACGCTGATCTTCTACATCTGGGGCGACAATGGCTCCAGCGCCGAAGGCCAGCTTGGCACCATCAGCGAACTGCTCGCGCAGAACGGCCTCCGCACCGAAATCAGGGATCACATCCGCGCGCTCGATGAGCTCGGCGGGCTCGATGTGCTCGGCAGCAGCAAGACCGACAACATGTATCACGCCGGCTGGGCGTGGGCCGGGTCCACGCCATTCCAGGGGACCAAACTGAACGGCAGCCACTTCGGCGGCACGCGCACGCCGCTCGCGGTGAGCTGGCCAAAGGCGATCAAGGCCGGGAGGAGTCCGCGCACGCAGTTCCACCATGTCAACGATATTGCCCCCACGATCTATGACGTGCTGGGGATCCAGGCCCCCAGGACGGTTGACGGCGTAACCCAGCAACCACTGGACGGCATCAGCATGAAGTACACCTTTGCGGATGCCGCGGCCCCCGGCCGCAAGGGCCCGCAGTACTTCGAGGTCATGGGCGATCGTGGCATCTACGCCGACGGCTGGTTTGCCTCAGCGTGGGGACCGCGTATCCCCTGGGTACCGGGTCTGCCACCCGGGATCGCCAAGTGGGATCCGGACCAGGACACGTGGCGCCTCTATGACCTCGGGAAGGACTTCTCGCAGGCAACCGACCTGGCCGCTGCCCAGCCGGCGAAGCTGGCAGAAATGAAGAAACTGTTCGACAACGAGGCCAGGGCCAATCTCGTCTATCCGGTTGGTGGAGGACTGTGGTCCATCGTCTGGAGCCCGCAGTCGGCACCGCAGAATCCCGCCACCGCGTTTGACTACACGCAGGATGTGGTCGGCGTACCGGAGTTCGCCGGCCCGAAGATCGGCGCCCGCAGCAACGTCGTGCAGATGGAGGCCGAGCTGGGTCCCGACTCGACTGGCGTGCTTTACGCCCTCGGCGGGTTCTCCGGGGGTGTTTCGGTCTGGGTCGACAAGGGGAAGCTCCGTTACGAGTACAACCTGTTCGAGATCGAACGCACGCGTCTCGAAGCGACGGAGCCCCTGCCGGGCGGCAAGGTCAACCTCGAGGTCGAAACCCGCATTGCGGCCCCGAGGGGTGCGGCGGACGTCACGATCCGGGTTGATGGCCGCGAAGTGGCGAAGGGCAGCGTGCCGCGAACTGCAGCACTTGCCTTCACGGCCAACGACGCCTTCGATGTCGGTACCGACAGCTATTCGCCGGTGTCCATGGACTACTTTGACCGCGCACCTTTCACCTACAACGGCCGCATCGGCAAGGTGCACATCAGGTATCTGCCCTGATGTCCGGCGGCCTGCCTATTTCCTGGCCGCTGCCTCCTCCTTGGTCCGTATCAGCGCGGCGAGTCCGAGAACATGAACCGTGAGACTACCAAGATCGACGACGATCGCCTCGGGAAGCAGATCGTGTTGACCGGCAGGCTGCCGCCGCATGATGAGCGTCGCGGGCACAGACTTTCTGTGCGCCCGCCGCACCACCCGCTCTTCGTGTCCCAGTTCGCCCGAACGCGTGGTTGGCTGGTTCATCGGCTGCCCGCTCCTTGCCGGCCGAGGTCTTTATCCGGATTTTGTATGAGGCCAGCAACGCTTTGACGTCAAAGCGACTCCGAGAGCCCGCTGACTCAATAAAGCCCGCCCCGACGCCAGACATTTCCCACAGCGCAACCGGCTGTTGCATCAGCCGACTCGTGCCACCACAGGTCGCCGGCTTCGCACCGGACGGCCAACACGGGGCCGAACAGGGGTGAACGTCCTATCCGCGACGGCGACATGCTCGCGCATCCCGCTGAATACCGTGGCCAGGGTCTCGCGACTGATGCCGGGGATCACCATGCGCCCGCCGAGATCGCGCACCATGGTGTCGGGGCCGATCAGCCGCTCGATCTCGCCGTTGCTGCCGACCGCGGCGATGCGCCAGCACCGCGTTCGGGCTCACCACCGGAGCAGCCGGCGGACAGCACCAGCGCAACCACGAGGACAAGGCGGAGTGAAAGGCCGATCATGAACAATCCCTCATGTTCTTGAACGGCCTTAATCCCACGCGGGCGCGCCGGCATGCAACCCCGCCGCAGTGCCCGACGCCCGGCTCCGACGCAGGCCCGGCTCAGGCTTCCGGCTGGTCGACGGGCGGGCGATCGAGGAGCTTGCGCCCGGAGAACATCGCCGAGATCAGCGAACCGCCCTCGCGCAGTTCGGCGTGGACGACGCTCGCGATGTGCAGGAGGGCCGCCGCGAGAAGCAGGTAGAAGACGATCTCGTGCGTCTCGATGAACGGCCCGCGGAACGCGCGCATCGCGTCCCAGGCGGCGGGATCCACAGCGGTCTTGTCGCCAGGGACGAGGGTCGCCGGATCCACGCCGGGCGCGGCCACCCAGGCGGCGATCCGGCTGCCGAGCGGCGGGTAGTAGATGTCGGTCCCCGCCAGCACCAGCCCGCTGGTCGCCTGCACGGTGAGCAGCAGCAGGAGGAAGGTCACCATGAGCCGGCCGAGCGGGTTATGGCCGAGGTACCGCGGCGCGGCCCCGGCGGCAGCCCCGGCGAAAAACTGGCGCAGGGACTGCAGGTAACCCGGTCCGGGCAGGAAAGCCCGCCAGCGGCTGAACGGCCCACCCACGAACGCCCAGGCGAGGCGTACCGCGACGTTCGTGGCGAACACATAGCCGATCCAGACGTGCACCGTCTTGAGCAGAACCTTGCCTTCCGCCGAGACGCCGAGCTCCTTGTCCCAGAGGATCGCGGTGCCGATCGCCACCAGGCCGAGCATGCAGGCGACGTTCAGCCAGTGGAACACGCGCTGCAGCGGGTCCCAGACCCTGTAGGACTGCCAGCCGCCATTGAGTTCTCTGCCCATCATGTCCTGCCTCCGTCTCACGCCACGAACCACGTTCGGCGGCGGTCCCGCCCCGACCTGTGGATTACCCGTACAGCATATGCCGCCCTGCGGGCGACGATTGTACAATTCGCCCCCCGTCACTTCACCCCGCACGCCGGAACAACATGAAAAGCGCACTCCCGGAAGCCATCGAAGCCATCTTCCAGCAGGTCAAGGTCCGCAACCCGGGCGAGGACGAGTTCCATCAGGCGGTGAAGGAGGTGCTCGAGTCGCTCGGGCCCGTGCTCGTCAAGTATCCCGAGTTCGCCGCGCACAAGATCATCGAGCGCATCTGCGAGCCGGAGCGGCAGATCATCTTCCGCGTGCCCTGGCAGGACGACAAGGGCGAAGTGCAGATCAACCGCGGCTTCCGGGTCGAGTTCAACAGCGCACTCGGGCCCTACAAGGGCGGCCTGCGGTTCCACCCCTCGGTCTACCTCGGCATCATCAAGTTCCTCGGCTTCGAGCAGGTCTTCAAGAATGCCCTGACGGGCATGCCGATCGGCGGCGCCAAGGGCGGCGCCGACTTCGACCCGAAGGGTCGTTCCGACGGCGAGATCATGCGCTTCTGCCAGAGCCTCATGACCGAGCTCCACCGTCACTTGGGCGAGTACACCGACGTGCCGGCGGGCGACATCGGCGTCGGCGGCCGGGAAATCGGCTACCTGTTCGGCCACTACAAGCGGCTCACCAACCGCTACGAGTCAGGCGTCCTCACGGGCAAGGGCATCGGCTGGGGCGGTTCTCTCGTGCGCAAGGAAGCGACCGGCTATGGCGCCGTGTACTTCGTGCGCGAGATGCTCAAGGTCCGCAAGGACACGCTGGGCGGCAAGACCTGTGTAGTCTCCGGCTCCGGCAACGTCGCGATCTACACCATGGAGAAGCTCGCCGAAATGGGCGCAAAGGTCATTGCGTGCTCGGACTCCCACGGTGTCATCGTGCACGAGAAAGGCATCGACCTCCCGCTGGTCAAACAGCTGAAGGAGGTCGAGCGCCGGCGCATCGCCGACTACGCCAGCCACCACACCGATGCGCGCTATCTGCCCGGCGGCAACATCTGGCACGTGCCCTGCCAGGTGGCCATGCCGTCGGCGACGCAGAACGAGATCAACGGCAAGGATGCGAAGACCCTCGTGCGCAAGGGCTGCATTGCCATCGGCGAAGGCGCCAACATGCCGACCACGCCCGAGGGCATCCGCGTGTTCGTCGAAGCCGGCATCGCCTACGGTCCCGGCAAGGCCGCCAACGCCGGCGGCGTGGCGACCTCGGCCCTCGAGATGCAGCAGAACGCGAGCCGCGACTCGTGGACCTTCGAGTTCACGGAAAGCAAGCTCGACAGCATCATGACCGGCATCCACCAGGCGACGTGGGAAACCGCCGAGGAGTTCGGCGC
>CAUJIY010000030.1 GCA_963205295.1 Pseudomonadota bacterium
GCCGCAAGGGCGGGCACCACGCCGAGTACGAACTCCCGGCCGCAAGGGCGGGCACCACGATCGGTCGCCAGTGCCGCCTGATTGAGGGCAAGATATGACCCGGGGGTTCAGACCAATGAACAGACCGATCGACATCCGCGAACTGCAGGAACTCGACCGCCGCCACTACCTGCACCCGTTCAGCGACCACAAGCAGATCGGCGAGCGCGGCACGCGCATCATCACGCGCGGCGAAGGCATCTACATCTACGACGCCGATGGCCACCAGATCCTCGATGGCATGTCGGGCCTGTGGTGCATCAACCTCGGCTACGGCCGCCGCGAACTGATCGAGGCCGCGTACCGGCAGCTGCAGACGCTCCCGTACTACAACAGCTTCTTCCAGTGCACGCACCCGCCGGCGATCGAGCTCGCCACGCTGCTCGCCGAGGTGGCGCCAGGCTCGTTCGGGCGCGTCTTCTACACCAACTCGGGTTCCGAGGCGAACGACACCATCATCCGCATGGTGCGCCGCTACTGGGACATCCAGGGGAAGCCGAAGAAGAAGACCATCATCAGCCGGCGCAACGCCTACCACGGCAGCACCATCGGCGGCATGAGCCTCGGCGGCATGCCGGCGCAGCAGGCGCAGGGCGACCTGCCGATCCCGGGCATCGTGCACATCGAGCAGCCGTACTGGTTCGAGCTCGGCCAGGGGATGCACCCGGACGAGTTCGGGCTGAAGGTGGCGGGCGAACTCGAGCGCAAGATCGACGAGATCGGCGTCGACCATATCGCGGCGTTCATCGGCGAGCCGATCCAGGGCGCCGGTGGCGTGATCATTCCGCCCGATACCTACTGGCCGGAGATCCAGCGCATCTGCGACGAGTCCGGCATCCTGCTCGTGGCCGACGAGGTGATCACCGGCTTCGGCCGGCTCGGCGAGTGGTTCGGCTCGCAGTACTTCGACATCGAGCCCGACCTCATCATCTTCGCCAAGGCGGTGAACAGCGGCTACCTGCCGCTCGGCGGCGTGCTGGTCGGCGACCGGGTCGCCGAAGCGCTGGTCGAAGCGGGCGGGGAGTTCCACCACGGTTTCACCCACTCGGGCAACCCGGTTTCCTGCGCGGTGGGCGTGGCGGCTCTCACCGTCATGCGCAACGAGGGCATCGTCGAGCGCGTGCGCGACGAGATCGCGCCGTACTTCGCCGAGCGCTGGCGCAGCCTCGGCGAGCACCCGCTGGTCGGCGAGGCGCGCTGTGCCGGGCTGCTCGGCGCGCTCGAGCTGGTGAGCGACAAGGCGCGGCGCACGCGTTTCCCGGCGGACAGGAACGTCGGCGAGACCTGCCGCGACACCAGCATCGGGCAGGGCCTGGTGATGCGCCATGTGCGCGACTCGATGATCGTCGCCCCGCCGCTGGTGATCACCCGGGCGCAGATCGACGAGCTCATCGACAAGGCGCGGCGCACGCTCGACCTCACCGCGCGCCGGATGGCCTGAACCGCGGTGCCGGACCACGGCTCCTGGTACCAGGCCACTGCGCGCGGGCGGCGCACGTGGCCGCGGCTTGCCGGCCGCGTTGCCGCCGACGTCTGTGTCGTCGGCGGCGGCTACACGGGACTCTCCGCGGCGTTACACCTCGCCGAACGCGGCTACGCGGTCGTGCTGCTCGAGGCCGAGCATGTCGGCTGGGGCGCAGCCGGGCGCAACGGCGGCCAGGTCGGCAGCGGCCAGCGGCGCGACGAGGCCGAACTGACCGCAAGCTTCGGGCTGGCGCTGGCCCGGCGCCTGTGGGCGCTCGGCGAGGAGGGCAAGGCGATCGTGCGCGAGCGCGTCGCGCGCCACGCCATCGACTGCGACCTGAAGCCCGGCCAGCTCATCGTTGCGGCGCGCGCCGCCGACACCGCGGCGCTGCGCGCGCGGCCCGGGCGCCTCGCACGCGATTTCGGCTACGACGCCATGCGCTACGTGCCGGCGGCGGAACTCGGCGCCATGCTCGGCAGCAAGGTCTTCCACGGCGGGCTGCTCGACACCGGGGCCCTGCACCTGCATCCGCTCAATTACGCGCTCGGCCTCGCGCGCGCCTGCGACACGGCGGGCGTGCGCATCTTCGAGGGCAGCGCCGCGCTCGGCTGCAGCGCCAGCGACCCGGCGACGGTGCGCACCGCGGCGGGTGAGGTGAGCGCGCGCCACGTCGTGCTCGGCTGCGACGGCTACCTTGGGCGGCTTGAGCCGCGCATTGCCGCGCACCTCATGCCGATCAACAACTTTATCGTCGCCACGGCGCCGCTTGGCGCCACACGGGCACGCACGCTGATCCGCGACGACGTCTGCGCGCACGACACCCGCTTCGTGGTGAACTATTTCCGCCTCTCGGCCGATCACCGGCTGCTGTTCGGCGGCGGCGAGAACTACCGGCGCGGCTTCCCGGCCGACATCGGCGCGTTCGTGCGGCCACACCTGCTGCGCGTGTTCCCGCAGCTCGCCGACGTGCCGCTCGAGTACGCCTGGGGCGGGGCACTCGGCATCAGCCGCACGCGGCTGCCGCACCTCGGGCGCCTGGCACCGAACCTGTTCTTCGCGCAGGGCTACTCGGGCCACGGCATCTCGATCGCCTCGCTCGCCGGGCGCCTGATCGCCGAGGCGGTCGCGGGCCAGGCCGAGCGCTTCGACGTACTCGCCACGCTGCCGGCACCGCGCTGGCCCGGAGGCACGCTGCTGCGCTGGCCGCTGCTCGTGCTCGGCATGCTCTACTACAGCCTGCGTGACCGGCTGTGAGCGTGGTGCCAGCGGGTGGGGAGACGCCGGCCAAGGACGTGCTGCGCCTGCAGGACGTTGGGTTCGATGCGCTCGTCGCACTGCTTGCCCCTCGCGGCCTCACCGTCACGCCCGTACCTGCCGGCCAATCGATCCCCGGCAGCTACTGGGGTGAGTCGGAGGCGGGGCTGCGTGGCGGGAGTCTCTACGTCCGGCCCGACACGCCGCTGCACTCGGCGCTGCACGAGGCGGCGCACTGGCTGTGCATGGACGAGGAGCGGCGTGCCGCCCTCGATACGGATGCCGGTGGCGACTTCGCCGAAGAGGATGCCGTCTGCTACCTGCAGATCCTGCTCGCCGGGGAGATGGCCGGCGTCGGCGGCACGCGCATGATGGCTGACATGGACGCCTGGGGTTACACCTTCCGGCTCGGCTCGGCGCGGCGCTGGTTCGAGGACGACGCCGCCGATGCCTGCGCCTGGCTGCGCCGGCGCGGGCTCACCGGCGCCGACGGCCGCGCGCGCTGATCACCCGGTCACCACGGTAGCTGGCGGCCGGTGTAGTCGTAGAAGCTGCCCGACATCTCCGGCGTCCAGCCGTCGACGAGCCTGATCACGGCGGCGGCGGACTCAGCCGCACCGATCATCGGAATGGGCAGGTTGCGCGCAAAGCCGGTGTCGACCACGCCCGGGTGGATCAGCCCGACGATGACGCTGCGGTGTGCCGGCACCGGGGAGCGCTGCAGCTCACGGTTGAAGGTGCGCATGATCATGTTGAGCGCCGCCTTGCTGGCGCGGTAGAAGGCCAGGCCGCCGGTCGTGAGCGTGAGCGAGCCGACCTGACTCGAGAGGCACATGAGCTTCTTCTGCGTGCTCGCTGCCACGTGGTCGACGAACGCCTCGGCCATCCGCGTCGGCCCCTTGACGTTGGTCGCCATGACGGCGTCGAAGGCGTCGTAGTCGAAGACGCCGGGTTTCTGGCCGTCCTGGTTGCCGAGGATGCCGGCGTTGTTGACGAGCACGTCCACGCGGCCCCAGGCGTCCATCGCCTGCCCGACCATGGCCTGCATGGCCTCGAAATCGGTCACCGAAGCGCCGCTGGCCATCGCCTGACCACCCCGCGCACGGATCTCCTCCACCACGCGCGCTGCCGCCGTCAGCGAGCCTCCGCTGCCGTCGACCGCGCCGCCCAGGTCGTTGACGACCACCCTGGCCCCGCGCTCGGCCAGCGCCAGCGCATGCAGGCGCCCGAGGCCGCCGCCCGCACCGGTCACGATCGCCACGCGGCCGCTGAAATCGATCTTCTTCATCTGGATCATTCCTTCCCGAATCGAAACGGCGGCCCGGGGCCGCCAACTGGTTCACAATCGAACCCGCAGCTTGCAACGGGCCGCAGTAGCCGCTCGTCGCGGCTTGTGGCCACTGGCGCGCAATCCCGGCCCTGTTTTTCTGCCGCCGATTTTTCGCGGGTGCGCGCTGCACAGTTCGAACTTTAACGCCTTGACGGCACGGCCCGATGGAACTCAACAATCTGACGATCGACACCCCCCCACGCGACGCCGCCAGCATCGTCCTGCTGCGCGATGGCGCGCAGGGCCTGGAAGTCCTGCTGATGCGACGCCACCCCGATTCCAACGTGCTGGGGGGTGCCTACGTGTTTCCCGGCGGCAAGCTCGAGCGTTCCGATTCGAGCGCTCCCCTGCTGCGCTCGCATCTCGACACGCCGCCGGCCGATCTGCACGCCAGCCTGGGGGAATCGGGCCTTGCGGTCGAACACGCCGCCGGCCTGTACGCTTGCGCAGTACGCGAAGCCTTCGAAGAATCCGGTCTGCTGTTTGCCACCCGGCACGGAAAACCGCTGACTGCCGATGAATGCCGGTCTGCCATCAGGACGGTGCGAACCGGCACGCCTTTCGAAACTCTGCTGGACACGCAAGACTGGCTGCTCACGACCCAGGCGCTCGTTCCCTGGACTCGCTGGATCACGTCGCGGCAACCAAGCCTGATCACCCGGCGCTTCGACACGCGCTTTTTCCTCGCGGCCGCTCCCGAGGGACAACAGGTGCGCCAGGACGAACATGAAATGACCGAGGCGCGCTGGCTGACGCCACGCAAGGCACTCACCGAATACCGCGATCACCAGATCGACATGATTCCACCCCAGCTGATCGGCCTGATGCACCTGCTGACCTTGCCTGATGTTGCCAGTGCCATGGACCAGGCTCGCTCACGCCGCCCCCCGTTGATGCAATCACACGCACTGAACTTCGGCAATCAGCGCGTGCTGTGCTACCCCGGCGACCCCGAGCACCCCATCCAGACACGGGCGCTGCCCGCGCCCACCCGCCTGATCTGGCGCGACAAGCGCTTTCAGCCACCCGAAGGCCTGGACGCGCTGCTGGCCTGAGCCATCCCGAGGAAAGAACATGAACCCGAAAAAATCCGATCTCGTCCCGACTCGCCCGCTGCGGGCCGTGCTCGCCATCATCCTGGCCACGCTGGCCATTGGCGGCTGCACGATCACCACCGAGCAGCCGGGCGCCTCGCAGCGCGACGCCTTCGCCAGCCGCCAGCAACTCGACGCCGCCGTCACCGAGACGCTGGAGCGCCTGTACCGGCTGGCGCCGGGATCGCGCGAGATGGCCGCCAGCGCCGCCGGCGTGCTGGTGTTCCCGCAGGTGATCGGCGGCGCCATCATCGTGGGCGGCGAACACGGCCGCGGCGCGCTGCGCATCGCCGGCCGCAGCGCCGACTACTACAGCACGACCGGCGCCTCGGTGGGCTGGCAGATTGGCGGCCAGTCCAAGGCGGTGGTCTACATCTTCAGTTCGCGCGAGGCCCTGCAGCGCTTTCGCGCCAGCAGCGGCTGGACGGTGGGGGTCGACGCCACGGTCGCGCTCGGGCGGGTGGGCGCCAACGGCTCGGTCGATTCGCAGACCGCCCAGCAACCCGTGGTCAGCTTCGTGATGAACAACGTCGGCCTGGAGGTCGGGGCCTCGATGACGGGGGCAAGGATCTACCGCACCGCGCCCTGAACATC
>CAUJIY010000031.1 GCA_963205295.1 Pseudomonadota bacterium
TCGCCGTTCGCACCGCGGAGCAGAAGGAAGCTGTTGCCGAGTACGGCCGGGCCGGCGCCAATGCCTTCGCCGAGGTCGAGAAGGCACTTGCGGCCGGTTTCGCCCTGCAGGCGCGCCGGCCGCTGCTGCAGCAGGCCGTCACCGAGAATGAGCACGCCCTCGCGCTCGCCGAGACCCGCTACCGCGTCGGCAGCGACGACCTGCGCGCGGTGGAACAGCAGCAGCTGAAGCTGTTCGCCGCGCGCAGCGCGCTGCTGCGGGTCGAGAGCGAGCAGCTGGTGCAACGGGTCAACCTGCACCAGGCTCTCGGCGGCGATTTCACCGCGAGCGGCACCTGACGCCGGCCGGCGGCGAGGCGCTCAGCCAGGGGCTGGGACACCACCGCCGGCAGGCGCTCAGGCCAACAGCTCAGCCGGCCCCGGCCATCCTGGCGTCGGCGAGTCCCATGAAGCGCAGCGTGCGCTGCTCGAGGTACCCGAAGAACGGGTTGAAACGCAGGCGCAGCAGCGCACCGGGCGGCACCGCGAGCAGGCCCTGTTCCCCGAGCAGCTCGATCCGGCCGAGGTAGATCGTCGGCGCACGCCGCAATCGCCGCGCGCCGTAGATCGGATCGTCCGGTGCCATGGGCAGCGCGACATGCGACAGGGAGAAGACATCGGGCGGCCACGCCATGCCCGTCGGCTCGCGAACCACCCCGGCTTGTCCCGCCTGGCGATGCAGGGCGATCAGCTCACTGCTGTCGGCAGCCGCATTGGTCAATACGGTGACGTCGAATGGCCAGGACCGCTCCCCGAGCAGCCCGGCGACCGGATCGCGGATGTCGTCGCGCAGCAGCAGCTCGACCTCGGCGCTGCGATTGACGTCGAATACCACGGCTTCGTGCCCGTCGTCGGCCAGCCTGTCCATGAGAACGGTCACCACGGCCACGGGCGACACCGTCGCATCGACTGCCGACTGCATGACCAGCGTACGCGGGAATCCGGCGAGCGGCCCGGCCTGGGTCAGGCGCGTCATGTGCGCGTCGATCACGCGGGTCAGCTCGTAGATCTGCTGGCCGGCATTCACGGCAAAGGAGTTGTACTTGTAAGGGTCGTACTCGGGTGCAACGTCCACCCAGGCCAGCTTGCCGAGACCCGGCAGCCCGGCGAGCCGCGCCTGCCACACAGCCAGGGCCGCCGATGGCGCCACGCCGATGGCCGGTGACAACAACACCAGGCCCGCCACGGGCTCCAGCGCTTCACCCGCCATGCGCGCCAGCGCATATTCGACGGCAAGCGCAGCGCCAGTGGAATACCCGACGATGTAGAGCGGAACTCCGGGCCCGGCCCGGCGGCGCAGGTCCGCGACCGCCATGCGCAGCGCCCCCGCCCAGTCCTCCCACTCGATCGTCTTCAGCGCCGCCGGCGCCGTGCCATGTCCCGGCAGGCGCAGTCCCATGACGTGGCAGCCGCGCGTGTGCAGGCGCCGCGCCAGCGGGCGCAGCGAATACGGCGAATCGCTCAGCCCATGCACCATGAGCACCGCCGCCCGCGGTGCCGGCACCGACCATTCGTACGAACGGTTGCCATCCTCGGCGTAGGCCGTGGGATCGGCGAGGCTGCCGCGGGCATAGCGGTTCAGTGCACGCTGGTCGCGACTCGTGACGCGCGCATAGACCTCGTCCTGCAGCTGCGCAAACAGGCGGTCTTCCAGCTGCCGGTACGCCGTGAGATCCGCGACCTCACCGGCATCGGCCCGCGTGTACTCGGCGTCGAGGCTGGCCTCGTGCCATGGTTTCAGGTCCGGGGTACGCGCCAGGCTCAGCGCAACTGCACCGCCGACCAGCACCAGCAGGACGCCGAGCGCACCGTAGACGAGGAACAGCAACGCGTGGCGGGTCAGGCCGAACACGAGCCGGTGCATGGGCGTGGGCGATACGCGCGACAGCGCCTATTCGGCCTCGAGCCTGGCACGCGACCCGGCGAGTTCCCGGCGCCTGGCCGGGCTCAGCACAGGGTAATGCAGCTCGAGCCCCGCCATGGCATCGACCACCGCTGCGGCGACCACGAGGCGTGTGAACCACTTGTTGTCGGCGGGTACCACGTACCAGGGTGAATCGGCCGAGGCGGTATGGCGGATGGCCTCTTCGTAGGCCTCCTGGTACTGCGACCAGTGCTGGCGCTCGGCGACATCGGCGGAGGAGAACTTCCAGTTCTTCTCCGGCCGATCCAGGCGTTCGATGAAGCGGCGCTTCTGCTCGGCCTTCGATACGTGGAGGAAGAACTTCAGCACCAGGATACCGTTGCGCACCAGGTAGCGTTCGTAGCTGGCGATGTCCTCGTAACGCTGTCGCCAGAGCTTCTTCGTCACGAGCGAAGGATGCATCTTCTGGCGGGCCAGCACCTCCTCGTGGACCTTGACCACGAGGACTTCCTCGTAATACGAGCGGTTGAAGATGCCGATCTGGCCGCGCGCCGGGACATGGCGCAGGTAGCGCCACAGGTAATCGTGGTCGAGTTCCTCGCTCGATGGCTGCTTGAACGACGTCACGGCGCAGCCCTGCGGGTTGATGCCGGAGGTGACGTGCTTGATGGTGCTGTCCTTGCCGGCGGCGTCCATGGCCTGGAACACCAGCAGCAGCGCCCAGTGGTCCTGCGCGTAGAGCATGTCCTGCTGCTCGGCGAGCCATTCCACCCCACGCGTCAGCATCTCCCGGGCCTCCGCCTTGTCCTCGGACTTCAGTCCCGCGGTGTCCGCCGGATCGATGTCCTTCAGGCGAAAGCCCTTGCCACGGGTGATCCGGTACGGCCGGATGAATTTCCCGACGCGTGCCAGCTGTGACTTCTTCACGCCCGGGTCCCGGAGGTCTTGCCACCGCCGGCCTGTCCAGCCGCCCGCAGCCTCTCGGTGCGCTCGACGATGGCCTCGGTGATCAGCTTGACCTCCTCGGGCCCGATGCGGTCGATGGCCTTGTTGAGCGAGCTGAAGGTCGCCATGACCAGGGCACGCAACTTGCGAAAGCCGATCGGGTTTTTTCGCCCGCAGACGGTCTCGTCGTTCTTCAGGATGCGCTCGACGACGCCCGGATCGCGCAGCCTCACGTCGCAGGCGATCGCCAGGTGCAGCAGCTCCTCGCCAATGGCGTCGAGGTGACGCTTCCATGCCGGGTGTCTGGTTTCAGTCATTGGTCGCCCTCCGCCGGAACATCGTCCTACGCTAGCACAGTCGCCGCACGGGCTCATGGCCAGCACACGGGTCCAAACCCCGGGCGCGGGTTGAGTACACTGTTCCCGCCCTTCGACCGGCTGGAGCACGCCCCGTCATGAACAGCATCCGACGACGGATCCGACGTTGCGCCGTCCTGTTTGGCACACTCGCCCTGGCAAGCGCCGCCCGCGTGGCGCTCGCCGACAAGACCGATGTCGTCTACCTCAGGAACGGCGACCGTGTGACCTGTGAAATCAAGAACATGGAGCGCGGACGGCTCAAGGTCAGCACCGACAGCATGGGCACGATCCTGATCGAGTGGAAGGACATCGAACGGGTTACCAGCAAGGAGCTGTACGTGATCGAACAGCAGGATGGCCGGCGCCTGAATGGTTCCCTTGCGGAAACGACCGCGGGTGACCAGGTGCTGCTGCGCCATGCCAGCGGCGACCAGCCGCTCGCCATGGGAGAGATCATCCGGATCGACCCGCTGAAGCTCGACGACATGATCATCAAGCGCTGGGATGGCTCGGTCAGCGCCGGCTTCGACAAGACCAAGGCCAACGACGACACCTCGCTCAGCGCCCAGTTCGATGCGCGCCAGCGGGCGCAGGACTTCGCGCTGAACCTCGGCGGCTCGTTCTATTCACGGTCACAGGACGACGCCGCCGACAGCCTGCGCGCCAACTTCGGTGCCATCTACCGCGCCCTGCTCGAGGATCGCTGGTACTGGGCGGGACTCGGCAGCGTGGAGCGCAACGACGAGCTCGGCATCGACCTGCGCACCCTCGGTGGTGCCGGCTACGGGCGCTACCTCGTGCAGACCGGCCGTACCCTCTGGTCGGTGACCGGGGGTGCCGTCGTCGTCAACGAACAACGCGCCGGCGACGAAGCTGCCGAAACCAGCATCGAGGCCATGCTGAATACCGACTACGAATTCTTCACCTACGACACCCCGAAGACGAGCCTCAGCACCTCGCTGACCATCTTCCCGAGCCTCACCGAGGGCGGTCGTGTCCGCGCCGATCTCAATGCCGCCCTGCGCAAGGAACTGATCACCGATCTCTTCTTCGAACTCAGTGTCTATTACTCATGGGACAACGAACCGCCCGAGGAAGGCGAGAAGACCGACTACGGGCTCGTCACCGGCCTCGGCTATACCTTCTGAATGGGTGCACCACCATGACCCGTCTTGTCCTGCTGCTGCTCACCGGCCTGCTGCTGCCTGCCGCACCGGCCACGGCCGCGGAACCGCCAGCCGCCTGGGGCCCGCTGAGCTTTCTCGAGCGCGAGATCGCGCCGGGCGAGAAGCGCAAGTTCAGCTACCAGCTGAGCCGCACCTTCGAGGGCTCGTTCCTCGACACGGCGGTGTTCGTCGCACGTGGCCAGCGCGCCGGACCCACGCTCTGCCTCACCGCCATGATCCACGGTGACGAGCGCAACGGCTTCGAGATCGCGCGCGAGGTATTCGCCACGACGGACGCGACGCGGCTCGCCGGCACGCTGATCGCCCTGCCGGCGGCCAACGTGCATGGCTTTCGCACCGGCAGCCGCTACATGCCGGACCGGCGCGACCTCAACCGCGCCTTTCCTGGCAGCGGCAGCAGCAACACGGCGCTCGTCGCCTCGATCATCTTCGCGGGGCTGCGCGAGCAGTGCGCCGTGCTCGTCGACCTGCACACCGGTTCCTTCGAGCGCGCCAACCTGCCGCAGGTACGGGTCGACCTCGCCAATCCGCACGCGCTCGACCTCGCGCGGCACTTCGGCGCCGCGGTGGTACTCGGCGGCGCCGGGCCGAAGGGCAGCCTGCGCCGCGAACTGATGGACGCCGGGATCCCGGCGATCATCTACGAGGCCGGCCTGCCGCTACGCTTCGAGCCGCAGGAGATTGCCGCCGGTGTGCAGGGCACACGCAACGTGATGATCCGGCTCGGCATGACCACCGGCAATGCGACAGCGCCGACGCCTCCCGATCGCGTCTTCAGCCGATCGGGCTGGGCGCGCGTACCGGTCGGCCAGGGCGGCGTGTTCTATCCCGCGCGCGAACTCGGTGCCGAGGTCCGCAGGGGCGATGTCATCGCCCGCATCTACGAGCCGTTCACCGACGAGCGCTTCGAGGTATCCGCACCGCTCGACGGCTACATCGTCGGCATGGCCGTGCCGCAGGTGGTGTTCTCGGGCTACGCCCTGGTGCACATCGCCCAGCCCTAGCCGCGCGGAGTCATGCGGTAGAGCAGGTCGACCAGTTCGTAGCAGAGCACGAGTTCGCGCTGCGCCGGCTGCCATGCCGCCTCGGCCTGTCCGCAGCGACGCATCACCACGGTGGCCGGGCGCGGCAGCCGGAACCGCTCACCGATGCGCGCCACGATGGTCTCGATCAGGCCGACGCGCTGCATCTCGGCGACGACGCGCCGCGAGGTGAGCGTCGGTGGCGCTTCGTAGCGGATGTCGAGCACGGCACCCGGCCCGTCACCTGGCCGACGCCCGTAGGTGGCGAGCAGCCAGGAGATCGCGCGGTCGGCGCGGGCGAATTCGGCTGCACAGCCAGCGGCCCGCGTCGCTGGCATGCCGGCCCGCACCGGCAGGTCGGCGTAGGTGACGGGGTCGGCACCGTACAACAGGCACACGATCTGGAAGAAGCGCTGGATGGTGAGCGCGTGCGCGTCCCAGTACGGCACCGGCGCACCCCGTGCGCTGCCCCGTTGCCAGGACAGCTGCTGGGCATCGGCGGCGGCCAGCAGGTAGGCACCATCCCGCCTGTCGACATTCCCGGCGCGGCGATCGGCGCGAATCAGTGCCCCGGCAGCGATGTAGTCGGCGGCCGGCTCCTCGGGGCCGAGCACCGGCACCTCGAGTTCGCCGATGACGAGGTGCGCCAGCTCGTGCACCAGGAGGAACTGCAGGTTGCCGAGCACGAATACGGCGGTACGCTCGTCGAGGGGCTCCGGCGCGGCCTGTGCTCCCGCTGCCAGGCCAGGGGCGAGCAGCAGCGCGAGCAGCCCACCGGTCAAACTGGATGCACGCGCCGGCGCCATGGTGCCCGCCGTCAGCCCGCCGGTCCGGGCACCGCATCACGCGGCGTGGCGGTATGCAGGAACGTGGTAGCACGCTGCAGCCCGTGCGAGCACCAGATCTCGAGTGCACGCACGGACTCGGCCAGTGCTGCGTCGATCAGCGCACGCTCGTCCCGCCCGGGTGCGTGCAGCACGTAGCCCGCCACCGCATCCTTGTGACCCGGGTGCCCGACGCCAAGCCGCAGCCGCGGGAACTGTGCACCGCAGTGGGCGATGATGTCGCGCAGACCGTTGTGGCCGCCGTGGCCGCCACCGACCTTCAGCCGTGCCGCCCCGGGCGGAAGGTCGACTTCGTCGTGCACGACGAGGAGGTCGTCGAGGGCGACCTGGAAATAGTCCATCACGCGACGCGCGCACTGGCCGCTCGCGTTCATGAACGTCGCCGGTTTCACGAGTCGCAGCGTACGTCCGCCGAAATTTACCTGACAGGCTGAGCCCGAGAGCTTGTTCTCGTCGCGGAAACGCTGGCCGCCCGCCGCAGCGAGGCGCTCGACCAGCCAGAAGCCGGCGTTGTGGCGATCGGCAGCGTGCTTCGACCCCGGATTGCCGAGGCCGATGATGACGGCGGGCGCGCTGGCTTGGTTCATCCCGGAAGGAATCTTACGAGCGGCTGCCGGAAAAACGAAAGCCGTGCATCTGCACGGCTTGCGTCAGACAGCGGAGCCCGGGCCGGGGCTCGCGGCCCCGGCGGCCACCACCTTACTTCTTCTCCTTGCCGCCCTTGGCCGGAGCCGCCGCCTTCGCCGGGGCCGCAGCAGCCTTGGCCGGCGCTGCACCGGACTTGGCCGCGCCGGCTGCAGCAGCACCCTCGGCCGGTGCCGCGGCGCCCTCGGCCGGTGCCGCGCCTTCGGCGATCGCGCCTGCTGCGGCGATCGGCTCCTCCACCTCTTCCTTGACGATGTGGATCGACACGACCGGGCGGTCGTTCTCGGCACCACCAGCGAGATCGACGATTTCCACGCCCTCGGGCAGCACGATGTCCGAGAGGTGCAGGTTGCGGTTGAGATCCAGGTCGACGATGTCGAGCGTGAGGAACTCGGGCAGATCCTTCGGCAGGCAGGAGATCTGCACCTCGGTCATGAGGTGCTGCACCACGCCGCCGCCTTCCTTGACGCCGCGCGCGAGCGCCTGGTTCAGGAAGTGCAGCGGCACCGTCATGCGGATCTTCTCGTTGGCGCGGATGCGCTGCAGGTCGACGTGGACGACCGCGCGGCGTGCCGGGTGGACCTGGATGTCCTTGACGATCGCCTGCAGGTGCTCGCCGCCGAATGCCACGTCGAGAATGCTCGAGAAGAACGCTTCCTGCGCGGCGTTGCGCATCACCTCGTTGTTGTCGAGCATCACCGGCGTCGGCTCCTTGCCGCCACCGTAGAGAATGCCGGGGACCTTGCCGGTTCGACGCAGGCGGCGGCTCGCACCTTTCCCTGCTCCATCCCGGGGTTCCGCAGCCAGCGAAAATTTCTTGGCCATGGGAATACTCCTTGGTATCAATCGCTTATGTCGATCCGCCACCTGCGACCGGCGGCGGGTCGCGCATCATAGCCGAAAACGGGGCCCGGCGGGCGCAGCCAGGACTCTTCCAGTCGGGGCTTGCGCCCCTCCCACAGCAGAGGCTGCCCCGAGACCTTGTGGGAGCGACGCCAGTCGCAACTCCTCCGGTCGGGGCTTGCGCCCCTCCCACAGCAGAGGCTGCCCCGAGACCCTGTGGGAGCGACACCAGTCGCGACTCCTCCGGTCGGGGCTCGCGCCCCTCCCACAGCAGAGGCTACCCCGAGATCCTGTGGGAGCGACGCCAGTCGCGACTCCTCCGGTCGGGGCTTGCGCCCCTCCCACAGCAGAGGCTGCCCCGAGATCCTGTGGGAGCGACGCCAGTCGCGACTCCTCCGGTCGGGGCTTGCGCCTCTCCCACAGCAGAGGCTGCCCCGAGATCCTGTGGGAGCGACGCCAGTCGCGACCTGAAGCGCCCGAGCGCCCGGAGGCGGGGGAGCCAAACCAAGCGAGTATCGGGGAGCGACTTTGGCTCCCCCGCCGCAAGGGCGCCTGCCGCGGTCGAGCGGTCGGGGCTTGCGCCCCTCCCACAGAGCACCCGGTCGGGGCTTGCGCCCCTCCCACAGGGGACAGGGCCTCGACCTCGTCAGTCGACGTAGAGGGAGCTGACGGACTCGTCGAGGGAGATGCGGCGCATGGTCTCGCCGAGGAGTTCGGCCACGCCAAGCTGGCGGATGCGCGAGCAGGCCGCCGCCGCCGGGCCGAGCGGGATGGTGTCGGTCACCACCAGCTCGTCGAGCGCCGAGGCGCCGATGCGCTCGACCGCCTTGCCGGAGAGGATCGGGTGCGTCACGTAGGCGAGGACGCGCTCGGCGCCGTGGTCCTTCAGCGCCTTCGCCGCCTGGCACAGCGTCCCGGCGGTGTCGACCATGTCGTCGATCAGCACGCAGGTCTTGCCCGCGACTTCGCCGATGATGTTCATCACTTCGGACACGTTGGGCTGCGGACGGCGTTTGTCGATGATGGCCAGATCGGCGTTGTCGATGCGCTTGGCGAAGGCGCGCGCACGGACCACGCCCCCGACGTCGGGTGACACGATGACGAGGTTGGTGTCCTTCTGCCGCCACAGGTCGCCGAGCAGCACGGGCGAGGAGTAGACGTTGTCGACCGGGATCGAGAAGAAGCCCTGGATCTGGTCGGCGTGCAGGTCGACGGTGAGCACGCGGTCGACGCCGGCCTCGCAGATCAGCCCGGCGACCAGCCGGGCGGTGATCGGCACGCGCGCCGCGCGGGTGCGCCGATCCTGCCGCGAATAGCCCATGTACGGAATCACCGCGGTGATGCGTGCCGCCGACGCCCGGCGCAACGCGTCGGCCATCACCAGCAGCTCCATCAGGTTGTCGTTGACCGGCGGGCAGGTCGACTGCACCACATAGACATCGCGGCCCCGCACGTTCTCGAGGATCTCGACGTTGATTTCCCCATCCGAGAACCGGCCCACCTGGGTCTTGCCGAGCGGGATCATCAGGTGGCGGCCGATGCGTTGCGCCAGCCCCGCGTTGGAGTTGCCCGCGAGGATCGCCATGTTCGGCAGCAGGTTGCGGGTCGCGGTATTCACTCGGGTGTCGGCTCCGTGCCCCGGGCGCGGTGGCTGGGGTGGTAGGATTCGAACCTACGGATGGCGGGATCAAAACCCGCTGCCTTACCGCTTGGCTACACCCCAATGGCGATCGGGACGTTCCCGCGCAACAGGCGCGCGTATTGTCCGGTCGCCTCCGGGGACTGTCAAACGAGCGGTACCGCTCACCAGCGCCAGCGGTCGATCACCACCCGCAGCCGCGCCCGCGCGTTCTCGAGCACGATCTTCGCCGGCATCGCCAGTCCCGCTACCTCGATGTAGCGCTCGTAGCGCACGGTCCAGCCGCTCTGCTCGAGCACCGCGAGCCGGCCGTCGGCGGCCCGGGTCTCCAGCGCCGCCGCGCCCGGATCGGACAGGCCGAGCAGCCAGTAGCGGGTGCTGACCGCGGGGAAGGACCAGCCGAGCTGCTCCTCGAGGAACTGCGTGGTGGCGTCCGCACCGGTCCAGCGGCGTGTGACCGTGCCGTCACGACCGCTGACGGTGACCGACTGCGGGTCCCAGTCGAGCTGCCAGGCGCCCGCGCCGAACGGGCCGCTCAACCGGATGCGCGTGTGCTCCCCCTGCTGGCGCCACTCGAGATCGCCCTGGCCGCCGTCGCTGCCGGCCCGCACCGCGATGCGCCCGCGCAGGTCCCAGGATTCAAGGGCGAGGAGGCGGTCGCGACGCGCGGCCTGGTCGGCAACGGGTTCGGGTTGCGGCGGGCGCAGCGCACAGCCCGGCAGGGTCAGCACGAGCACGAGGACCGCGAGCGCGCGGGACACGGGCCGGCGTGACCGCAGCGTCGCCGTCAATCGCGCGCTCCGCCCGCGAACCGGGCCATGGTGTCGAGCAGCGGCTGGCTCTGCGGGGCCTTCTCGAGCGCATCGTCCCACAGCCGGCGGGCAGCCTCGCGCTCACCCTGCTGCCAGAGAACCTCGCCGAGGTGGGCCGCGACTTCCGGGTCCGGGAGGAGCGTGTGCGCGAGCTGCAGGTAGCTGCGCGCCTCGGCGAGCCGGTGCTGGCGGTAGAGCACCCAGCCGTAGCTGTCGAGGATGGCAGCGTTGCCCGGCTCACGCTCGAGGGCGCGGCGCACCAGCCGCGCCGCTTCGTCCTGCCGGCGCGTGCGATTGGCGAGCGTGTAGCCATAGGCATTGTTGGCGATCGCACTGTCGGGGAACAGGCGCACGGCCGCCGCCATGTCGGCCAGCGCCGGCTCGATGCGGCCGAGTTTCTCGTGCAACGCCCCGCGGGCGAGCAGCACGTCGGCATCGTCCGGGCGGTAGCGCAGCACGCGGTCGAGTTCGGCGAGTGCCTCGTCGTCGCGCTTGAGCCGCTGCAGCATCGCGGCGCGGATGCGGGCCACGTCGAAGGCGCGCTCCGGGTGTCGCTCGGCCATGGTGTCGAGGATCTGCAGCGCGGACTGCACGTCACCGCCCGCCTCCGCCATGCGCGCGATGGCTTCCTGCGCCGCCAGCAGGTACGCCCCTTCGCCGATGCGCCCGAGGAGCTTCAGTGCCTGGTCGAAGCGCAGGTCGCGCACGGCGAGTTCGGCCAGGTGGAAACGCGCCTCGTCGGCATACTCCGGGTCGTCGACGAGGGTGTTGAAGCGTTCCCAGGCCGCCTGGTAATCGCCCGAACCGAGCAGCACCATCGCCTCGAGCCGGCGCACCTCGGGCTCCGGACCGTAACGATCACGGATGACCGCCAGGCGCGCGAGCGCCTCGGCCGGGCGGTCGGCGGCTGCGAGCATGCTGACGTACTCGAGGTCGAGGTCGAGCGAGGGGCGTGCCTCGACCTGGGCACGCAGGTGCCCGGCAGCGGCGTCGCGCTCCCCGCGCGCGAGCAGGACGCGCGCGACAATCACATGGGCTCGATCGAGCGCGACATCGGCGGCACCGGCGGCGATAGCGGCGCGCGCCGTGGTTTCGGCCAGGTCGAGATCCGCCGAGCGCAGCGCCGCCGCGGCCATGGCCATGTTCAGCGCCGGCGACGCCGGCGCCTCGGCGACGAGCCGGGTCAGCACGCGGGTGACACCCGCGGCGTTGCCCTCGCCGGCGAGTTCGTCGGCGAACAGGTCGTAGTCCTCCTCCGCGCGATCCGCCGCGGGACCCAGGGCGCGGCGGGCCTCGGCCGTGGCACCGGCGATGTCGTTGCGCCGCACCAGCAGACGTGCGAGCAGCGTCCGCACGGCGGGCTCCTCGGGTTCGAGCTGTGACCAGCGGCGCGCCGCACGCAGGGCCAGGGCATCGTAGCCGTTCTCGAAGGCGAATCCGGCCGCCTGCCGGCTCGCCTCCGGCTCGGCGCTGCGCTCGGCCACGTTGAGGAATTCCTCGGCGGCCACCGCCGTGGCCCCGCGGTCCGCGGCGATCTCGCCCATGATCTGGTGGTAGCCGGAGCCGGGCACGTCGATGGGGTCGCCACCGGCCGCAGCGTCGGGCCGGGCGGCGCAGCCACCGAGAAGTGCCGCGAGGACGACGGCCAGACAGGTAGTGCAGGTATTCATATTAAGAAGATAATAGCGGCCTTTTGCGGCGCCTGGCCGCCCTGTTGCGCGCCTGGCGCATGGTGCCAGGCGCGGCTCCGACCCGGAACATCCGCAACAACATGCAGAAGAGCCTTCTCGACAAGCTCGAGCACATGGCCAGCCGGATCGACGAGCTGGCCGCACTGCTCGCCGACCCGGCGGTCATCGGCACGCCGGCGCGCTTTCGCGAACTGTCGAAGGAGTACGCCCAGCTGCAGCCCGTGGTCGCCTTGCACGCCGCCTGGCAGCAGGCGCAGGCCGACAGCAGCGCGGCAGCGGAGATGCTGGCCGATGCCGATCCGGCGCTGCGCACCCTCGGGCAGGAAGAGGCGAAAGCCGCGGCAGCGCGCCTCGCGGAGCTGGAACTGCGCATCCGCGAGGAACTCGTCCCGAAGGATCCGCACGACCACAGCAACATCTTCCTGGAGATCCGCGCTGCCGCCGGCGGCGACGAGGCGGCGCTGTTCGCCGGCGACCTGTTCCGGATGTACCACCGCTATGCCGAAGCGCAGGGCTGGCGGGTCGAGGTGCTGAACAGCAGCGGCGGCGAAAAGGGCGGCTTCAAGGAAATCATCAGCCGCATCATCGGTACGGGCGCCTATTCGCGCCTGAAATACGAATCAGGGGCACACCGCGTGCAGCGCGTCCCGGCGACCGAGGCGCAGGGGCGCATCCACACGTCCACCTGCACCGTCGCGGTGCTGCCCGAGCTCGAGGAAGTCGAGGAGATCCGCATCGACCCGTCCCATATCCGCGAGGACACCTTCCGGTCCTCGGGTGCCGGCGGGCAGCACGTCAACAAGACCGACTCGGCGATCCGGCTCACACACCTGCCGAGCGGCATCGTCGTGGAGTGCCAGGACGAACGCTCGCAGCACAAGAATCGCGCGCGGGCACGGGCCCTGCTCCAGGCGAAACTGCTCGACATGGAGCGGCGCAAGCAACAGAGCGAGCAGGCCGCGCAGCGGCGCAGCCTGGTCGGCACCGGCGACCGCTCCGAGCGCATCCGCACCTACAACTTCCCGCAGGGGCGCATCACCGACCACCGCATCAACCTGACGCTGTACAAGATCGACGCCAACATGGACGGCGACCTCGACGAGCTCATCGGCGCACTGTCCGCCGAGCACCAGGCGGAGCTACTGGCGGCGCTCTCCGAGGAGACAGCGTGAGCATTGCCGAGTTGCTGGAGGAAGTCCGCGCATCGATTCCGCTGCGAGAGGCGCGGCTGCTGCTGTGCCATGTCATCGGCGTGTCGCATGCCGTGCTGGAGGCGCATCCGGAGGGAAAAGTCAGTCCGCAGGATGCGGCGAGTTTTCGCGCGCTGGTGGCGCGCCGCGCCGCCGGCGAGCCGGTGGCCTACCTCCTCGGCCACCGCGAGTTCTACGGCCTGGACTTCCAGGTCACGCCCGCCGTGCTGATCCCGCGCGAGGAGACCGAGCTGCTGGTGGACATCGCGGTCGAGCAGCCGGCGCAGCGCATCCTCGACCTCGGCACGGGCAGCGGCTGCCTCGCCATCGCGGTGGCGAAACAATTGCCGCAGGCGCGGGTGACGGCGGTGGACGCCTCCGCGGCGGCGCTGGCCGTCGCGCAGGCGAATGCCGCGCGCCACGCTGTCTCGGTGCGCTTCCTCCTGGGCGACTGGTTCGCGCCGGTCGAAGGCGAGCGCTTCGACCTGATCCTGGCGAACCCGCCGTATGTGGCCGAGGCCGATCCGCACCTCGTGCAGGGCGACGTGCGCTTCGAGCCGCGCAGCGCGCTGGCGGCGGGTTCGGAAGGACTGGATGACATCCGCCGCATCGTCGCCGGCGCGGGCGCGCATCTCGTCCCCGGCGGCCGGCTGTATTTCGAGCACGGCTACGACCAGGCCCGGGCGGTGGCGGCGCTGCTCGATGTGGCGGGCTT
>CAUJIY010000032.1 GCA_963205295.1 Pseudomonadota bacterium
AGGTTCTTCTTTGCCATCAGGGCAGGAATGAATTGCTCGGCTGGCAAGCATCCCAGTGAACGGTATTCCGGCGGCACGATGACGTAGAACTCGCGTTCCGGCGAGGCGAGATACCCCTGGGCCATCAGCCGCGCCAACGCCTTCGCGGTTGCGTTGGCCGAAGCGCCCAACGCCCCCCTCGCCTCGACGGAGGTGAAATGATGGCGCCCGCGCGAGGCGAGACTATCGAGCAGCTTTCGGGCGCTGGGCTTCTTGGAATCCAATTTCACACCCTAAAAATGCCATTTATAGGCTTTTACAGCAAGTATTTTCGGATTGGATCGGGCCCCTGCGTCTGATATGCCCCGTCCAGCGGTCTGCGCTGGAGTTCCGGGATTTACCGAATTGCTGCTTCAGTCACCATGGTTGACCAAATTCATCGATCGGCAAACCTGCCCAATACAGCGCCAAGGGCGACTCCCGGTTTGGCACCACGGACCCCAGCGGCCCGCCACGGTTGACGGTAAAAGAGGTGGCCCGGGAGCAGACGGACTTATTTACCGTCAGATTTACCGTCAATGCATCGCGCTTAAAGAAGGCGGTCGGCGATAGATGGCGAAAGGCAATCTGGCCGAACCCAAGATCCCAGTGCGAATACCGACGCCGCATCGCATTCAGTTCAACTGCGGCCGACATTTCGCGACACGTACCAATATCCGAATCTGATTCCGGAGCCAGTCATGCGTGTCTCCAGGACTCTACGAACCTATCTGTGGCGCTGAATTCGGGAGCAGCTCGTCGGCGACTACCTGACCACCTTATCACTCCAGACGCTGCCAATGACGATGTCCCTGCCGGCGTAATTTTCTCCGACTGTGGCAGGTTTTGCACGAAACTCACCGGCGGGACTTTCAGGCCCGGCATTCTCCGTTGACATGCCCGCATGACAGCTCTAGCTTTGAAGCAGTTTCCGGAATCGAGGGTCAGCTGAAATGATACCGACGCGCTTGGTTCTGTCCGGTGCCATCGTTCTTGCCTCGCTCATCGCGCTCGATAACGTCGCACCAGCCTACGCCCAGTCGGGCCCCTATGATCGCGCCAAAGCCATCGTGCTCGCTTCAAGCATTGAAGGCGTGAAGATTCAGATGCCGCTGTCGGAGGCGCAAGAAGTGCTCGCGGCCGCCGGCTACGTCACGCCACCGCAACCTACCGCAGGGCAGGGACGTTATGCCGGGCGACCCATTCCGCCGCTCTGTAGTCCGGGCCGGCCACCGATCGAGGGGTTGGTTTACAACGTTCCAAGTGTGCCGCGAGATTACCGCGAGCTGAAACTCAAGTACGCGTGCGCATCCATGCGTGTGGTCAGTGTGAATCTCGTCCGAAAAGAGAATCTGGTGCGCACCGCGGGCACGCCGCAGCCCCCGATGACCAGCGCCGCGTTGTACCCCGAAGCCAAGGCGGCGTACGAGGAGATCTGTGGGCCATTCGTGCCCCCAGTATCTGGTCAAACCCAGTCGCGTGAACTGTCCGGCCCACCAGAGCTGTACGCTCGACTGGCATGCAATGCGAACTATGCGCAGGCGGCGGGATCCATCTCCAGAATCGATGGCGGTGCTGCCTTTAAGGCCAGCACTACCCTTGGGGTAATCGGTGGCGCGATTTTTGGGTATTCCCGGGAGCTCTCCGCAGACCCTGTTCAGAGGTAGAGAAGCTGTCGATGGACGATGAGCACTACGCATTTTCCTGGGGACGTCATCGCCGTGACGCTCACGATAGCAACCAGTAGCAGAATTGGCGCTTTCATAGGCGATCCGAAAAGTGATCCCTGACATAGTTCACTACCTAACCATCTACACGAGCGAATAGATGGCGTTGGGCGAGAAGGTTCGACCATCACGCGCGAGAACTGCGGCAATGGTGCTGGTGGCGCTGCAGCGCTGCCCGACAATGCGCACGCCTTATCGGCGAATAGGAAGTTCAAAGCGCCCTGCGGCGCAGTCCGATTCGTAGAACGGGCCTTGAGAAGCGACCAGACCTGACTCCGGGAGACCGAATCTGCCGCGTTCGACCGGAAATGGGCGAGTTCACCCTGGTTATTGCAGGAAACCACACGCTGACCTCCACAGCCGTCCGGCGCATCATGAAGGGTTGCCCCCTCACTCCCACTCAATCGTTTCGCAGCATCGCAACTTCGTGCAGCTGTTGAAGTTCTCGGAGACGTTGTGCAAGTTTGCCGTCACGACGACCGACGGAACACTTCGCTTGCAGCCGATAGGCCGCGATCGATGCCGAAAGCTTCTGGTCACGAGGGGCCCGCCCCCGAAGCATCCGGCAACCTCAACATCTCCCTTACCCATCGAACCTTGCGAGTGATCCATCCCACGAACCAAAGCGTGGGCGCCAGATTCGACGACTTGTCCGGCATGACAACGGCGGCGCATAGGCCGATGACAGCGCCAAGGGCGAGCGTAAAGACATTCACATTTCGCGGGTTGTCGTGGACCAGGGGTTGCTCTGTGCCCAATGACCAAGCTCAGCCGCGCCACTTTGCGGCGTCGGCTGTAGTGATGGGATGGACTCCTCCCGTGCTGTATTCGGCATCATGGTGCCAGCTGACCTCGGCATGTGGTGTGTGGGGCAGCGCAGACAACCCGGAAGGAGTCCAAGATGGATGCTACGACCGTCGCGGTGGATCTGGCAAAGAGCGTCTTCCAGCTGGCTGTCGCCGATGCCCAGTGGCGCATCGTGCACAAGGCCCGGCTCTCGCGCGATCAATTCCAGCGCTGGTTCGACAACCGCGCCGTGGCGCTGGTGGTGATGGAGGCCTGCGGCTCGGCCCACTACTGGGCACGGCGGCTCCAGGAGCGAGGCATTGAGGTTCGACTGCTGCCAGCCCGCTACGTGCGCGCCTATGTCAAGCGCAACAAGACCGACGCGGCCGACGCCGCGGCGCTGCTGGAGGCGCTGCGCTGCGCACAGATCGTGCCGGTGAAAGTCAAGAGCATCGAACAGCAGTGTCTGCAAGGCTTGCACCGGGTACGCTCGGCCTGGATGGCCACTCGCACCGCACGTATCAACACGTTGCGCGGCTTGTGCCGCGAGTTCGGTATCGCGGTTGCCGAAGGCGCCAGCACCGGCTTGAAGCAGATCGCTACGACGCTGGCCGGGCAGGACATTCCGTGGTCGCTGCGTCAGGCTCTGCAAGAGATGCTGGAGGAAGTACGCGAGCTGGAACAGCGTATCGGCCAAGTCGAGCAGCAGCTGACCGAACTGGCCGACCACAGCGAGCCCTGCCAGCGCCTGCGGTCGGTTCCGGGCATCGGCTTGCTCTCCGCCACCGCGATGGTGGCCGCCACCGGCGGCAGCGTCAGCCATTTCAAGAGTGCCCGGCACTTCGCCGCCTGGTTCGGGCTCACACCCAAGGAGTACTCCTCCGGTGGCTCGCGTCACCTCGGGCGTATCAGCAAGCGCGGGGATCGCTACCTGCGCATGTTACTGACCCACGGGGCGCGCTCCGTGCTCAATGCGGCGAGCATGGCCAGGCGAGGCAAGCGACCGCTGGATCCGCTGCGGCTGTGGGCGCTGGGTCTTGCCCAGCGCTCCCATCACAACAAGGCCACCTGTGCGCTGGCCAACAAGCTGGCGCGCATCTGCTTCGCGGTGCTCAGGGACCAGGAGCCTTACGCGGCCAGAACCCCGATCGCCAACACTGCAGCCGCCTGAACCGCAACCCCAAGGTCTCTTCGCTTGCACGGAAGACTGATCGCCCACCATGGTCGAACCGGAACAATCCTCACCGTGTGACGCCGATAACACGCTCGGTCTATACAAGACCGCTGAAAGCGATTGGCGCCGTGGTGTCGCAGATATCCATGTCGGCACGGGACTATGTGATCCCACTGAAGATGCCGGATATACGTCTGCAAGTTGCCTCCGCAAGACTAGAACTATCGATCAGCTTCCCTCTTGCGGGAGGAGTCCATATACGCCTTGTTAGGCATCGCTGGGCCAAACGCGCTGGAAGACAAAGCCGGTCAGTTGTGCCTGCTCCACGGCCTTGACGAATGGGTCTGTTACGAACACCGTACTCGAGGCGAGGCGGCGATCTTTGAAGACCGTGTGCGACCCGATCGCCTGCTGGTGAAACGCGTAGACTTTTACCAGCATGATTCGGCCCGATCCGAAGCGCGTGAGATCACTACGGTCCTCATCGAGTGCATCAACGACGTTGGTAACGTTCAGGGCAAAATATTCACACGTCTTGTGCGACAGCGGAAGCAGCTCGCCAACATTCATGAGATGCGGCCGGAGCGCATGCACGGCACGCGCGCTGAGGACGGGCACTCCTGGCACCAAGTTGGGACAATCTGTCGTATCGCGCCGGGCATCACCCGGTTCATCAAGAATCCACTCAACCTCGACCGGCGTCCAGTTCTGCGCCTGCGTAGCGCCCTCAAGACATAGGCGGTCGAGGTCCTCCTCGCGCTGAGTCGTAAGCCAGCGCGCCTCGACGTCGGGCTTCCACTCGAAGATGTGGACGATTGGCGCAGTCTGGAACGGCTGATTGAAATCATGGATTCGCTTGTCGCCACGATCATACTCGGCCCAGTAGATCACGTCCCTCGAGTCGCTCTGAGCGGCTCCAATGAGATGGAGCAATCGATCGATGTCACCGTTGGCGAGGTAGATCATGCAGCGAATGACCCGGTCTCTATCGGCGCCTTTGTACGTATCGAGCAATGCCAAGACCCGATCAGGCGACGCTTGCGCGAAATCCGCCGCGATCTTCGCGACAGCATCCTCTGGCAACGGAGCGCCTTCGTGGTTCATGGCATCCGCACCCAACGCCCGCGCTCAGGTGCAGGCCGCGCGCAGCGGGGACCGTCGCGCGGGACTGCGTTGTTGGACGCCGCTAGGGGTTCGATACGTTGGCGAACCATGCTTTCTCACGCTGCATCAGTGGGTGTTGGGCAATCTGAGCCTCGGATGGAGCAGATACACCCGCTTGCTCAAGCAATTCCTGGACTTTGAAATCCACCGTGTCAAAGAACGCTTGAACGGCCTCATCGTAGCTGTCTTGGGCATTTCCTCGTATGGCTGTAATCAGGCAGAGGAGCATGACTCCAGTATTGAGCGCGTATGAAGCCGACCAGCTTCCGTCGTCGTCCGTGTCCGGTAGCATTGAGTCGAGTTCTCTTTCGCAAGACAGAAGACGGCTATCTTGAGAAAGGGCCCAAGACAGGATTTGTGTCGCGCACTCGGCGCGAGCTGATTCAGCGTAGTACGACAAGAAGTCGCTCTTCGTGCGATCCACCAGCGCGCGAATAACCTCGACGTCAGTCATTGCGACGCCCAACGACCGCGCTCAGCCGCGCCGTTTGCGGCGTCGGCTACAGCCCCTTGTTGGGCTGCGGTTCGATCTCCGGCAAGTCGTCCCTCTAGCTTCGCCACCGCCCAAGCACAGGTGCCGAGAATGATGGCGCAGGCTGGTGAGAACAAAAACACAAGCCCGGCGGTGAATGAACCGGTTCGCGTGCCACCCCAGTCGAAGACCCAAGCGGCGTGCATCAGGGCGATAGCAAAGGTCGTCACCCCGGCGAACGCCAGGCCACCCCATCGTGTCGGGCCTTCGTTGGTGCCTCGACGTACCGCCAGCCAGGCTAACGTCAACGGCAAGAGATTCCACGAACCACCAGCAGGGCACAGAGAACCAGCATCGCGATGCCGGTAATCCGAATCATGACCCGTGTGTTCCTCTACCAGAAACGAGGCGAAAGACGCAGAAGGCAGCCGCCAACGGCAGGCCCAAGACGGTGATGACCATGAGCAGCCGGTCAAGCCAGACGGACACATACAATACGGGTCGCGCGTGACCGATCAGTGTGATTCCGAGATAGAAGGCAAAGGGAACGCTGACGACAAACGCCAGGATAGCAAGAGTCCATGCACCTCTGCTTCTTGCCATCGTCTATCCGGTCAGTCCGGCATTCTTGTACGAACTTCTCCACACTGTGAAGAGAGCGGCCAGCGGCGCGATTGCGGGTGCCACGAAGAACCCAGACATCCAAACCCCCAGGTAGCGTTGTTCGGGTGCGTCCCTCGACGGGTCGTACAACAGAAACCCCACTACGACCGTACCGGCGAACACGGCCACGGACCACCCGATCAGGTGAACGATGAGGCGCGCCGCCGTGGGCACCAATAACTCCGAAGGCGGCAATCGCAGGACATGCGGCCATCGACACACCATCCAGACTCCCGTCGCCAGCAGGAGCAGCACCGGCAACCACGACAGCAGTTCCTCGATCGGATCGTGCAAAGGCGAGCGCTCGGTGAACGGGTTCAGCCTCCGCAGGCTGTCGAAATACTCGCCGAAGATGCTCAACAGCGCCCAGGCGACGGCCGGCGGAAACAGCACCCGCAGGACGTGCTGGTAACCCGAGCCGGTTCTCATGCACCCTGACCGCCTTGGCGTCTCCGCACACCGGAACGTTCCTTCCAATGAAACCAGGCCATGAGGCCGCTGAATAGCAGTGGAAGCAGGAAGAACCCCCATCGACCGTAGCCGAGCCGGGGATCGACTTTCTGCACGAAGCCCGATTGATTGAGGTACACAACGATAATGGCCGTCACGATGCCGATGACAAAAATCAGCCCTTGGAGCGCCGGATAAGGAGCGATCCGATGCCGCTGCCGATAGAGCAGGAGTCCCACCAGATTCGGGACTGAAAAACACAGCAGGGCAATGCCAGCCACTTCAGCCCCTTCTGGGATCAGAACCACGGCGGCAATGAGCATCCAGACTGTGCCGCCGAGCTGAGCGCCGAACCAGCCGCCCGGACTCCATTGGAACTGACCGGGTCCCACACGGGGATCATTTACTTCCATAGGTGCACCCTCCGCACGACTACGCATTGACTCATCTGGCAGCCCAACGGCCCGTCCAGCGACCCGCGCTGGAGTTCCGGGCTTACCGAAATGCTGTTTCAGTCACCATGAGTGACCAAACTCACCGATCGGCACACCTGCCCAATGCACTGCAATCCCGATTCCCAGTTTAACGCCACGGATCGCAGCGTCCTGTGAACTCAGTTCACGGTAAATGGGACGGCCCGGAAGCAGACGGAGTTCCTTACCGTCAGATTTGCCGTCAAAAGAGCGTGCTTGGCTCAGATACTTAGGGCGAGTTTCCGCCAGGGACTTGCTTATCGATCAGGCACTTGGCGAGCAACTTCAACTCAGAGACGATTGAAACCAGACAATCTTCGAGAATACTCAACTGCCTGATTTCATTGGCGAAAGAAACTCACCGACATCACCCCTCACTCCCACTCGATCGTCGCCGGCGGTTTGCCGGAGATGTCGTAGGTCACCCGCGAGATGCCCTTGACCTCGTTGATGATGCGCCGTGAGACGTGGTCGAGGAAGTCATAGGGCAGTTGCGCCCAGCGGGCGGTCATGAAATCCACGGTCTCGACCGCGCGCAGCGCGACGACGTAGTCGTAGCGCCGCCCGTCGCCCATGACGCCGACGGACTTCACCGGCAGGAAGACGGCGAAGGCCTGGCTGACGCGGTCGTAGAGGTCGGCACGGCGCAGCTCGGCGATGAAGATGTCGTCGGCGAGGCGCAGCAGGTCGGCGTACTCCTTCTTTACCTCGCCGAGGATGCGCACGCCGAGGCCGGGCCCCGGGAAGGGATGGCGGTAGACCATCTCGCGCGGCAGGCCGAGCTCGAGCCCGATGCGGCGCACCTCGTCCTTGAACAGGTCGCGCAGCGGTTCGATGAGCTTGAGCTTCATGTGCGCCGGCAGCCCGCCGACGTTGTGGTGCGACTTGATGACATGCGCCTTGCCGGTCTTCGCCCCGGCCGATTCGATCACGTCCGGGTAGATCGTGCCCTGGGCGAGCCAGCGCACGCCGGTGAGCCGCTCAGCCTGTTCCTCGAACACCTCGATGAACAGCCGCCCGATGATCTTGCGCTTGGCTTCGGGATCGGCGACGCCGGCGAGCGCGTCGAGAAAGCGCGCTTCCGCATCGACGCGGATCACCTGCACACCGAGGTGATCGGCGAACACCTCCATGAGGTGATCGCCCTCGTGCAGGCGCAGGAGACCGGTGTCGACGAACACGCAGGTGAGCTGGTCGCCGAGCGCCTCGTGCAGCAGCGCGGCGACCACCGAGGAATCCACGCCGCCGGAGAGTCCGAGCAGGACGCGGTCGCCACCGACGCGCGCGCGGATCTCGGCGATGTCGCGGGCGATGATGCTGCCGGGCTGCCAGTCGTTCGGGCAGCCGCAGATGCCGTGGACAAAGCGCTCGATGATCGTCTGCCCCTGTGCGGTGTGCGTCACCTCGGGGTGGAACTGCAGGCCGTAGAGGCGCCGCGACTCGTCGGCCATGCCGGCGAGCGGTGCACTGGGGGAGCTGGCGATGACGGCAAACCCTGGCGGCAGCGCACTCACCCGGTCGCCGTGGCTCATCCAGACGTCGAGGCCGGCCTCGGTATCACCCGCAGCAGCCGCGCCGAGGCCGCCGAGAAGCTGGTCGGTGCCGGTTGGCAGCACTCGCGCGTGGCCGAACTCGCGGTGGCTCGAGGCTTCCACTGCGCCGCCGAGCTGTGCGGCCATGGTCTGCATGCCGTAGCAGATGCCGAGTACCGGCACGCCGAGCGCGAAGACGGCATCCGGCGCGCGCGGCGCGACCGCACCTTCGAGCACCGACTCCGGTCCGCCGGAGAGGATCACGCCCTCGGGGCGGAAAGCGTGGATCGCGTCGGGATCGGCGTCCCACGGCAGCACTTCGCTGTACACCCCGGCCTCGCGCACGCGCCGCGCGATGAGCTGCGTGTACTGGGAGCCGAAGTCCAGGATCAGGATGCGGTGGTCGGCCGGCGCGTGGCGGGCGGCGGTCTGCGGCGCGGCACTCACAGGTCGGTCCGGTAGTTCGGGGCTTCCTTGGTGATGGTCACGTCGTGCACGTGGCTCTCGGCGATGCCGGCGCCGGTGATGCGCACGAACACCGGGCGCGTACGCATCTGCTCGACGGTGGCGCAGCCGGTATAGCCCATGGCGGCGCGCACGCCGCCGGTGAGCTGGTGGACGATGGCGACGAGGCTGCCCTTGTAGGGCACGCGGCCCTCGATGCCCTCGGGCACGAGCTTCTCGAGTTCCGAGGAAGCATCCTGGAAGTAGCGGTCCGAGGAACCGTGCTTCTGCGCCATGGCGCCGAGCGAGCCCATGCCGCGGTAGGACTTGTAGCTGCGACCCTGGAAGAGTTCGACCTCGCCGGGGGACTCCTCGGTGCCGGCGAACAGGCTGCCGATCATGACGCAGTCCGCGCCCGCGGCGATCGCCTTGGCGATGTCGCCGGAGTAGCGGATACCGCCGTCGGCGATCACCGGAACGCCTGCCGGAGCGGCCACCGCAGCGACGTTGGCCACCGCCGTGATCTGCGGCACGCCCACGCCGCTGACGATGCGCGTGGTGCAGATCGAACCCGGCCCGATGCCGACCTTCACGCCGTCGACACCCGCGTCGATGAGCGCGCGTGCCGCCTCGGCGCTGATGATGTTGCCGGCGATGACCGACATGGCGGGGTACTGCTTCTTGACCTGGCGCACGCGCTCGATCACGCCGCGCGAGTGCCCGTGCGCGGTATCGACGACGATCACGTCGACGCCGGCCTCGACCAGGGCGCGCACGCGCTCGTCGGTGTCGCCACCGGTGCCGACCGCTGCGCCGACGCGCAGGGCGCCGCGCGCGTCCTTGCAGGCGATCGGGTAGTCCTTGGCCTTCTGGAAGTCCTTGGCGGTGATCAGGCCGCGCAGCTCGAAGCGGTCGTTGACGACCAGCACCTTCTCGATGCGGTGCTTGTGGAGCAGCGCGAGCACTTCGTCCTTGCTCGCGCCTTCCTTCACCGTGACCAGCTTCTCCTTGGGCGTCATGACCACGGAGACCGGCTCGTCGAGCCGGGTCTCGAAGCGAAGGTCGCGGTTGGTGACGATCCCGACCGTCCGGCCCTGGTCGACCACCGGCATGCCGGAGATGTGGTTGGCGTGGGTCATGCGCAGCACGTCGCGGATGGTCATGTCGGGGGACACCGTGATCGGGTCCTTGACCATACCGCTCTCGAACTTCTTCACCAGCGCGACCTGGCGCGCCTGCTCGGCCGGGCTCATGTTCTTGTGGATCACGCCGATGCCGCCCTCCTGCGCCATGGCGATGGCGAGGCGCCCCTCGGTGACTGTGTCCATGGCCGAGGACAGCAGCGGGATGTTCAGGCGGATCTCGCGTGTCAGGCGCGTGGCGAGGCTCACTTCGCGCGGCAGGATGTCGGAATAGGCTGGCTGCAGCAGCACGTCGTCGAAAGTGAGGGCTTCCTCGGCAATGCGCATGGTGGCTCCTGGGGGCCCCTGCCGGCGGTGGCGGGAAGCGCGTAATGGTACGCAGCCGGCCGGGCACGGTAAACTGCCGCCGCCATGCAGCCGCAGCCCGGTGAGCCTGTCTATACCGTCGCCCAGCTCAACCGCGAGGCCCGGACGCTGCTGGACCGGGCTTTTCCGGCTCTGTGGGTGAGCGGCGAGATCTCCAACCTCGCCCGGCCGGCCTCCGGCCACCTGTACTTTTCCCTGAAGGACGCGCAGGCCCAGGTGCGCTGCGCCCTGTTCCGCGGTAACAGCCGCCAGCTGCGCTTTCGTCCCGAGAACGGCCAGCAGGTGCTGGCGCGGGCGCGGGTGAGCCTGTACGAGGCGCGCGGCGAGTTCCAGCTGGTGGTCGAGTACCTGGAGCCGGCCGGCGACGGGCTGCTGCTGCGCCGGCTCGAGGAACTGAAGAAGAAACTCGCCGCCGAGGGCCTGTTCGATGCCGTGCGCAAGCGGCCGCTGCCGGCCCTGCCGCGGCAGATCGGGGTGGTCACCTCGCCGACCGGTGCCGCGCTGCGCGACGTGCTGCAGGTCCTGCGCCGGCGCTTCCCGGCGATCCCGGTCGTGCTCTACCCGACCGCGGTGCAGGGTGCGGCGGCCGTGCCGGGGATCGTCGCCGCACTCGGCGCCGCCGCCGTACGGGCCGAATGCGACGTGCTGATCGTGGCGCGCGGCGGCGGCTCGCTCGAGGACCTGTGGGCATTCAACGAGGAGGCCGTGGCGCGCGCCATCGTCGCCTGCCCGATACCGGTGGTGAGCGGCGTCGGCCACGAGACCGACTTCACCCTCGCCGACCTCGCCGCCGACCTGCGCGCACCGACGCCATCGGGCGCCGCCGAGATGGTCGCACCCGACTGGCGCGAGTGGCTGCGGCGCATCCGCCATCTCGACCGGCAGGCCGCGCTCGCCCTCCACCGCAGTGTCGAACGGCTCGCCACGCGCAGCGCCACGCTCGAGCAGCGCCTCACCCGCACGCACCCCGGTTATATCCTGCGCCAGCATGCGCAACGGCTCGACGAGCTGACGGCCCGTCTCGCCGCCACCGCACGCCGTGCACTCGCGCTGCGCCGGCTGCGCGCGGGCCACGCACTGGCGCGGCTGCGGGTCGCCGCCCCGGCGACGCTGCTCGCGCGCCGCAGCGCGGCCCTCGCCCGCCACCGCGAGCGGCTCGCCGCTGCCATCCACCAGCGGCTGGCCGAGGCCGGACGCCGGCTTGCGCTTGGTGCGGCCCGGCTCGACGCTTTCAGCCCGCTGCAGACACTCCAGCGCGGCTACGCCCTGGTCACCGTGACCCGCAGCGGCGCACTGCTGCGCCGGGCCGCGGACGTGCGCCCCGGCGACGAGATCACCGCGCGGCTCGCCGCGGGCGAGATCGATGCCGTGGTCCGGCAGGTTCGCTGACCGGTCCACCGGCCGCCGTTGCCCGACGCATGGCCAGGACACCGCGGCTGCTCACTCTGCCCTTGCGGGCTGCCTGGGAAGGTCTGCGCGGCTTCCTGCGCAGCGATGATCTGACGCACGCCTCGTCGATCGCCTACTTCGCGCTGCTGTCGCTGTTTCCGCTGCTGCTGCTCGGCCTCGGCCTGCTCGGCGCAGCCGCGGCCAGCGATGCCGATCGTACTGCGGTGATGGCGCTGGTCGCGCGCCATATCCCGCACCAGTTCGAGTTCATTGCCACGCAGGTCGAGGCCCTGCACCAGGCGCGCTGGTCGCTTGGGCTGGTGGGGACGGTCCTCGTCGCCTGGGCCTCGCTCGGCGTCTTCGATGCCATCACCGCGGCGGTCAATCACGCCTGGGGCGTGGCGCAGCCGCGCGGGTTCCTCCACCACAAGCTCGTCTCGCTGGCGATGCTCGCCGCTGCCGGCCTGATGCTGCTCGGCGTGCTGGTCCTGGTGAGCGTCGATGGGGTACTGCGCAGCGGCTGGTTCGGCACCCTGCTCGGCACCGACCCGGCACTCCTCGCGCGCTACCCGCTGCTCGCCGCGGCGGCCGGTGGCGTGACGGCCTGGGCTGCGACGGCGCTGTTCGTCGTCATGGTCGCGCTGCTGCTGCGCTTCCTGCCCAACACGACGGTGCGGATGCGCGACGTCTGGCCCGGTGCCGTCCTGACCGGCCTGCTCTGGCACGGGGCGCTCGCCCTCTTCGCCCGTTTCCTCGGTGACCTCGGCCGCTTCAGCGTGCACGGCTCGATCGCCGCCGTTGTCGCCTTTCTCCTCTGGGTCTACGTGCAGGCAGCGCTGCTGCTCTACGGGGTCGAATTCACCGCCGCCTGGGCACGGCTGCGCCGCGCCGCCGATGGTCCGCCACCGGAGCCCTCGCCGGCCCCGTGACCGCAGCTCAGGCGAGTGTCTGGCCGATATTGGCGAGCGACAGGGCGACGATCACGAGCCAGGTGCCGAGCGCACCGATGAATCGCGGCGCCGAGCGTCCGGCGCTTTGGGTCAGCCCCACGGCGTGCGCCAGCCGCACAGCTACCAGCGCCACACCGGCAGTGTGCAGCGCCCAGCCCGGCGCACCGCCTGCCTCGTAGAGCGCGAGGAGGAGCAGTGCGAGAGGCACGTACTCGGTGAAGTTCGCCTGCACGCGGATCGCGCGCTCGAGGTCCGGGTTGTCCCCGGCACCGACGCCGACGCGAAATCTGATGCGCCGCTGGGCCACGCGGTAGCTCAGCGCCACGAGCAGCAGCCCGAGCAGGCCCGCGTACAGGGCCGTGTGACCGAGGTTCATGCCGATTCCCCCACCGCCGGCGGCAGTATCGCCGCCTGGTCAGGATACCCGCGATCGGACACCGCCGCCGCCTCCGCGAAGAAGCGCCGGATCACCGGCCGGAAGCGCTCCATGTCGACGAGGAAGGAGTCGTGGCCCTGGATCGAGGGCAGCTCCGCGAGCGTCACCTCGCCGCCGCCGGCACGCAGCCCGGCGGCGAGCTCGCGCTGCTGGTGGATCGGGAACAGGAGATCGGTCGCCACGCCGATGACGAGGGCACGCTCGACCCGGATGCGGGCGAGCGCGGCCGCCACCGAGCCACCGTGCTCCGCGAGGTCGAACAGGTCGCTCGCGCGTGACAGGTAGAGATAGCAGTTCGGATCGAACTGGCCGGTGAACTTGCGGGCGTGCGCCTCGAGATAGCTCTCGATCTCGAAGTCCGTGGCTGGGGCGTCATCGGTCCGGCGCTCCCCGGAAATGCGCTCGCGGCCGAAACGCTGTTCCCACTCCTGCGCCGAGCGGTAGGTGATCATGCCGACCTTGCGCGCCAGGCGCATGCCGCTGGCCGGGCCTGCGCCGGGTGCGTAGTGCCCATCCTGCCAGGCCGGGTCGCGGCGGATCATCTCCCGCTGCAGCGAGCGCAGTGCGATCGAAAACGGCAGGGTGTGCGCGCCGCAGGAGATCAGCAGCAGGCGGCGCGCCATGCCCGGGAACATGGCCGCGAAGCCGAGCGCGGTCATGCCGCCCATCGACGGCCCGACGAGAGTGTGCAGCGTGTCGATGCCGAGGTGCCCGAGCACGTGCCGCCCGGCGCTGGCGACGTCCTCGAGCGTGAGCTCCGGGAAGTCGAGCCGGTAGGGCTCGCCGCTGCGCGGGTCGATCGAGGCGGGCCCCGTCGAACCGAAGCAGCTGCCGAGCGAGTTCACGCAGATCACGAACCAGCGGCGCGTGTCGATCGGCCGCGACGGCCCGACGATCTCCTCCCACCAGCCGGGCGTCGGGTCGGCCGGCGAGGAGCTGGCGTGGGCGGAGGGCGACATCCCGGTGAAGATGAGCACCGCGTTGTCGCGCCTGTCATTGAGCCGGCCCCAGGTCTCGTAGGCGACGACCGGGCGCTCGAGCACGCCGCCGTGGCGCATCTCGAAAGTGCCTGGGATCTCGCAGTACTGTCGCGCGCCGCTCACCGCCGGGGGTCCTTCCGGAGCCTTGCTGCGTGAATTATCGGCGACCCCCGCGCCGGGGGTGACGGGCACGTGGTTATATCGTTATGAGGCTCAGCGGCGCACGTGCGCGCGCAGGCGCCGGCGCTTCTGCACCTGGCGGCTGGTGAGCACATTGCGCCGGCCGGCGTAGGGGTTGCGCCCGGTACGCAGTTCCAGCCGAATCGGCGTACCGGTGAGACGGAAGACCTTGCGGAAGCAGTTCACGAGGTAACGCCGGTAGCTGTCTGGCAGCAATTCGGTCTGGTTGCCGTGCACGACGATGACGGGCGGACGGCGTCCGCCCTGGTGGGCGTAGGTGAGCCGGATGCGGTGCCGGCGCACCAGCGGCGGCGGGTGTGAGGCCACCACCTCCTCGAGCACACGCGTCAGCTCGCTGGTCGGCAGCTCGGCACGGGCCGCAGCCGCAGCGCGCGCCGCGCTCTTGAAGAGGTCGACGATGTTGCTGCCGTGGAGCGCCGAGATCGGGTGCGTCTCGACGAAATCGAGAAACGGCAGGGCCAGCTCGTAGCCGTGCATGAAGCGGCGGCGGCGGCTGTCGCCGATGCCGTCCCACTTGTTGATGCCGATGGTCAGCGCCCGGCCGCGCTCGAGTACCAGGCCGATCAGCGAGGCGTCCTGCTCGGTGACGCCCTCGCGCGCATCGAGGAGCACGATCACGGCATCGGCCTCGTCGACGGCCTGCAGCGATTTGGCGATGCTGAACTTCTCGATCGTCTCGGTGACACGCGCCCGGCGGCGGATGCCGGCGGTGTCCACCAGTGTGTAGGTCACGCCATCCACCTCGACCGGCACGCGGATGGCATCGCGGGTGGTGCCCGGCTCGTCGCGGGTCACGAGGCGCTCCTCGCCGAGCAGCCGGTTGATGAGCGTCGACTTGCCGACATTCGGCCGGCCGACCACGGCGATGCGCGCCATGCCGTCGTCGGCCGGTTGCCCGCCGCTGCCCGTGGCAGGGGCGACCGCCAGCACGGCGCCGAGCAGGCCGCGCACGCCGTCGCCGTGGCTGGCCGAGACGGCGTGCGGCGTGTCGAGGCCGAGCTCCCAGAATTCGGTGACGGCAACCGCCGCTTCACGGCCTTCGAGCTTGTTCACCGCGAGCACCACGGGCTTGCCGGACCGGCGCGCGAGCGCAGCGACGTAGCGGTCCTCGCCGGTGAGCCCGGCCTGCCCATCGGCCAGCATGACGAGCACGTCGGCCTCCCCGACCGCCAGCTCGACCTGCCGGTGCATGAGGCGTGCGATCTCGTCGCCCGCCTCGGTCAGCCCGCCAGTGTCGATGACGAGTGCGGCGGGCAGGTCGCCGGCAGTGAAGCCGTAGAGCCGGTCGCGCGTCAGCCCGGGGTAGTCGGCCACGAGGGCATCGCGGGTGCCGGTAAGGCGGTTGAACAACGTGGACTTGCCGACGTTGGGCCGCCCGATGAGCGCGACGACCGGCAGCAGCGCTATTTCTCCCGCGGCTTCGTGGCGTCGCGCAGGGCCACGAGGTCGCCGTCGTCGGTGAGCACGTACAGCAGGTCGTTGACCACGAGCGGCGCCGAGGTGATGCGCGCCGAGCCAACGTGCAGGCGCGCCTGCAGCTGGCCGGTCGCCGCCTCGTAGAAATGCACCCAGCCCTCGAAGTCGCCCACCACCACCGAGTCGTGGAACGCCGTCGGTGCCGTCAGGTCGCGGGCGTGCAGCTGCGCCTGTCGCCACAGCTCGCGGCCCGAGGCGCGCTCGACGGCGATGATCTCGCCCGCATCACCAGAGGCGTACAGGTTCTGCGCATCGGCACCGAGGCCGCTGTAGCTCGAAAACTCGACGGTCCAGAGGAGCTGGCCCGACTCGCGCGCGAGCGCCGCCAGCCGGCCCTGGTAGCCGACGGCGTAGACCTCCTCGCCGAGCACCTGCACGGTGGCATTGATGTCGGCGAGCCGCTCAACCTCCGTGCGCCCGGTCGGCGGTTCCACCAGCACGTCCCAGGCGACCGACCCGTCGGCGGTCGCGTAGGCGGCCACGCGACCATTGTCGAAGCCGCAGATGACGAAATTGCGGTCCACCACCGGCGCTCCGGTGCCGCGCACCGACAGGCGCGGCATGGTCTGCTGCACGAACCAGGCCTGGCGCCCGCTGAGGAGGTCGAGTGCGATGAGCTTGCCGTCGACCGTGCGTACGTAGGCGTGCGCGCTGCCCACGGCCGGGGCGGCCAGCACCTCGCTCGCCACGTTGGCGCGCCAGCGCTCCTCGCCGGTCACGGCGTCGAGGGCGACGACATAGCCGTCGCTCGAGCCCGCGACGACGTAGCCGCTGGCCACCCCCGGCCCGCCGGCAAGCGGCAGGTCGACATCCGTGCGCCACAGGCGCTTGCCGCGCAAGGCATCGAAGGCGGCGATCCGCCCGTCGTGATCGGCGGCAAAGACCCGAGTGCCGTCGCTTGCCGGCGTCAGGGCGAGGCGCAGGACCTCGTTGCCGTCGCCGACGCCGGAGCGCCAGGCCTTGCGGATGCGCAGCGTCGGCTCGAAGTCGACGAGCTCGGCGGGAGCGCCCGCGTCCTTTGCGTCGTCGCTGCCAAACCAGCTGCAGCCGGGCAGTGCTGCTGCCAGCGCGAGCAGGAGCCAGGTGCATCGGCGCAGCATCGGTTCAGGGCGCCGTCGATGCGGTCGTCGCGGGAGCCGCAGCACCCCCGACTTCGTCGAGCTTCGCCTGCAGGAGCGCCGGGTCGATCGGGCTTTCGGCAACCTGCTCGAGGGCAGCCTGGTACTCGCTGCGGGCGTCATCCCTGCGGCCCATGGCGTAGTAGGCATCCCCGCGCACCTCGTGGTAGCGGGCCGCGAAGGCCGAGTCCTGTGGGGGTGCCAGCTGCCTGATGGCCTCCTCGTACTTTTCCATCTGGATCAGCACCCGGGCGAGGCGCAACCGCGCAATGTCCCGCAGCTCTGCACTCGCCGGACCGGCCACCACCTGCTCGAGGTAGCGAGCGGCTTCTTCGGGGCGACTGCCATCCATCTTCAGGCGGGCCATCGCCAGGCGTGCCTGATCCAGGTAGGGGGTCGCGGTGTAGTCGCGCTCGAGTTCGCCGGCGATCTCCTCGGCGCGCACGGCGCGTCCGACCCGGATGGCCGTGAGCATTTCCTCGTAGAGGGCAGAAGCCTGTTCGGCACGCTGCGCGCGCCCCTCGGTCCACTGCCGCCAGCCGAACAGGGCCCCGAGCCCCAGCACCAGGCCGGCGAGCAGGAACCAGATATTGGCGCCGAACCAGCCGCGCACCTGCTCGGCCCGTTGTTGATCAGTCAGGTTGTCGTCCACGTCATCTCACCCGCTTTCCTGGGAATCCTCACTGGCGGCGCAGGTAGGGCGCCACGGCCGGCACCACCCCGGCGACGGCCACATTGACCTGAGCGACGTCGCTGCGCAATGGCTTGATGCCGACCGTACCGGCCGCGACCTCGTCCTCGCCGATGACGAGCGCCACCGTGGCACCGCTCGCGTCGGCCCGGCGCAGCTGGGCCTTGAAGCCGCCGCCGCCGCAGTTCATCTCGACCGCGACGCCCGGCCGGGCGTCGCGCAGCTGCTCGGCCACACGCAGCGCCAGCGCGGTCGCGCCCTCGCCCACCGCGACGACGTAGATCTCGACCGTCGCCGCCGGCGGCGTGCCGCCGCAGACGCGGTACAGCTCGACCAGGCGCTCCAGCCCGATCGCACAGCCGATCGCCGGCGTGGCGCTGCCGCCGAGCTGCTCGACGAGGCCGTCGTAACGACCGCCGGCGCACACCGCACCCTGGGTGCCGAGCTGGTCGGTAACCCACTCGAACACGGTGCGGTTGTAGTAGTCGAGCCCGCGCACCAGGCGCGGATTGACGCGAAACGCGATGCCGGCCGCGCCGAGCAGCTCCTGGACCGCGGCGAAATGAACGGCCGATTCCGTGTCCAGGTACTCGCCGATCAGGGGTGCACCGGCGATGAGCGCCTGCATGGCCGGATTCTTGCTGTCGAGGATGCGCAACGGGTTGCGCTCGAGGCGCCGCTGGCTGTCCTCGTCGAGGGCAGCAAGGTGACCGCGGAAGTACTCGGTGAGCGCCGCGCGGTAGCGAGCCCTGCCCTCCGGCATGCCGATCGAGTTCAGCTGCAGCTCCAGGTGGCGCAGCCCGAGTTCGCGCCAGGCACGCGCCAGCATGACGATGAGTTCGGCGTCGACGTCGGGACCCGGGAAGCCGAGCGCCTCGATGTCGAACTGGTGGAACTGCCGGTAACGACCCTTCTGCGGCTTCTCGTAGCGGAACATCGCCCCGGTCGACCACAGCCGGTGGCGCTGGTTGCGCAGCAGGCCGTTCTCGATCGCCGCGCGCACGATGCCGGCGGTGGCTTCCGGGCGCAGGGTGAGGCTCACCCCATTGCGGTCATCGAAGGTGTACATCTCCTTCTCGACGATGTCGGTGACCTCGCCGATGGAGCGCTGGAACAGCTCGGTGCGTTCGAGCAGCGGCACGCGGATCTCGCGGTAGCCGTAGGCACCGAGTACGTCGCGCAGCGTGCCTTCGATGCGCTGCCAGGCGACGGCATCCTCCGGCAGGATGTCGCTCATGCCGCGGATGGCCTGCAGCTGGGCGCTCATCGGCTCAGTTGGCCGGCGGCGACGCGGCCGGCGCCGGTGCAGCGGAGAGCGGTGCCGCAGCCTCGGCCGCTGCGGACGGAGCGGACCCGGCCGGTGCCGGCGGTGCCGGTGACACCTCAGGCGCCAGGTCCTGCGGTGCCGGATCGGGCGCCATGCCCGACGGTTCGGTCAGCGCCATTCCGGCAGCCGGTGCAGTCACCGCGTCGTCGCCACCGGAACCGAGGACGATGACGAGCGCCACGACGGCTGCCCCACCGACCACCCACCACAACCACGACCCGCTGGGCAGGGCCTCCGGGTAGCTGCGCGGCTGCGCGAGCCGTGGCGGGGCGTCGCTGCCCGGCACGGCGGCGCGATAGGCCTCCAGCACCGACTCGGCGCTCAGGCCGACGACGGCCGCGTAGCGCCTGAGATGGCCACGCACGAATACCGGGGCCCCGACGGCCTCGAAGCGGCCCTCCTCGAGGGCGCTCACGACAGACTCCTCGAGCCGCAATTCCTCGGCGATCTTCGCGACGGAGAGCGCACGCGCCTTGCGCGCCGAACGCAGCCGTTCGCCGAGGCCAAGTCCGGGCGCCTGCACCAGTGCTGCACCCGCCTGTTCGTCGTTATCCGCCATGGCGCTCGCGCTCGAGCAACTGGCGCGTCTGCTCGGAGGTCGGAAAGTCGCGCTTCAACTGCGCGGCGTAGCGCTCGGCCGCAGCCGAGCCGCCGAGCGCCTGCTCGACGCGCACGCCGAGCCACAGTGCATCGGGTGTCGCGCTGACGCCGGCGAGGTAACGCTCGAGGAACGCACGCGACTGCAGGAAGTTGTTGCGCTGGAAAGTCACGTCGGCGAGCTGCAGCAGTGCATCCCGGTAGCCAGGGTCGATGGCGAGGGCGGCCCGCAGGTAGCCCTCGGCGCGGGCGAGATCCACGCGCCGGGCGCAGACGCCGGCATTGGCATTGAGCATGGCGCGATTGGTGTCGGCCTTCGACAGCGGTACGGCGATGGCCTTGTCGAACAGGCGCAGCGCCTCGGCCGGCTGCTGGCGCTGGGCGCAGAGGAACGCGGCGAGCGCGTTCAGCGTGTCGGGGTTCGCCGGCTCGAGGCTGGCCGCACGCCGGTAGCTCTTCTCCGCGCCGGGCATGTCGCCGAGCCGCTCCAGCACCACGCCGAGCGCCACGTGCGCCGCGGTCAGGGAACTGTCGTCGGCGATGGCCTTCTCGAGCTTGGCCTGCGCCGTCTTCAGTTCGCCCTTGCGCAGGTAGCCCACGCCGAGCTGCATGTTGTACTCCGCCGCCTCCTTCTTCGAGGTCGGCGCCGGCGGCCGGCTCGAGCTCGAAATGCAGCCGGCGACGGCGAGCGCCACCAGCAGCCAGACGCCACGCTGCACGCTCGTCATGACCATGTCGTCTCCTGCTGGCGGCTGCCGAGCGGCACGCGCACGCGATTGTCGACGCGCCCGGCGAGCTGGCCGCAGGCGGCGGCGATGTCGTCACCGCGCGTGCGCCGCGTCACCGTGACGATGTCGGCGCCCGCCAGGATCCGGCGGAACTCTTCCACCGCCTCCGGTGCCGAGCGCCGGTAGCTGGTGCCGGGGAACGGGTTGAAGGGGATCAGGTTCACCTTCGCCGGCCGGCGCGCGAGCAGCCCGGCGAGGCGACGCGCCTGGGCGGGGCTGTCGTTGACGCCATCGAGGAGCACGTATTCGAAGGTGATCTCGCGCGTGTTGGTGGCCTCGACATAGTCCCAGCAGGCCTCGAGCAGCTCGGCGATCGGGTGGCGGCGATTGATCGGCACCAGTTCGCTGCGCAGGTCGTCGTCCGGGGCGTGCAGCGACACGGCCAGCGCCACGCGCGCCACTTCGGCGAGATTGCGGATCTGCGGCACCAGGCCCGAGGTGCTGATGGTCACCCGCCGGCGCGAGAGCTTGTAGGCGAGATCGTCGACCAGGACCTCGCAGGCCTGGACCACCGCCCGGAAATTGGCGAGCGGCTCACCCATGCCCATGAACACGACGTTGGTTACCGGCGAGCGGCCTTCCGGGTCACCGAGTTCGCGCCGCGCCAGCGCCACCTGTCCGATGATGTCGGCCGCGGCGAGGTTGCGGTTGAAGCCCTGCCGGCCCGTGGCGCAGAAGCTGCAATCCATGGCGCAGCCCACCTGCGAGGACACGCACAGCGTGCCGCGCCCGGGTTCCGGGATGAACACGGTTTCGATCGCCTGCCCGCCACCCGCCTCGAGGCGCCACTTCACGGTGCCGTCGGCCGACTCCTGCGCCGCGAGGATCTCCGGCAACCTGAGCGGCGCGCGCGCGGCGAGCTCGCGGCGCAGATCGGCGCCGAGGTCCGTCATCTGCGCCGGGTCGAGCACACCGCGGCCATAGAGCCACTTCATCAGCTGGCGTGCGCGGTAAGGCTTCTCACCCACGCCGACGAAGAACGCCTCGAGGTCGCGCCGTGGCAGGCCGAGCAGGTTGACGTCCGGATCGGTCACGGCGCCTCAGCGGGTGCGCGGACAGAGGTCGCTCTGACTGAAGAAGAAGGCGATCTCCTGCTTCGCGGTGTCCGGGCCGTCGGAGCCGTGCACGACATTCTCCTCGATGCTGGTGGCGAAATCCGCCCGGATCGTGCCCTTCGCCGCCTTCTTCGGGTCGGTCGCTCCCATGATCTCGCGGTTGCGCTCGATGGCGTTCTCACCTTCGAGGACCTGCACGACCACCGGTCCGGAAGTCATGTAGCGCACCAGGTCCTTGTAGAAGGGGCGCTCGCGGTGCACGGCGTAGAAGCCCTCCGCCTGCGCCTGGCCGAGCTGCACCATGCGCGCGGCGACGATGCGCAGGCCGGCCTGCTCGAAGCGGCGGTAGACCTCGCCAATGAGGTTCTTCTGCACGCCATCGGGCTTCACGATCGAGAGAGTTCTCTCAATAGACATCTCAACTCCATGAAATATAAGTAAATTTAATCGGCCACTGTATGGCCTGCAACCACTGGAACCGGCCCGCAGCGCGGCTGGGTGCCTCTAGCGGGCCCCGGCGGGCTGCGTAGTATCCCAATCCCGAAAGCAGTTCCGCAAGGCATCCTGAAGAATCAGCAGGCTGCCGAGTTTTTCGGTCGGTATGCCGAGCTCGCCCATCAGCCCCGCCGGCTCGAAGGCGGCGAGCGCGCCGACCGGCCCCGGCGCGAGCAGCACCATCGCGCGGCTGCAGGCGGCCAGGAGATACGGACAGCCCCGTGCACGGAATGCGAGCCGGACGACCTGGTCCTCCTGCACGGCGGCCTCGACCAGAATGCGCACCCCCGCGGTGTCGCTGCCGGCCTCGCCGCGACACAGGCGCTCGGTGGAGCGCACGAGCAGCGGACCAACGCACTCGGGGTTGAAGAAGAGCCGGCGGACCGCCTCCGGGTAATCCATCGCCACGGCGTTCAGGCAACTGCGGGCGGCGCGAGCCGGCGCAGGTGCGCCACGCCGGCTGCGAAGATCGCCGCGGCCGCTTCGATCTCTGCCGCCGTGGTGCCACGACCGAGGCTGAAGCGGATGGAGCTCTGTGCCAGCGCATCGCTGCGGCCGAGCCGGCGCAGCACGGGCGATGGCTCGCCGCTCGCCGAGGCGCAGGCCGCGCCGCTCGACACCGCCAGCGTCTCGAGCGCGAGCAGCAGGCTCTCACCGTCCACGCCTTCGACGCTGACGTTGACGATGTGGCAGGAGCGGCGCAGCGGGTGCCCGTTGAGCAGGACGCCCGGCACGCGCGCGAGCGCCATCCACAGGGCATCGCGCAAGCTCGTCTGCCCGCACCGATCCGTGCCGAGGCGTGTGCGCGCCAGTTCGGCCGCGAGCCCCATGCCGAGCAGCTGGTGCGTAGCCAGCGTGCCGGGCCGCAGCCCGCGCTCCTGCCCGCCGCCGTGGAACAGCGGCGCCACCCGGCGCAGCGTCGTGCCGTCGATGAACAGCGCGCCGACGCCCTTTGGCCCGTACATCTTGTGCGCCGACAGCGACAGGAGGTCCACCTGCTGGGCCACCACGTCGAGCGGTTCACGCCCGGCCGCCTGCACCGCATCGACGTGCAGCAACACGCCACGCGCGCGGCAGATGGCGCCGATGGCCGCTACGTCCTGCACCACGCCGGTCTCGTTGTTCACGGCCATCACCGCGACCAGCGTGGTATCCGCGCGCAGGGCGGCGGCTACCTGTGCGGGATCGATCAGCCCGTCCCGATCGGGATCGAGCCAGGTGATCGTGAAGCCTTCGCGCTCGAGCTGGCGGCAGGCGGCGAGCACCGAAGCATGCTCGAGCGGGCTCACCACCAGGTGCCGGCCGCGGCTGGCGCGAAAGCGCGCGGCGCCGAGTACGGCGAGGTTGTTCGCCTCGGTGGCACCCGAGGTCCACACGATCTCCGCCGGCCGGGCGCCGATGAGCGCGGCGACGCGTGCGCGCGCCGCCTCGACCTGTTCGTGTGCCGCGCGGCCCGGCGCGTGGGTGGCAGCGGGGTTGGCCTGCAGTGCGGGATCGGCGAGCGCTGCAGCCACGGCCGCGGCCACCGCGGGGTCGACCGGCGTCGAGGCTGCGTGATCGAAGTAGAGCGTCACGGAGCGTCGCCCTCACCCGCGGTACCGCGGCCGGCGCCCGGCGGTGCTCCCGGGCCATCGCCGTCCCAGGCGCGGGCACCGGAACCCGGAGCCAGTGCCGCGAGAATGCCGCGCAGGATGTTGAGCTCGTTGCGGTCGAGCCGTGACCGGTTGAACAACCGACGCAGGCGGCGCATCAGGTTGCGCGGATTGCCGGGATCGAGAAAGCCGCTGGCGAGCAGGACCCGCTGCAGGTGTTCGTAGAACAGCTCCATGTCCTCGATCGTCGCCGGCGGTGCCTCGGGCGGTGGCGTGTCGGGCACCAGCCCCTGCGCCGCACGCAGCTCCCAGGCAATGAGCTGCACCGCTGCGGCAAGGTTCAGCGAACTGTAGGCCGGATTGGCCGGGATGTAGACCAGGGCATGGCAGAGGTCGAGTTCGGCATTGCTGAGACCAGAGCGCTCCGGTCCGAAGACGATGGCGACCTGGCCCGCGCCGCTCGCCGCAAGTGCCTCGCGTGCACAGTCGCGCGGGTCGAGTTCGGCGATGCCGAGCCGGCGATGCCGGGCGCTGGCGCCGATCACCAGCCCACAGCCGGCCACCGCCTCGCGCAGGCTGGCATGCACGCTGGCCGCCTCGAGCACGTCGAGCGCACCGGAAGCGCGGGCGCGGGCGGCCGCATCCGCATGGGAGACCGGATTGACCAGTTCGAGCCGCGCGAAGCCCATGGTCTTGAGCGCCCGGGCCGCCGCGCCGACGTTGCCGGGGTGGGTCGGTTCGAACAGCACGAAGCGGATGGCGGCAGGATTCATCGGGACTGGCCGTGGCGGCACCGTGGCCGCGTATTCTAGCCTCGCACCGGCACCGGGCGGCGCTCGCAGCCGTGGCCCGGCGCCGGGCTGCGCCTTAGAATGGCGCCCCTCTCCGCCACCCGCACGAGCGGCAGCAGCATCATGCAGGCTCTCCTGAACACCGCCGTCAAGGCGGCCCGCAAGGGCGGCGACACCGCCCTGCGCTACCTCAGCCGCGTCGCCGATCTCGACGTGCGCAGCAAGGCGCGCAACGAGTTCGTCACCCAGGTCGATCACGCCGCCGAGGCGGCGATCATCGCCAGCATCCGCGAGCGCTATCCGCACCACGGCTTTCTTGCCGAGGAAAGCGGCGCCCACCCCGGCGACGAGTTCGTCTGGATCGTCGATCCGCTCGACGGCACCACCAATTTCCTGCACGGCTTCCCGGTGTTCTCGGTGTCGGTCGCGCTCCGAATCCGCGACCAGCTCGAACTCGGGGTGGTCTACGACCCCTGCCGGCAGGAGCTGTTCACGGCGATCCGCGGCGCCGGCGCGCAACTCGACGGGCGGCGCATCCGCGTCGGCAGCCGGCCGGGGCTCGACGGCGCCCTGATCGGTACCGGCTTTCCGTACCGGAGCAACGACGAGTGGCTGGACCGCTACCTCGCCATGCTGCGCGCCGTGATGGAGCAGACCGCCGGCGTGCGCCGACCCGGCTCGGCAGCCCTCGACCTCTGCTACGTCGCGGCCGGTCGCCTCGATGGCTTCTGGGAATTCGGCCTGCAGGCCTGGGACATTGCCGCCGGCACGCTCATGATCCGCGAAGCCGGCGGGCTGGTGGCAAGCCTCACACCGGGACCGGACGTGCTCGAGACCGGCAACGTGGTGGCCGGTTCACCCAAGGTGTACGAGGCGCTGCGCGCACTCCTCGCACCGCACCTGTAGCACTGCCCGCTCAGGGCATCTCGTCGACTGGCCCCGACTTCTTCGGCGGGGCGAGATCGACCGGCTTCACGTCGAGGAAGTACGCGATCGCGGTCGCCACGAATATGGATGAGTACGTGCCGAAGACGATGCCGATCGCGAGGGCCAGCGAGAACCCGTGCAGGGTCTCCCCGCCGAAGATGAGCAGCGCGATCACCACCAGCAGCGTCACGGCGCTGGTGATCACCGTGCGGCTCAGGGTGATGTTGATGGCATGGTCGATGTAATCCACCGTCGTGCCGCCGCGGGCGGTGCGGAAGTCGTCACGGATGCGGTCGAACACCACCACGGTATCGTTCAGCGAGTAACCGACCAGGGCCAGCACGGCGGCCACCACCGACAGGTCGAACGGGATCCATAAGATCGAGAACATGCCGACCGTGACCACCGCATCGTGGAAGGTCGACAACACCGCGCCGACCGCGAACTTCCACTGGAAGCGGAACAGCACGTAGACCAGGATCAGCGCGAGCGCGGCCAGCACCGAGAGCGTGCCTTTCTCCGTCAGGTCCTCACCGACCTGCGGGCCCACGAACTCGACACGGCGCAGCGCCACCGCGGCATCCGACTGGCGCAGGACGGCGAGGATCGCCGCGCCGAGCTTGCCGCCGGCATCGCCGTCGGCGGTCTGCTCCACGGGCGGCAGCCGGATCATCACGTCACGCGCGCTGCCGAAGTTCTGCACCTGCGCGTCGGCATAGCCGGCGCCGGCGAGCTGCTCGCGGACCGCCACCAGGTCGGCGGCCTGCGGATAGCCGACCTCGAGCAGCACGCCACCGGTGAAGTCGATGCCGAAGTTCAGCCCCCGGAACAGGATGAAGCCGAGACAGACCAGCGTCAGGGCGAGCGACAGGCTGCTCACCACGCGGGCGTGGCTCATGAAGCGGAACTTGGTGACTTTCGGGAACAGCTCCATGGCGCTTCCTCAGACCGGTATGCCGCTGAGCTTGCGACCACCCCAGATGGCGTTGACGAGGGTACGACTCACCACCACCGCGGTGAACATCGAGGTCAGGATACCGAGGCACAGCACCACCGCGAATCCCTTGATCGGCCCCGTGCCGAAGGCGAACAGCACGAGGCCGGCAATCAGCGTGGTGATGTTGGAGTCGGCGATGGTGGCGAAGGCCTTCTCGTAGCCGGCGTGGATGCTCGCCTGCGGCGAGTTACCGTTGCGCAGCTCCTCGCGGACACGCTCGTTGATGAGCACGTTGGCGTCCACGGCCATGCCCAGCGTGAGCACGATGCCGGCGATACCGGGCAGCGTCAGCGACGCCTGCAGCAGCGACAGCAGCGCCACCAGCAGCACCAGGTTGGCGAGCAGGGCCACGTCAGCCACCAGGCCGAAGGCCTTGTAGTAGATCCCCATGAACACCACCACCAGCGCCAGGCCGAGCAGCAGCGCGCGCAGGCCCTTGTCGATGTTGTCCTGGCCGAGGCTCGGGCCGATCGTGCGTTCCTCGACCTTGTAGATCGGCGCGGCGAGCGAACCGGCACGCAGCAGCAGCGCCAGGTCGCGCGCCTCGTTGACCTCCAGGCCGGTGACCTGGAAGTTGTTGGAGAACACGCCACGGATGGTGGCGATGTTGATGACTTCCTTGTCCTCGCGGGTCACGTCGACCATCTGCCCGTCGCGCTCGACGCGCTCGCGCTTCTGCTCGACGAAGACCACGGCCATCGGCTTGTTGAGGTTAGCCTTGGTCGCCTCGAGCATGTCGCGGCCGCCCTTGGCATCGAGCCGCACCGACACGGCCGGCATGCCCTCGGCGAAGGTCTGGGCGGCGTCGACGAGCTGGTCGCCCGTGACGATCGTGCGCCGGTTCAGCAGCACCGGTGCACCGACCCGGTCCTTGAACAGCTCGCACCCGACCGGGGCGCGGCCGCGCTGGGCGGCGTCGAGTGGATTCTCGCCGGCGCACACCAGGCGGAACTCGAGGGTCGCCGTGGCCCCGAGCACGCGCTCGGCCTGTCCCGGATCCTGCACGCCCGGCAGCTGGACGACGATCCGGTCGACGCCCTGGCGCTGCACCACCGGCTCCGACACCCCGAGCTCGTTGACGCGGTTGCGCAGCGTCACCGTGTTCTGCTCGATGGCGAAGTTCTGCCGCTCGATGATCAGCCGCTCGGTCATGCGGGCGGTGAAGGTCACGCCGGTCGCGGTGTCGTCGCGCCGGATGTCGAGGTTCGGGTCGACCTCGCGGATCAGTTTCTCGGCTTCCTTGCCGTCGGCCGCATCGGTGATCTCGACGCGCACCGTGCGGCCCTCGACGCGCACGTTGCGGCGGATGCGGGCATCGCGCAGCGCCTTGCTGAAATCCGCGGCGTAGCGGTCGAGGCGCTGGGCAATCGCCTTGTCCATGTCCACCTGGAACAGGAAATGTACGCCACCGCGCAGGTCCAGCCCGAGGCTCATGGGCCTGAGGCCGAGAACCGCAAGCCAGCCCGGCATGCGCGGCGCCAGGGTCAGCGCCACGACATAGGCCTGGCCGAGGACCTCGCGGGCCTTGTCGGCGGCCTTCAGCTGCGTGTCGACCGAATCGAAGCGCAGCGTCAGCCGGCCGTCATCCGCATTGGCTGAGGTGAAGCCGAGCCCGGCTGTCTCCAGCGTGCGGCGCACCTCCTGCAGCTGCCCGTCGCCGAGCTTGCCGCCTTCCTTGACCGAGATCTGCAGCGCCGGATCCTCGCCGAACAGGTTCGGCAGGGCCACGAGCAGGGCCGCGACCATCACCAGCGCGACCAGCGCGTCCTTCCACCAGGAGTTGCGATTCATGCGGGGTCGTCAGACGCTCTTGAGGGTGCCCTTGGGCAGCACCGTACCGATCGTGTGGCGCTGGACCTTGATCCGCACCCCGTCGGCAATCTCCACCCCGATGAACTGCTCGCCGATCTCGGTGACCTTGCCGAGCACGCCACCGGCGGTGACCACCTCGTCACCGACGGCGAGCTTGGCCACCATCTCCTTGTGTTCCTTCTGCCGCTTGCTCTGCGGGCGGATCAGGAAGAAATAGAAGACGACGAAAACCAGCACCAGCGGCAGCATCGACATCAGCGGGTCAGCCGGGGGTCCGGCGCCCTGTGCGAAGGCGTCTTGGATGAACAGGCCCATGGTGTCCTCGGCAAGTCCGGCGAAAAAGGCGGCGTATTATTACACAGTTGATTCGCCGGCAGATCCCGGCTGCCCGGCCTGCCGCGCAAGGAATTCCCGGGCGAACCCGGCGAGGTTCCCGGCGGCGATGGCGGCCCGCAGGCGTGCCATCAGCTGCAGGTAGAAATGCAGGTTGTGGATGGTGTTCAGCCGGCAGCCGAGGATCTCGCCGCAGGCGTCGAGGTGGCGCAGATAGGCGCGGCTGTAGTGCCGGCAGGTGTAGCAGCCACAGCCCTCCTGCAGCGGACGCGGGTCGTCGCGGTAGGCGGCGTTGCGGATGCGCACCACGCCATGCTCGGTGAACAGGTGCCCGTTGCGCGCGTTGCGGGTCGGCATCACGCAGTCGAACATGTCGACCCCCCGGCACACGGCGGCGACGATGTCCGCCGGAGTGCCCACCCCCATCAGGTAGCGCGGCTGCCCGGGCGGCATCAGCGGCAGCAGCGACTCGAGCACGGCCAGGCGCTCGGCCTCGGGCTCGCCGACCGAGAGCCCCCCGATCGCCAGGCCGTCGAAGCCGGATGGCAGCAGCCCGGCGAGCGAGGCCGCGCGCAGCGCCGGGTACATGCCGCCCTGCACGATACCGAACACGGCGTGGCCTGCCTCGTGCCCGCCGGCGCTGGCAAAGGCCTCCCGGCTGGCGCGCGCCCAGCGCAGCGATCGCTCCATCGAGGCGCGCGCCACCGCCTCGGTCGCCGGCCAGGGCGTGCAGTCGTCGAAAATCATGTGGATATCGCTGCCGAGTTCGGCCTGCACCTGCATCGAGCGCGCCGGCGTGAGAAAGACGCGCTCGCCATCGACCGGCGAGTTGAACTCGACGCCCTCCTCGCGGATCTTCGCGCGGGCACCGAGGCTGAACACCTGGAAGCCGCCCGAATCGGTGAGGATGGGCCCTTCCCAGTGCATGAAGCGGTGCAGGCCACCGAGCCTCGCGATCAGCGCGCTGCCCGGACGCAGCATCAGGTGAAAGGTGTTGCCGAGCACGATGCCCGCCCCGAGCGTCACGAGTTCCTCGGGCGTCAGCGCCTTGACGGTGCCATAGGTGCCGACCGGCATGAACGCCGGCGTCTCGACCACGCCGCGGGCGAACTCAAGCCGCCCGCAGCGGGCAGCACCGTCGCGTGCCGTGACCCCGAAGCGAAAGCCCGTGCTCATGGCGCAGAGCCCGCCGGCAGGGCGGCGGCATCCCGGTGCAGAAACATCGCATCACCATAACTGAAGAAGCGGTAGCCGCATGCCACGGCGTGGCGATAGGCGGTGAGCACGCGCGTGCTGCCGCCGAAAGCGCACACCAGCATCAGCAGCGAGGAGCGCGGCAGGTGGAAGTTGGTGAGCAGGGCATCGGCGACCCGCAACGCGTAACCCGGGCGGATGAACAGCTCGGTCTCGCCCGTGAACGGCGCGAGCACGCCGCCGGCGGCGGCGGTCTCCAGGGCGCGCATCACCGTCGTGCCGACCGCAACCACGCGACCGCCGCCGGCACGCGCCGCCGCGATCGCGGCGACGGCCTGCGCGCCGACTTCGATCCGTTCGGGATGCAGGCGACCGCTGGCAATCTGCGCCGCACGCAGTGGCGCGAAGGTGCCGGCACCGACATGCAGCGTGAGGCGGGTGATCGCCACGCCACGGTCGTGCAGGCGTGCCAGCAGCGGCGCATCGAAATGCAGGCCGGCCGTGGGCGCGGCCACCGAGCCGGGCGTGCGCGCAAACAGCGTCTGGTAGCGCTCGCGGTCTGCCGGGGCATCCACGCGGCGAATGTAGGGCGGCAGCGGAACGTGGCCGAGCGCATCGAGCAGGTCCACGAACGAGCCCGCACAGCGCAACCGGTAGAACGGCCCGCGCCGCTCGACGACCTCGACGGCATGGCCGGCGCCAAAATCGAGCATGGTGCCCGGTCGCGGTGCATGGCTCGCGCGCAGCTGCACCAGCGCCTCGCGTTCGTCGAGCAGCCGCTCGACCAGCATCTCGATTCGCCCGCCGCTCGCCTTGCGACCATGCACGCGCGCCGGGATGACGCGCGACTCGTTGACGACCAGCAGATCGCCCGGCGCGAGCAGGGTCCCGAGATCGTGCATCCGCCGGTCGGCCAGGGCCGCGCCCGGACCGAGCACCAGCAGGCGACTCGCGCTGCGCTCGGCCAGCGGCTGCTGCGCGATCAGCTCCTCGGGCAGGTCGTAATCGAACTCGGCCGGTTCCACGGGCGCGGATTGTACCCGCCTGTCCGCGTGGCGCTCCCCGGGGACCTGCGTGTATCCTGAGGCCCCTCCCACGCCGGGATGGCGGAACTGGTAGACGCGGCGGACTCAAAATCCGCTGGTGGTGACACCGTGTGGGTTCGATTCCCTCTCCCGGCACCAGCCCCGCCGGCCGCCGGGGCGGTTCTACAATAGCTGCAGGAGATGGAACGGCACGCCATGAACTTCTGCAGCCGCTGCGGCCAACCTGTCACCCACGAGGTCCCGCCCGGCGACAACCGGCCGCGGCATGTGTGCCGCGCCTGCGGGCAGGTGCACTACGAGAACCCGCGCATCGTCGTCGGCTGTGTGCCCGAGCACCAGGGAACAATCCTGCTCTGTCGCCGCGCGATCGAACCGCGCCACGGCTACTGGACGGTACCGGCCGGGTTCATGGAGATCGGCGAGACACTCGGCGAGGCGGCGATCCGCGAAACCTGGGAAGAAGCCGAGGCCACGGTCGAACTCGGCACGCTGTTCGTCGTGGTCGACGTGGTGCAGGCCCGGCAGGTGCACGTGTTCTTCCGGGGCGTACTGCGCGACGGCCGTTTCGGCGCTGGCGACGAGACGCTGGAAAGCCGGCTGTTCACCCCGGAGGCGATTCCCTGGCAGGAGATCGCCTTCCCGAGCGTGACCATCGCGCTGCAGGAATACCTGCGCGACCCGAAGCGTGGCGAAGGCCCGGTTCACCTGGCCAGCGCGCCGCGGCTGCGACTGGCCTGAAGGTACGCGGCGAATCGTCGCAGAAACGTGGCAATCCGGAGAAAAATGATTGATTTTCGGCGTGGAATGCCTACATTGAGCGCGGCCCGCCGACCTCCGGCCACAGGGGCCGAGACCAGGAGACCCGCATGACGTTCGTCGTCACTGAAAAGTGCATCCGCTGCAAGTACATGGACTGCGTGGAAGTGTGCCCGGTGGACTGCTTCCACGAAGGCCCGAACATGCTGGTCATCGACCCGGACGAGTGCATCGACTGCACGCTGTGCGAGCCCGAGTGCCCGGTGGAGGCGATCATGTCCGAGGACGAGGTACCGGCCGCCCAGGAACAATTCAAGCAGCTCAACGCCGAGCTCGCGAAGAAGTGGCCGGTGATCACCGAGGCGGGCACGCCGCCGGAAGACTCCGACAAGTGGTCGAAGGTCGACGACAAGCTCCAGTACCTGGAGCGCTGATACCTGCTACCCGACGGACTCAGCCCGACTGCCCGGTCTCGAGATAGGCCGCGAGTTCCCCCGGCGGCACGTAGCCGGGCACCAGTTCACCCGTGTCGGTGACGATGGCCGGCGTGCCCTGCACGCCGAGCGTGAGTCCCAGTGAGTAATGCTGCTGCACCGGCGTCGGGCTGCACGGCTTGACGGTCAGCACCTCGCCGCGCTTGGATTTTGTCAGCGCCGCGCTGCGGTCCGGTGAACACCACACCTGTTCGGCCTTGAGCCAGCCTTCGCTGTTCGGGCCGCCGCGCGGGAACATCAGGTAGCGCACGCGGATGCCCTGCGCGAGGTACTGGTCGATCTCGCGGTGCAGCTTGCGGCAATAGCCGCACTCGACGTCGGTGAAGACGTTGATGGTGTGCTTCACCTGCTTCGGTGCGAACACGATCATGTTCGCCTCACCGACGTCTTCGATCGCAGCGAGGCGCGCAGCACTGCGACGCGCCTCGGTGAGATTGGCATCGGTGGCGACCTCGATGATGTCGCCGCGCACGATGAAGCGGCCATCGGCCGACACGTAGGCGATCTGCGGCCCGATACGCAGCTCGAACAGGCCGGCGACGGGCGCGGGCGTGATCTGTTCGGCGCGAACCTCGGGGAAGCGTTCGGCGAGGCGCTTCTGCACCGCCGCGACATCGTCCTGCGCCAGGGCGGCGCCGCTGCAGGCAGCCAGCGTGACGATCAGGATGGAGGTGCGCATGGGGTATTCCTGCCAGCCGGCGCCAGTGCCGGGCGCGACGGATGGTAGCACAGGGCCATGCTGGCGCCCGTCGCTGCGGGCGACAGCTGCAGGGCGGCGAGCGTCACCCGCGCGGGTGATGCTGGGCGTGCATTTCCTTCATGCGCTCGCGGGCCACGTGCGTGTAGATCTGCGTCGTCGACAGGTCGCTGTGGCCGAGCAGCATCTGCACCACGCGCAGGTCCGCACCGTTGTTGAGCAGGTGCGTCGCGAAGGCGTGGCGCAGCGTGTGCGGCGAGAGCTTGCCGAGGATGTCGGCCTTGCGTGCGTAGCGCTTGATGATGTGCCAGAAAGCCTGGCGCGTCATGCGATCCCCGCGCCGGGTCGGGAACAGGTACTCGGTCTGGCGCTCGAGCAGGATCTCGACGCGCGGCCCGGCAACGAATTCGCGCAGCCAGCGCTGCGCTTCCTCACCGAGCGGGATCAGGCGCTCGCGGTCACCCTTGCCACGCACCCGCAGCACGCCCTGGTTGAGGTTGATCTGCCCCTGGCGCAGGTTGATCAGCTCGGAGACGCGCAGGCCCGTGGCATACAGCACCTCGAGCATGGTGCGGTCGCGGTGCCCGATCGGATCGTTGACGTCCGGGGCACCGAGCAGTGATTCGACTTCCGGCTCGGTGAGCGACTGCGGCAGCGCCCGACCGATCTTCGGCATATCGATCTTCAGCGTCGGGTCCTCGGCGACAACGCCTTCGCGCAGCAGGAAGCGGTAGAAGCGGCGGAAGCTCGACAGCTGGCGCGCGGTGGAACGGGGCTTCGCCCCCTCCTTGGCGCGCCAGGCGATGAAGGCGAGCAGGTCGGCGCGTGCGGCATAGATCAGGCTCTTGTCGCGCTGGGCGAGCCAGCGCTGCAGCGCCAGCAGGTCGGCGCGGTAGGCCCCGAGCGTGTTGGCCGACAGGCCGCGCTCCATCCAGATGGCATCGAGAAACCGGTCGAGGATCGCCTCGGTCGGGTTCGACGGCGTGCTCGCGCCCGCCACGGTGTCTACGGATGTCGGCGACATGAGTTGGCTTCGCTCCGCTCAACAGTTCCCTTGGGCGCCCCGCCGGCAGATCCGTCCCTGGATCTGCCCCCGGACAATTGCAGTTGCCGGACCCGCGTGCCGATAATCGCCATGTCCACTGGCCCCGGCTCGCGGCTGCGCCCCGGCCACCTGCGACACCTGCTCCTGCGGACCAGGCGTCACCTGCGGGCCACGGCGGGCGGACGTTGAAATCCAGTATGCGCGGCAAGGTTTTGCCTCGACGTGATGACACTCACAAATCCATCAACGGCTTACATAAATTCCTGATTTGACAGAATGGGTAAGCCGGTCGAACGCATCGCCGCCCTGGCGCGCGCCACCTACGGTGTCATCGCCTGGCTGGCCTTCCTCGCCGTAGCCCTGCCACTGGTGGCCCTCGTGGCGATACTGCCCGGGGAGCGGCGCCGCCGGGCAGCAACCCGGCAGGCGGCCCGACTGGTGCTCTCGCTGATGGCGTCGCGCCCGCGTGTGGACGGCCTGCAACACCTGCCGGCGGCACCCTGCATCGTCGTCGCCAACCACGCGAGCTACCTCGACGGCATGGTGCTCACCGCGGCCTTGCCACCACGGTTCGGCTTCGTCATCAAGCGCGAGATGACCCGCGTGCCGCTGGCCCATTTCATGCTGCGCCGGCTCGGCTCGCAATTCGTCGAGCGCTTCGACACGCGCCGCGGGGCCGCCGATGCGCGCCGCATCCTCGCCCTGGCCGAATCGCGCCACAGCCTCGCCTTCTTTCCCGAAGGCACTTTCCGGCCTGAGCCCGGCCTGCGCCGTTTCCAGAGCGGGGCCTTCGCAGCGGCCGTGCGTGGGGACCTGCCGGTGGTGCCGGTGGTCATCCGGGGCACACGCCACATGCTCGCGGCCGGACAACTGCTGCCACGGCCGGGCCGGCTCGAGGTTATCGTCAAGCCCGCGGTTCGCCATAACGGCGAGGACGATGCCGTCGAAGCACTGCGCGTCGCCTGCCGCGCACGGATCCTCGAGGATCTCGCCGAACCCGATCTTGCCCTGCATCGTCCCTGAGGCGGCACCCTCGCGGGCCCGCGAAAGCGCTTGCCGATCCGGTTTTTTGCGTCGCATAATCGGCGCCTCTCGTTTGCGCTGCAAAAGCACAGGACACACCAGTGAGCACGGAAGCCATCGTCATCGTCGCCGCCCGTCGTACCCCGATCGGCTCGTTCCAGGGGAACCTGGCCTCGATAGCGGCGCCACAGCTGGCGGCAGCGGCGGCCCGTGCGGTGCTCGCCGACAGCCATCTGGCGGGGAGCGACATCGACCTGGCCCTCATCGGCTGCGTCCTGCAGGCCGGCGTCGGCCAGGCGCCGGCACGTCTCGCGGTGCTCGCCGCCGGACTGCCGGTGTCCGTACCCGCCATCACGGTGAACAAGGTCTGCGGCTCGGGCATGACCACGCTCATGTTCGGCCACGACCTCATCCGCAGCGGTAGTGCCCGCGTGGTGCTCGCCGGCGGCATGGAATCGATGAGCAATGCCCCGTACCTGCTGCCGAAGGCGCGGGCCGGTTACCGCATGGGCCATCAGGAGGTCCTCGACCACATGTACCGCGACGGGCTGCAGAGTCCGTACGACGGCAACATGATGGGGCACTTCGCCGAACAGACCGTGCGCCGCTACGGCTTCACCCGCGAGGTCCAGGACACCTTCGCCACCGAGTCGGTGCGGCGCGCGCTCGCGGCCTGCGAGGGCGGAAGCTTCGGTGCCGAGATCACACCCGTGACGGTCGCGGGCCGCGGCGGCGACACGCTCGTGGCACAGGACGAGGAGCCATACCGGGCCGACGTGGCACGCATTGCGAAAATGAAGCCCGCCTTCGCGAAGGACGGCACGGTCACCGCGGCCAGCTCGTCGTCGATCGCCGATGGCGCTGCGATGCTGCTGCTGATGGGCGAGGCCGAGGCGGCACGCCGCGGTCTCGCGCCGCTCGCGCGCATCGTGGCGTCGGCCACGCACGCGCACGAGCCCGAGTGGTTCACCATCGCACCGGCCCATGCGATCCGCGCCGTGCTGGGCAAGGCGGGCTGGCACGCGGGTGAAGTCGACCTGTTCGAGATCAACGAGGCCTTCGCCTGCGTCACGCTCGGCGCCATGCAGGAACTCGACCTCGATCCCGCGCGCGTCAACGTCAACGGTGGTGCCTGCGCCCTCGGCCACCCGATCGGCGCCACCGGTGCCCGCCTGGTCGTCTCTCTGGCGCACGCGCTGCGCGCGCGCGGGGCACGCCGTGGCGTGGCCTCGCTGTGCATTGGCGGTGGCGAAGCTCTCGCCATGGCGATCGAGGCTTGCTAGGCGGCAGGCGTCACATCCCGGTGTAGTTCGGTCCGCCACCGCCCTCGGGCGCGGTCCACTCGATATTCTGCGGCGGATCCTTGATATCGCAGGTCTTGCAGTGGACGCAGTTCTGGGCGTTGATCTGGATGCGCGGCCCTTCCGCCGACTCGACCACCTCGTAGACGCCCGCCGGGCAATAACGCTGCGCCGGCTCCGCGTACAGCGGCAGCGTGTGGCGCAGCGACACCTGCGGATCGACGAAGTGCAGGTGGCAGGGCTGGTCTTCCTCGTGGTTGGTGCTCGAGAGGTACACCGACGACAGCCGGTCGAAGCTGACCACGCCGTCGGGCTTCGGATACTCGATGCGCCGGCAGTCCGCGGCGTGCTTCGTCGCTGCGTGGTCGGGTACCCGGTTGTGCAGCGTGAACGGCAGGCGCCCGCCGGCCAGGTTCTGGTCGAACCAGGTGAAGGCCGCCCCGCCCAGCGTGCCGAGATGGTGCTGCGCCGGGCCGAAGTTGCGCGCCTGCTCGAGTTCGCGCCAGACCCAGGAGTCGCGCACCCGCTGCTCGAAGTCGGCGAGCAGCGCCGGGGCGCTCTCGCCCTGGCGCAGAGCCGCGAACATCGACTCGGCGGCAAGCATGCCGGTCTTCATCGCCGTGTGCGAGCCCTTGATCTTCGCACCGTTCAGGAACCCCGCCTCGCAGCCGGCGAGCAGGCCGCCGGGGAACGCCAGGCGCGGCAGCGACTGCAGGCCGCCCTTGTTGACCGCGCGGGCACCGTAGGCCACGCGCTTGCCGCCCTCGAGCAGCGGGCGGATGCGCGGGTGCTGCTTCCAGCGCTGGAACTCCTCGAACGGGCTCAGCCAGGGGTTCGGATAGTTCAGCGCGACGATCAGGCCGAGGTACACCTGGTTGCCGGCGGCGTGGTAGACGAAGCCACCGCCCTCGGTGTCGCCGGCGAGCGGCCAGCCGAGCGTGTGCATGACGTGACCGGCGCGGTGACGCGCGGGATCCACCGTCCAGATTTCCTTCACGCCGAGCCCGTAGTGCTGCGGATCGCAGTCGCGACGCAGCTCGAAGCGGCGCATCAGTTCCTTGCCGAGGCTGCCACGGCAGCCCTCGGCGAACAGCGTGTAGCGCGCCCGCAGCTCGTACCCCGCCTGGAAGCCCGCCTTGGGCTGGCCGTTGCGGTCACGGCCCATGTCGCCGGTCACCACGCCGGCGACGCGGCCGTCCTCGTAGATGACTTCGGTCGCAGCGAAGCCCGGGAACAGGTTGACACCCTGCTCCTCCGCGCGCCGGCCAAGCCAGCGGCACACATCGCCGAGGCTGACGATGACGTTGCCGTCGTTGCGCGCCGGCCGCGGCACCAGCAGGTGCGGCACCTTCCAGCCACCGCCGGCCGTCAGGAACCAGAAATCGTCGCTGCTCACCGGTGTCGCCACCGGGGCGTCCTCGCCGGTGCGCCAGTCCGGGTACAGTTCGTCGAACGCCGTCGGCTCGAGCACCGCACCGGAGATGATGTGCGCGCCGATCTCCGAGCCTTTCTCGACCACGGCCACGCCGAGCTCCGTGCCGGTCTCGGCCGCAAGCTGTGTCAGGCGACATGCCGCCGCCAGGCCGCAGGGCCCCGCGCCGACGATGACCACGTCGAACTCCATGGACTCGCGTTCCGACATTGCGCGCGCCTCGCTGCACCGTCGCGGCCGCCGACCGGCCGCAGGCCATTCTACTGTGAGCACGAAATCGTTACATTGCCCCTGCCGCCGGGCGTCCCCTGCCCGGCACCGACACCCGCATGAAACTCGAACAGCACTATACGCGGGCGCTCGCCGCCCGGTCGTTCGCGCCCGACGCGGCCCAGCTCGCCGCGGTGGCGGTGCTCGAGCGCGTGCGCCGCGGGCTCATCGCGCGCCCGGGGCGTCGCGCTGGGCTGCTGCCGGCGCTGCAGCGACGCCTGCGCGGCCGCACGGACGAACCCGTGCGCGGCGCCTGGCTCTGGGGCGACGTCGGGCGCGGCAAGACCTTCGTGATGGACGTGTTCTTCGACAGCCTGCCCTTCCCGGAAAAGCTGCGGCATCATTTCCACCGCCTGATGTACCGCGTGCACGGCCGCCTGAAGGCCCTGCGCGGCGCCGAGGATCCGCTGGAGATCGTCGCCGGCGAACTCGCCGCCCAGGCGCGCGTGATCTGCTTCGACGAGTTCTATGTCGCCGACATTGCCGATGCGATGCTCCTCGGCAACCTGCTCGACGCCCTGTTCCGCCGCGGCGTGACGCTGGTGGCCACGGCCAATACCCCGCCGGACGACCTGTACCGCGGCGGCCTGCAGCGGCAGCGCTTCCTGCCGGCGATCGAGCTCCTGCACCGCCATACCGAAGTGCTGCGGGTCGACGGTGCCAGCGACTACCGGCTGCGCGCCCTCGAGCAGGCCGAGCTCTACCATGCCCCGCTCGACGCCGCGGCCGACGCGCACCTCGCGCGCTGGTTCGAAGCGCTCGCCCCCGACGCCGGCACCGCCGGCCAGCCGATCGAGATCAACGGCCGGGACATCCCCACCCGCCGGCGCGCCGACGGCGTCGCCTGGTTCGATTTCGCCGCCCTGTGCGCGGGCCCGCGCAGCCAGGACGACTACATCGAGATCGCCCGCGCCTTCCAGGCCGTACTGGTGTCCGCCGTCCCGCGACTCGACGAGGCGCGCGAGAACGAAGCCCGCCGTTTCATCGCCCTGGTCGATGAGTTCTACGACCGCCGTGTGAAACTGATCCTCTCGGCCGCCACGCCGATCGCCGGGCTGTACACCGGCAGCCGCGTGGCGCGCGAGTTCGAGCGCACCCGCAGCCGGCTGCTGGAAATGCAGTCGCACGAGTACCTGGCCGCCCCGCACCGGCCCTGAGCCGGCCGCCCACCATTCGAATATCCATTATCATGAGCGTCACCTGCACGAAAGGAGCGCGCATGCCCGGCAAGCTCGTCCTCTGCCGCCACGGCCAGAGCATCTGGAACCTCGAGAACCTGTTCACCGGCTGGGAGGACATCGATCTCACCGAGCAGGGCCGCGCCGAGGCTGCCGAGGCCGGACGCCAGCTCAAGGCGCTCGACCTGCAGTTCGACTGCGCCTTCACCTCGGTGCTCAAGCGCGCCATCCGCACGCTGTGGATCGTGCTCGACGGGATGGATCTCATGTGGATTCCGGTCGAGCGCAGCTGGAAACTCAACGAGCGCCACTACGGTGCGCTCCAGGGCCTGAACAAGGCACAGACCGCCGCCCGGCACGGCGAGGACAAGGTCAAGATCTGGCGGCGCAGCTACGACATTCCCCCGCCGCCGCTCGCCGACGACGATCCGCGCCATCCGCGCTTCGACCGCCGCTACCGCGGCATCGACGGCCTGCCGGCGGCCGAATCGCTCAAGGACACGCTCGGGCGGGTGCTGCCGTACTGGGACGCGGCGATCGCACCGCGGCTGCACGCCGGGCAGAACGTGCTCGTCGCCGCGCACGGCAACAGCCTGCGGGCGCTGGTGAAGATGCTCGACGGCATCTCCGACTCCGACATCACCGAACTCAACATCCCGACCGGTATTCCGCTGCTCTACGAACTCGATGCCGCGTTGCGCCCACGCGAACGCCGCTACATCGGCGACCCGCAGGCGGTGGCGCAGGCTGCAGCCGCGGTGGCTGCACAGGGCCAGGCCCGATGATCTACGCGCTCGGCGCGCAGCTGCCGCAGGTTGCCGCCGACGTCTTCGTCGCCGCCAGCGCCGCCGTCATCGGCGACGTCCGCATCGGCGCCGGCGCGAGCGTGTGGTTCGGTGCCGTCCTGCGCGGTGACGTCGAGCGCCTCACGATCGGTCCCGGCACCAACGTCCAGGACAACGCTGTCCTGCACGCCGATCCCGGCGCACCGCTGGAGATCGGCGCACGCGTGACGATCGGGCATCTGGCGATGCTGCACGGCTGCCGCATCGGCGACGACGCGCTGATCGGCATCGGCGCCACGATCATGAACCACGCGCACATCGGCGCGCGCTGCATCGTCGGTGCCGGTGCCCTGGTGACCGAAGGCAAGTCGTTTCCCGACGGCGTGCTGATCGTCGGCTCACCCGCGCGCGTGGTACGCGAACTCACGCCCGAGGACGTCGCGCGCGTGGCCGCCAACACGCAACGCTACATCGAACGCGGCGAGGTCTACCGCCGGGAGCTACGCGCGCTCTGAGCGCTGGCGGATCAGGCCCTCCTGGGCAAGCGAGGCCACCAGCCGGCCATCCTGCGTAAACACGTGGCCGCGCGACAGGCCGCGCGCACCGACCGCCGTCGGGCTGTCGAGGTCGAACAGCAGCCACTCGTCGACCCGCAGCGGACGATGGAACCAGATGGCATGATCGAGGCTCGCCATCTGCACGCCCTCGCGGCCGGTGTGCAGCCCGTGCGGCAGCATCGCCGTACCGATCAGCTCGTAGTCGGAGATGTAGGCGAACAGCACCAGGTGCAGCAGCTCGTCGTCGGGCAACCGCTCCACGGCCTTCATCCACACGCGCTTGACCGGTTCCATGCTCGTGGTCGCGAGGAAGTGTGCCGACACCACGGGCTTGACGATGAACGGACGCCGGTGGGCGAGGAAGCGGGTCACGCGCGCCGGCACCGCCGCGCCACGCTCCCGCGCCAGCTCCTGCAGGTCCTGCAGCGCATCGGGAGGAGTGACCTCGGGCATGGGCGCCTGGTGCTCGATGCCCGTCTCGGGCACCTGGAACGAAGCCGCCATGTTGAAGATCTGCACGCCGCGCTGGACCGCCACCACGCGGCGGCTGGAGAAGGTTGCGCCGTCGCGGGCACGGTCGACCTGATAGACGACCGGCTCGTCGACAGCGCCCGGCCGCAGGAAATAGGCATGCATCGAGTGCACGCTGCGGCCGCTGACCGTGTGGTGCGCGGCCGCCAGCGCCTGGCCGAGCACCTGGCCGCCGAAGATCTGTGGCGTGCCGATGTCGCGGCTCTGGCCGCGGAACGAGTTCTCGTCGATCTGCTCGAGGTCGAGCAGCCCGATCATTTCCTGCAGTGCCTGGTTCATGGTATCCCGCCGTCCTCGAGCGCCCCATTGTACCGGCACCGCCCGCGCCGCCGCTGTGCTAACTTGGTCGCGCCATGATCACCGATCCAGTACGCGAGCTGCTCGAGTACTACCTGGGCCTGCTGGTGATGGCGGGCGACTACGCCCGCGCCATCCAGCCGCAGCTCGCCACCCGCACGCCGAAGGATGGCCACAACGCCTGGGTCAGCGCCCTGACCGACGCCGACCTGTCGGTGCAGAACCTGTTCGAGGTGGCCACGCTCGCGCGCTTCCCGCAGGTGCACTTCTTCGGCGAGGAACACGCCCGCTCGCTCAACCAGAAGTATTTTCCCGGGCAGGCAGCGCTCGCGGTGCACCTCGACCCGGTCAACGGCACCTTCCTCTACCAGCACCAGCGCGCGAACTGGGACATCCTGCTGAGCATCGCCGAGCACGGCCAACTCGTCGCGGCGGTGAGCTACATGCCGGCGAGCGGCCGCTTCTTCCTCGCCCTGCGCGGTGCCGGCGCACTCACCGGCGAGCGCCGCCACCCGCACCTCGCCGACATGGTGCCGCTCGCCACGCGCCCGGGCAGCCGCCAGTGCCTCACCTACCAGACCCCGGAGGTCAACGAGCGCCTGCGCGGCGAGTTCGAGTGCTTCGACATCGTCGCCGACGACGACCCGGCACGCGGGCTCGACAATCTCAACGAGTTCTACAGCGGCCGGCTCGCCGCCTTCGCCTGCCGTGCCGGCGACTGTCTCGACTGGGGTGCCGCGGCCTTCATCGCCGTGGCCGCCGGCGGCCGCGCCACGCACCTCGACGGCAGTCCGCTCGACATCTTCGCGGACTTCGACCCGCAGCGTACGGTCGACATGCTGGTGGCCGCCGATGCCACCACCCACGCGGCCATCATGGCGCGGCTCGCGCGCTAACCGGGCGGCGGGCGGAAACCACCCCTGAGCCGCTCGACGAACGCGGCGAACCCGAGGACCGTGCGGTCCGCGAACGGCGGCCCGATGATCTGTATCCCGACCGGCAGTCCCGCCGGATCGAGGCCGGCCGGGACCACCGCCGCGGGCAACCCGGCGAGCGTGGCGAGTGCACACCAGAACGACTGCTGCATGTAAGGCCGGTCGATGCCGCCCAGACGCACGTTGCGGTCGGGAAATTCGCGGACATCGTGGGTCAACGCCGTGGTCGGCGCCACCGGCGCCAGCAGCAGATCGTAGCGTGTGAAGAACTCCGTCCAGGGCCGGCGCTGGCGCTCGCGTTCCTCACACGCGGCGAGCCAGTCGCGGTGCGACTGCACCACCGCACGCGGCATGATCGACAGCGGCGTCCATGCCGCCGCCTGCGGCGCCCGGCGCGCGGCGGCGGCAAAGGCGCGCATCAGGCTCTCCGGGTAGCTGCCGCTCATCTCCGCGTACATGAGCTCGAGGAAGTTGCGGAAATAAGCGTCCGCATCGAGCGCCGGCCGCGCCCCGCGATCGACCGCCACACCGGCACCGGTCACGGCGTCACAGGCGGCGGTGAGCACACCGGCCACGCCGG
>CAUJIY010000033.1 GCA_963205295.1 Pseudomonadota bacterium
CGTGTCGATTCAGCCTGGCCCGAACGGCGCGAGCCCGAGCTTCGTCGCCTCGGCGGCAGCCGCCGCGCAGGGATCGTCGGCTTTCAGCAGGCGGTCCCACAAGCCCTTGGCGAGGATGGAAATCCCGCTCGTGGCCACGGCAATTCCACCGCTCACCAGCGTCCCCTTCGGATCCACGACCAGCGTGGGGCTGGCGAGCGTTCCGGCCACCTTCACGTACGGGTTGACGACCTCGCCGAGCGTCAGGCGCAGCCCCTGCACCGGCACGGTACGCAGGCCGAAGTCGATCCGCTCGCTGGCGAGACTCAGGGTGCCATGGCTGACGAGATTGACCTTGTCGGTCTGCAGGACGAGCGCCGGCAGCGTGCGCACGTTGCCACCCGTTGCCTTCACGAACGCCGCTGCACACCGTACCTGGGTATCGCGGTGGGAAACGGCGCCAGGACGCACGGCATCGAAGATCCGGCCCGCGAAGTCGCCCATCAGCATGTCGGCACTGGACGCCGGCAACGTGCCGGCGCCGGTGAGCAGCTGCACGCTGCCATCGAGCGACTGCGCCAGCTCGCGCCAGGTGCGGCCTTCGCCGGCGAGGGCGAGGTCGAAATGCGCGTGCGGGCGGGTGGCGCGCTGTGCGCGCGTGTCGGCGAGGCGTGCCAGCGCGACCTGCGTGCCGTGTCCCTCGAGCGTGATCGAGGCTCCTTCGCCCTGCCGGCGGATGCTGCCGGCGAAGGCGACACGCCCGTCGGGCGGCGTGCGCAGTTCGAGTGCATCGAGCTCGAGCGCACCGGCATGCACCCGCGCGGCGAGACGCAGGTCGTCGAATGCGAAGCCGCCGACCAGCGCCCGGCGCGCGCGCACATCGAGCGTGGCATCGGCGAGGTCGAGCCAGGCGAGCGGAACGGGTGCAGCCGGCACCAGCAAGGCTCCGCCGCGGCGCGGCGCCCGCGCGCGCCGGGGCTCGACCAGGGCGAGCCACGGCGTCAGGTCGAGCAGGTCGGAACGCAGGTCCAGATCGACCACAGGCCGGGCTGTCAGATCGAGCCGCACGCGCCCGGCGAAGTCCGCGCCGCCGAGCCGGCCGCGCGCCTCCTCCATGTGGAACGCCACGGGCGTGCCGCTGAACCGCGCCGCGAGTTCGAGCGGCTGGGCCGGCAGCGCGAGACCGAGCAGGCTGCCGGCGGCCGCGAGATCCGGCGTGTGCAGCTCGAGCGCGAGCACCGTCGCCGAGAAGTCGGGATGCCAGTCGAGCTGGCCGCTGGCCGCGAGCCGTCCGAGACCCGTGTCGAGCCGCGCTTCGTCGAGATTCCAGCGCCTGCCGTCGGCGGCGCCGCGCAATTTCAGGTCGAAGCGCGTCGGCTGGCGCGGCGCACGCCCGAGCTGCGGCAGGTAGCGCGCGAGGTCGGCGCCGGTCGCCTCCAGGTCGAATCGCCCGCGCGCCGCAGCGGTCGGCAGCGCGAGATCGAGGTCGGCGCGACCCTCCAGGCCGTCGGCCGCGAAACGCACCTTCCTCAGCACCAGGCGTTCGCGCGCCAGATCGAGGCCGCCGGCGACCCGGAACGGCCCCCGTGGCAGCGAGACCTGCGGCAGCAGCGGGGCGAATGCCTCCAGGCGCGGCCCCTGCAGTGCGAGCTCGAGCCGTGTGCCACGCCGGGGTTCGTCGGCCACGCGGCCGGCGAGCTGCACCGTGGCGCCGGCGATGGTTCCCCGCACGTCGTCGAGACGGGTCGCGCCGCGCTCGCGCCGCAACCGTCCCTGCAGGGCGTACTCGCCCGCCGGCGCCGGCCCGATGCCGAGCGTCCGGGCGAGGCTGCCGAGGTCCTCGCCCCGTGCCTGCCAGCGCAGGTCCGTGCCTGGGCCTGAAGGGTCGCGGGCGAGGCGCCCATCGAGATCGAGTGCATCGGCACCCGCCCGCAGGGCGATGCCGTGCATCACCACGCCATCCGGCCGCCACTCGACGGCACCGCGCGCAGTGAAGGCGACTTCCGGCAGGCGGCCGGTACCGACCAGGCGGCCGATGCGCCGCAGGCTCGGCCCGGCCAGCGCGAGCTCGACGCGCGTGCCGTGGTATGCGGGATGGCGCCCGAGCGGGCCGTCGATGCGCAGCTTGCCGAGGCTGGTCGCCGCCTGCAGCGACAGCACTTCTGTCCCGCGGCTGCTGCGCAACGCGCCGGCGAGATCGAAGGGACCGCCGACGTCGGCCGGCAGCCGTGTCAACGCCCGATAGCGGGCGAGGTCGGTGCCCTGCGCGTGGAAACGCAGGTCGTTGCCGGCGAGCACGTCGAGCCGCCCGATGCTGCCGCTCAGCTCCACGCGATCGTCGTCGAGCGCGAGTTGCGCCTCGTGCACCTCGAGCGCGGTGCCGGCGCGCTCGACCCGCGCCCGCAGCCGGAACGGTCCGGGCGGCAGGTGGTCGATCCCGGCGAGGCCACCGGCGAAGGCGAGATCCGGCCCGGCGACATCGAGGTCGAGTGCCAGGTGCTCCATCGCCGCGGGATTGGCGACCTCGGCACGAAGCTGCAGGGTGAATGCGCCCAGCGACCCGGCCACCTCGCCGCGGACGCCGCGCCCCGCGCCTGCAGGACGCAGCTTGCCGACGAGGTGCATGGGTCCGGTACCGAGGTCGCTCACACCGAGCCGTGCAGCAACGTAGCCCGCATCCGGGCCGTCGAGCTGCAGGTCCACCTGCGAATCCACCGGCCGCGCGAGATCGTCGATGCGCCAGCGGCTCGCGAGCTGCAACTCCCCGAGCCGGCCGTCGATCACGGCACGGATGTCGCGCCCCGCGAGAAGTGCGTCCACGGGCCCCGCCTGCAGCGCCAGTTCGAGCGGGACGCCGTTCGCGCTGCCGCGGACGACGAGCGCCAGCATCGAGCCATCGGCAAGGCGCTGTTCGAACCGGGTGAAGTGCAGGTCGAGCGGCCGTTCGAGCCGCGGGCCAGCGAAGCGCACGCGGGCGCCGGGCAGCGCGATGCGTTCCACGACCAGCGGCAGCGACCCGGGCCAGCGCAGCGGCGCGCGCGGCGTGCCGGCGTCGAGGTCCCCGTTGCCTGCGCCCGCGCGGTTGCGCTCGAGCAGCAGGTCGAAGCCGTCGACCTCGATCCGGCGGACCAGCACGGGATGGTGCACGAGCGACCAGGCGTCGACCTCCAGCACCAGGCGCCGCACGACCAGCATGTCGGGGCGGCTGCCCCAGGCTGCATTGGCGAGGCGCAGGCCGTCGGCGCTCAACCGCAGCGTGCGGCCGATGCGGATCGACACCGGCCCGTCGAGCGCCAGGGTACGCCCGAGGCGGGCACTGGCCCAGTCGGCGAGCAGGTGGCCGGGGACCCCGCGATGGAGAGCCACCACGCCGGCGGCGATCAGGACGATCGCGGCAAGCGCGATCGCCGTCAGCCAGCGCCCCGCGTTCACCGCACGTCGTCGAGCATGGAGCCTTCGGCCACCGGCCGGCCGAGGGCGAACTGCAGCTGGAAGCTGTTGTTGTCGACCCAGCCGAGCGACAGCAGGAACGGGCCGATCGGGGTGAGGCCGCCCAGGGAAACCGCTGCACCGTACAGCGTGCCATCGTTGATGTCATCGATGCGACCACCGACGCGCCCGGCGTTGAGCCGCAGCCCGGTGTAGAGCGCCTGGCCGAACAGCGACTGGATGTCGGCGACCTTCCAGTTGTACGAGGTGCCGGCGAACCAGTAGCTGTCGCCGCGGATCTCACCGCGCTGCAGGCCCGGGAAGGTGCGGATGCCGCCGAGCTGGAATTCCTGCGTGACCGGCAGCTCGCCTTCGAGCTCGCCACCCGCTCCGAGTATCAGCGTCAGCGCATCGCCCCGGAACGGTACGGACTTGAGAACCACGCCCTCGGCGAGGTCGTAGTCCTGCTCGCCGCCGAACCACGCCCCGGAATGCGCGTAGCGCGCATTGAGCAGGGTACCGCTGGTGGGCAGCCCGACCGCATTGCGGGTGTCGTAGAAAAGCCCCAGCACCGCGCTCGAGTCCGCCTGGCTGTCGACCTCCGGGAAGACAGCCGGTCCTGTGTCACGATCGGCCTTGATGAAGCCGCGCCTCAGTCCGGCGCGCAACTGCGCCCGGGTGCCAAAGCTGACGCCGGCGTCGAGCCCGGCGTACCCCTCCGATTCGGTGTAGCGCGCGAGGCGTTCACCATCGTTGTAGATATCCTCGATCTCGCGCTGGTAGCGCAGGACCGGCTGGACGAAGAACCGCTGGCGTACGTCGAGCGGCTGGTAGAAATCGGTCTGCACGAGCGTTTCCGTGCCGAGCTGCAGCGCGTTGTGCCAGGCCGCCCCGCGGCTGTTGATCCAGGTGCGATCGTGGTCGACCCGCAGGATCGCCTGCAGCATACCGTCGCCGTTGGCGGCAAGGCCGAGATCGAAGCGCAGGAAGTCCGGCCCCCACGCCTTCTCGATGGCCCGGATCTCGAGCACCCGCGCGTCCTTCGGACCGGTGAAGCGGTACTCCACCTTCTCGAAATCGCCGAGTGCAAACACCCGACCCGTGTCCGCGACGATCTGCGCCGTGGTGACGGTCGCACCGGGGACTACGTGCCGCATCTCGGCCTGGACATAGGCCGGAGTGACACGCTCGAGACCGACGATGCGCACATCGGCGAGCCGCACCGCCGCGCCGTCGCCGCGCTGCACCCGTTGCTGCCAGGCGAGGTACTCGGCCTCGGGTACCGCGTACCGCAGCAGCGCCTCACGCTGCGCCAGGGCGGCCGTGCGACCGAGCGGGATGGCTTCGGGCGCGCGCTCGAACGCGGCCGAGCCGATGTCGCCCATGGGCACGACGATGCTCACGTCACGAGCCGTGAGCGTGGCGAGCTGTGCCTTCTGGTTGGCGTCGATCATCACATCGAGCGAGCGCCCGGCGAGCGCGATGGCGGAATCCAGGTCCTCGGCCCGTGGCGGCGGCGAAGCCAGCGATACCGCGATGACCACGTCGGCACACAGACCGCGTGCGATGTCCACCGGCAGGTTGCGCATCATGCCGCCGTCGGAGAGCACACGGCCGCCGTTGACCACCGGCGAAAACGCGCCCGGCACCGCCATGCTCGCGCGCATCGCGACCGAGAGATCACCGCGGTCGAGCACGACCATCTCCCCGGCCAGCATGTCGGTGGCGATGGCACGGAACGGGATGGGCAGGTTGTTGAAGTCGCGGGTGAAGCGTGCGCCCGACACCAGATCGCGGATCACGTCCTCGATGTCCTGGGTCTTGAGCAATCCGCCCGGCGTCTGGATCGTACCGCCCTCGATCCCGAGGTCGAGGCTGTTGGTGTAGGTGAGGCCCTGCAGCTTCTTCCTGATCGGCATGCGGTCGCGCAGCCCCTCCGAACCGACGGTCTTCGACCAGTTGATGCCGAGCACTTCGCGTTCGATCTCCGCCGGCGGCATGCCGGCGGCGAAGGTGCCGCCGACCAGCGCGCCCATGCTGGTGCCGGTGACGCAGTTGATCGGGATGCGCAGTTCCTCGAGCACGCGCAGCACGCCGATGTGTGCCGCCCCCTTCGCGCCACCGCCGCCGAGCACGAGCCCGATGCGGGGACGGGCCGTTTCCGGGGCGGCTGCCGGCTCCTCTGCCAGGGTCCGCGATCCGGACGCGAGCATCGCCGCTACCGCGATCGACACGGTGGCATGGTGGACTGCCGAAGAACGACGCATGCCTGCCCCTCCCTCCGGGTCCCGGCAATCGGACCGATGTGCCGGCCGTGACGCAGGACCGGCATCGCCCGGCATGTTACCGCATGGACCCATGCCTCCCGCGCCGGGAACGAGGTGACAAATCGCCAGCCGCACCCCTAGACTGCATCTTCGTTCCCACCGACGCAGGACACGACATGACCACACCCCGACTGCTCACCGCCACGCTGGCTATGATGGCGCTGCCGATGCTGGCCAGCGCCCAGGTCAACCCGGCCTTCGCCGACCTGGCACAGGCCACGGAAGAAGCGCGGACCCTGGTGCAGACCGAGCGCAAGATCGTCGTCAGCCAGGCGCTTGACCTGACCGCCGAGGAAGGCAGCGCCTTCTGGCCGCTGTACGACGCTTACATGGCGGACATGAAGGAAGCCGGCGCCCTGCGCGTCAAGGTCATCACCGACTATGCCGCCAGCTACGACAACCTGACGGATGCCGTGGCGAAGCAGCTCATCGCCGACACCCTGAAGTTCCAGGAAAAAACGCTGGCGATCCGCAAGAGCTATCTGAGGAAATTCCGCAAGGCGCTGCCCGAGACCAAGCTGGCGCGGTTCTACCAGGTCGAGAACAAGCTCGACGCGATCACGAGCTTCGCGCTCGCGCGCAACATCCCGCTGATCCCGCAGGCTGCGCCGGCGCAGCCGATCTCCAGGCCCTGATACGCGGCCGGGAAACGCGATCCGGATCGCAGGAATCGCTCACGGCAGGCGTGGCGGCAACACCGCGCCTGCCGGGTTGCCCGCCTGTGCCGGCCGGCCTCGGGCCGCCGGGCAGCCTCAGAAGCGGCTGCCGAAGTCCAGGCGGATGCTGCCGAAGCTGGGTGAACCGTCGGCGCTGTTGCTGATGTCCAGCCAGCGTTGCTCGTAGGCCAGGCGCGCAAACCAGCCGGTGAAGTCCTTGCGTACGCCGGCGGCGATGCCGTAGCCGAACTCTTCTTCGTCCTTCGTATCCACGTAGTAGTTGCAGATCTGGCCCCACCATGGATCCCACCAGCAGCCGAGCTGGGGCGGACCGTCAGCGATGTTGGTATCGATCCAGGTGTAACTGACCGAGGCACTCACGAAAGGCGTGAACGGCCCCTCGAAGAGGTGATACGTAGCGCTGCCCGAAAGAGCGAACATCTCGAGCTCACCCGACAGCCGCTCGCTCACTAGCGGCGAATCCGCCGAGACGACGGTGCCATCGTAGTCCGGCGAGTGCCAGTTGATCTCCCCGCCAAACAGCCAGTGGTCGTTCATGTTGTAACCGACGCCGAAGGTGAAGCCCAGGTCGTCGTCGAGGTCGATATTCGAGCCCCCCTCGAAGTCCACCGACTCGCTGAGCGCCATCCGCAGACCGCCGTAGGCCTCCCAGTCACCGCTGCGCGACTGTGACCCTCCGATGCCGAACGACTGCGCCTGACCGGGCGTGGCCAGCAGGGCCGACAGACACAGTGCAGCAGC